>DATCLR010000043.1:0-14756 GCA_036563785.1 Burkholderiales bacterium | reverse complement strand
GCACCGAGATGTACGGCAGGCCGGCCTCGCCGAGGCGCGCGAGCGCGGCGTTGGTCTTCGCCATCTGCATGAGCGACAAGAGCCCTTCCTGCATGCGGGCGCCGCCGCTCGCGGCGAAGCAAACGAGCGGAATCTTGCGCTCGAGGCAGACCTGGACTCCGCGCACGAAGCGCTCGCCCACGACCGAGCCCATCGAGCCGCCCATGAAATTGAACTCGAACGCACAGGCGACGAGCGGCATGCCCTTGAGCGCCCCGCGCATCACGACGAGCGCGTCGCGCTCGCCGGTCTCGCGCTGCGCCTCCGCAAGGCGCTCCTTGTAGCGCTTGAGGTCCTTGAACTTGAGGACGTCGACCGGCGCGAGGTTGGCCCCGATCTCCTCGCGCGGCTCCGGATCGAGGAAGAGATCGAGGCGTCGGCGCGCGGAGATACGCATGTGGTGCGCGCACTTGGGGCAGACGTTCTGGTTGTTCTCGATCTCGGCGGAATAGAGCACGGCGCCGCAGGCCGGGCACTTGCGCCACACGCCTTCGGGCACCGCCTTGCGGACACCCTGGCTCTTGATCTTCGGCGGGATGAGCTTATCGAACCAGCTCACGGCGCGGCCTCCGTCATCGCGCGCGCCGTGCGGTCCATCGCCGCCCGCAGCGCGGCGACGAAAGCGGGCACTTCCGAGAGCAGCCGCTCGGGATTCGCCGCATTCTGCTCCATGCGGCTCACGACCGCGCTGCCGACGACGACGGCATCGGCCACGCGCGCGACCGCGGCCGCCTGCTCCGGCGTGCTGATGCCGAAACCGACGCCGACCGGCAGGGTCGTGTGCCGCCGGATGGCGCGTATCTTTTCTCCGACCTCGTTGAGATCCAAATGAGTCGCTCCGGTGACTCCCCGCAACGATACATAATAGATAAAACCGGCCGCCGAGCGAGCCACCGCCTCGATGCGCGCCGGCCCGCTGGTCGGCGCGAGCAGGAAAATGGGATCGAGCTGCCGCGGGCGCAGCGCCGCGAGCAGCGGCGCCGCCTCCTCCGGCGGCAGGTCGACCGTCAGCACTCCGTCCACACCCGCCGCCGCCGCGCGCTCCGCGAAAACCTCGTAGCCGAGGTTCTCGATGGGATTCAGATACCCCATGAGCACGATCGGCGTCGCCGCGTCCTTGATCCGGAACTCGCGCACGAGGTCGAGGACCGTGGAGAGCGTGATTCCCTGCTTGAGCGCGCGCAGCCCGGCGCGCTGAATGACCGGGCCGTCGGCCATCGGATCGGAGAACGGAACCCCGAGCTCGATGACGCTGGCGCCGGCGCGGACCAGCGCGTGCATCAGCGGCACCGTAACCCAGGGCGCGGGATCGCCCGCCATTATGTAGGGCACGAGCGCGACGCGCCGCTCCTCTTTGAGAGCTGCGAACTGCTGGGCGAGGCGCGACATCAGAGCTTGATCCCTTCGAAGCCGGCGACGGTGTGGATGTCCTTGTCGCCGCGGCCGGAGACATTGACCACCAGGCACTTGTCCTTGCCGAGCTCGACCGCGAGGCGCTTCGCGTAGGCGAGCGCGTGGCTCGACTCGAGCGCCGGCATGATCCCCTCGGTGCGCGTCAGCTCGTGGAACGCATCGACCGCCTCGCGGTCGGTGACGGCGACGTAACGCGCCCGGCCCGATTCCTTGAGCCACGAGTGCTCCGGACCGACGCCCGGATAGTCGAGCCCGGCGGAAACGGAATGCGTCTCCACGATCTGGCCCTCGGGCGTCTGCAGCAGGTGCACGCGCGCGCCGTGCAGCACGCCCGGCCGCCCGGCGCAGAGCGTGGCCGCGTGGCGCCCGGTGTCGATTCCCTCGCCCGCCGCCTCGACGCCGTAGAGCGCGACCGTCTCGTCATCGAGGAACGGATAGAAGAGCCCCATGGCGTTCGAGCCGCCGCCCACGCAGGCGACGAGTGCATCCGGCAGCCGACCCTCGAACTCCATGATCTGCCAGCGCACCTCGCGGCCGATCACGGCCTGGAAGTCCCGCACGATCAGCGGATACGGATGCGGGCCGGCCACGGTGCCGAACACGTAGAACGTGTCCTCGACGTTCGTCACCCAGTCGCGGAACGCCTCGTTGATCGCATCCTTGAGCGTCTTCGAGCCCGCGTCGACCGGCACCACCTCGGCGCCGAGGAGCTTCATGCGGTAGACGTTCATCGCCTGGCGCGCAACATCCTCGGCCCCCATGTAGACGACGCACTTCATGCCGAAGCGCGCCGCGACAGTGGCGGTCGCGACGCCGTGCTGGCCGGCGCCGGTTTCGGCGACGAGGCGGCGCTTGCCCATGTGGCGCGCGAGCAGCGCCTGGCCGATGGTGTTGTTGATCTTGTGCGCGCCCGTGTGGTTCAGGTCTTCGCGCTTCAGATACACGCGCGCGCCGCCCCAGAGCGCCGTGAGCCGCTTCGCCGGATAGAGCGGCGAAGGCCGGCCGACGTACAGACGCAGGTCCTCGGTGAATTCTTCCTGGAATTTCGGGTCGTCGCGCAGCCGCGTGTAGGCCTCGGCGAGCTCGGTGAGCGGCTGCATCAGCGTTTCCGGCGCGTACATGCCGCCGAAGCGGCCGAAGTGGCCGCCGGCGTCGGGCCAGGCGTACGCGCTCATGCCGCCTCCTGCACGGCGCGGATGAACGCGGCGATCTTCGCCGCGTCCTTGACGCCCTTGTCCGCCTCGACCCCGCTGCTCACGTCGACCGCATCCGGCCGAACCCGCCGGATCGCCTCGCCCACGTTCTCTGGCGTCAGTCCGCCGGCGAGGACGAGCGGTTTGGCGCGCCGCGTCGGCACGCGCGACCAGTCGAACGTGCGCCCCGAGCCGCCGGCGCGGTCGGGTACGAAAGTGTCGAGCAGCAGGCCCGCCGCGTCGGCGAAGCGCCGCTCTTCGAGGCCCACGTCGACGGCATCGTGCATGCGTATGGTCTTGATGTAGGGGCGGCCGTATGCGGCGCACTGGTCGGGAGTTTCGGAGCCGTGGAATTGTATCAGAGACAGCGGCACGCGGCTCAGAACCGCGCGTATCGCGTCCGGCTCGGCATCGACGAAAAGGCCGACGACCGCCACGAAGGGCGGCACCGCTTGCGCGATGGCACGCGCCTGCTCGACCGTGACGGCGCGCGGGCTCGCGGCGTAGAACACGAGCCCGATGGCGTCGGCGCCGGCCGCGGCCGCCGCCCGTGCGTCTTCCACGCGGGTGATGCCGCAGATTTTCACGCGCGTACGCATGGCGAGGAGCGCGCGAGCTTACCAGAGGGGTCGGTCGTTCGAAAGCCGCGGAATGCCGAACGACTCCGGATACTCCACCGCGGTCAGATAGAGTCCGTCCGCCGGGGCGGTCACGCCGCCCTTGGTGCGATCGCGCGCTTCGAGCACTTCGCGCGCCCACTCGGGCGGCCGCTCGCCGGCGCCGATCGCGAGCAGCACCCCGGCGAGGTTGCGCACCATGTGGTGCAGGAAGCCGTCGGCGCAGGCGTGCAGCTGAACCATATCGCCGCGGCGCTCGACGTCGAGCACGCGCAGCTCGCGCACCGGCGACCGCGCCTCGCACTGAACCGAGCGGAACGAGGTGAAATCGTGCCGGCCGACGAGGTAGCGCGCCGCCTCGCGCATGCGCTCCACGTCGAGCGGGCGGTATTCGTGCGTGACGCGCCGGGCGAGGTACGTGGGGCGCACCGAACGGTTGAGGATGAGGTAGCGGTAATGGCGCGCCGTCGCCGCGAAGCGGGCGTGGAACGTCTCCGGCACCTCGCCGGCCCAGAGCAGCGCGATCTCGGGCGGCAGGTTGCTGTTCGCGCCGCGCACCCACGAGTACGGCGTACGCGCCGCACGCGTGTCGAAGTGGATCACCTGCGCGAGCGCGTGCACGCCCGCGTCGGTGCGGCCCGCCGCGCTCACGCGCACGGGCTCGTCGGCGACGCGCGAGAGCGCCTCCTCGACGCAGCGCTGCACCGTCCGGGCGTGGCCCTGGGACTGCCAGCCGCTGAAGCGGGAACCGTCGTACTCGATGAGAGCGGCGATGCGCATGGCGGCGGCGATTCTAGAGCAAACGCGCGAACGCCGCGCGGGAGGCGCCGGCGCTCATGAAGCGCGGCGGCGCGAGCGCAGCGCGCCCGTGCCCGCCACACCCGTCGCTCGCTCGATGAGGGCCGCGCCGGCGCGCAGCAGGAACTCGCGGAACGCGAGGGCCGCGGGCAGCAGCCGCTTGTCCTTGCGATGGATCACGTACCAGTCGCGCACGAGCGGCAGTCCGGCGACGTCGAGCAACGCGAGCCGCCGCGTCTGCAGCTCGAGCCCGACGGTGTGCAGGGACAGGAACGCGAGCCCCATCCCGGCGATGACCGCCTGCTTGATGGTCTCGTTGCTGCTCACTTCCATGAGCGGGCGGTAGCTCACGCCGTGCTCCTGGAACACGCGCTCCATCGAGGCGCGCGTCCCGGAGCCCTGTTCGCGGATCAGGAACGGCTCGCCCGCCACGCGCTCGAACGGAATGCGCTTCGCCTTCGCGAGCGGGTGCGCCGTCGACGCCACGATCCCGAGCGGATGCCGCGCGAACGGCTCCGCGATCGTCTCGAGCTCGCGCGGCGGGCGGCCCATGATCACGAGGTCGGTTTCGTTCTCGACGAGCTGGCGCACCATCTCTTCGCGATTGCCGACGGTGAACTTGATCACCACGCCCGGCCGCTCGCGCGCGAACTCGGCGAAGAGCCTCGGCGCGAAATACTTCGCCGTGCTCACCGCGCCGATGCGCAGCACGCCGCCGGTGACGCCTTTCATCGCGTCGAGCGTCTCGCGCGCCTCGCGCAGCAGATCCGTAACGGCGGCGGCGTAATGGGCGAGCTCGCGGCCCGCTTCGGTCAGCACGATCCGGCGCCCCACCTGCTCGAACAACGGCAGTCCCACCGCCTCCTGCAGCTGCCGCACCTGCATGGACACCGCCGGCTGCGTCAAATGCAGCTCCTTCGCCGCCTTCGAGAAGCTCGCGTGGGCGGCGACGGCGCGGAAGAACCGCAACTGCTTCAGCGTCACGTGCTGCATGCGCAGATTATAAGGGTCCGTTATACGGACTCAAAAAATTACTGAATAGACCTTATGACACCGACCGCATAGGCTGCCCTCACGATTCGAAACGAGGACAGACCGTGCGCATGCCGAGCGACGAAGTTCAAACCGCGCGTACCGCCGCCGAACGTTACCGCCCCGGTGTGATCCCCTATCGGGACATGGGGTACTGGCAACCGCATTACCAGCCGCTCGACACCGACATCATCGCGCTCTTTCGCATCACGCCGCAGCCGGGCGTAGACCCCGAGGAAGCCGCCGCCGCCGTGGCGGGCGAATCCTCGACCGCGACCTGGACCGTGGTGTGGACCGATCGCCTGACGGCGAGCGAGGTCTATCGCGCGAAGGCGTACCGTGTGGAGCCGGTGCCCGCGAGCCCGGGAAGCGCCGCGGAGCCCCAGTACTTCGCCTGGATCGCGTACGACATCGATCTGTTCGAGCCCGGCTCCATCGCCAACCTCGCCGCCTCGATCATCGGGAACGTCTTCGGCTTCAAGGCCATCAAGGCGCTCCGGCTCGAGGACATGCGCCTGCCGGTGGCGTATCTCAAGACGTTCCAGGGACCGGCCACCGGCATCGTCGTCGAACGCGAGCGTCTCGACAAGTTCGGGCGGCCGCTGCTCGGCGCGACGACCAAGCCCAAGCTCGGGCTGTCGGCGCGCAACTACGGGCGCGTGGTCTACGAGGCACTGAAGGGCGGGCTCGATTTCGTCAAGGACGACGAGAACATCAACTCGCAGCCTTTCATGCACTGGCGCGACCGCTTTCTCTACTGCATGGAGGCCGTGAACCGCGCGGCGGCCGCGACGGGCGAGGTCAAGGGGCATTACCTCAACGTGACCGCCGGCACCATGGAGGAGATGTACGAGCGCGCCGAGTTCGCGAAATCGCTCGGCAGCGTGATCGTGATGATCGATCTCGTCGTCGGCTACACCGCGATCCAGTCGATGGCGAAGTGGGCGCGGCGCAACGACATGATCCTGCACCTGCACCGCGCCGGCAACTCCACGTACGCACGCCAGAAGAACCACGGCATCAGCTTCCGCGTCATCTGCAAGTGGATGCGCATGGCGGGCGTCGATCACCTGCACGCCGGCACCGTGGTCGGCAAGCTCGAAGGCGACCCGCGCATGGTCAAGGGCTTCTACGACACGCTGCGCGAGCGGCACACGCCGGTGAGTCTCGAGCACGGACTCTATTTCGAGCAGGACTGGGCGTCGCTCAACCGGGTCATGCCGGTCGCCTCGGGCGGAATCCACGCCGGGCAGATGCATCAGCTCCTGCACTACCTCGGCGAGGACGTCGTGCTCCAGTTCGGCGGCGGCACCATCGGCCACCCGATGGGGATCCAGGCGGGCGCCATCGCGAACCGTGTCGCGCTCGAAGCGATGATCCTGGCGCGCAACGAAGGGCGGGACCTCCTGCGCGAGGGACCGGAGATCCTCGAGCAGGCGGCGCGGAACTGCAGGCCGCTCCGGGTCGCGCTCGAGACCTGGAAGGACGTGAGCTTCGACTACGAGTCGACCGACACCGCCGACTACGTGCCGACGGCGACGCCGGGCGTGTGAGGGCCTCCTTATGATGACGAACTACGGCAACCGCATCACCCAGGGACAGTTCTCGTTCCTGCCCGACCTCACCGACGCGCAGATTCTGGCGCAGCTGAAGTACGCGCTCGACCGGGGCTGGGCGGTAAACATCGAGTACACGGACGATCCGCATCCGCGCAACACCTACTGGGAAATGTACGGCCTGCCGATGTTCGATCTCCGGGATCCCGCGGGGGTCCTGCGCGAGATCAACGAGTGCCGCCGTGCTTTCCCGAACAGCTACATCCGGGTAACCGCGTTCGACAGCACGCGCGGCTGGGAAACGCCGCGCATGTCATTCATCGTCAATCGCCCTCCTCACGAGCCGGGGTTCCGCCTCGTCCGCCAGGAAGCCGCGGGGCGGCGGATGCGCTACACCATCGTCCCTTACGCGACCGACAAGCCCGAAGGCGAGCGGTACTGAAGGAGCCGATCATGAACACAGCCTTCGATCCACCCGACGGCATACCTCCGGAAGCGCGTGCGGACCTGCGTGCGGCGTACGAAGCCTCGCAAGTCGGCGACGTCCTCGAGGGTCTCGAGCGCGACCTGGTCGGCCTCGCTCCGGTGAAGACGCGCATCCGCGAGATCGCCGCCCTGCTCCTCGTCGACAAGCTGCGCGCCGCGGTCGGGCTCGCGACGAGCGCTCCGACGCTGCACATGTGCTTCACCGGAAACCCCGGCACGGGGAAGACCACGGTCGCCGTGCGCATGGCCGAGATACTCGCGCGCCTCGGTTACCTGCGCGGCGGACATCTGGTGGTGGCGACGCGCGACGACCTGGTCGGACAGTACATCGGCCACACCGCGCCCAAGACGCGGGAGGTGCTCCGGCGGGCGATGGGCGGGGTGCTGTTCATCGACGAGGCGTATTACCTCTATCGGCCGGAGAACGAGCGCGACTACGGCCAGGAGGCCATCGAGATCCTGCTGCAGGCGATGGAGAACGAGCGCCACGATCTCGTCGTGATCCTCGCCGGCTACAAGGACCGCATGGAGCGCTTCTTCCAGAGCAATCCCGGCATGGCGTCGCGCATCGCGCACCACATCGACTTTCCGGACTACACCGAAGAGGAGCTCTTCGCCATCGGCGAGCGCATGCTGAGCGCCATGCAGTACCGCTTCGCCCCCGCGGCGATCCCGGCGTTCCGCGAGTACATCGCGCGGCGCGTCCGCCAGCCGCGCTGCGCGAACGCGCGCTCGATCCGCAACGCCCTCGACCGCGCGCGGCTGCGCCACGCGAACCGGCTGTTCGCCTCGGGGCGGGCGAATCTCTCGATCGAGGACCTGATGACAATCGAGCCTGAGGACATCCGCTCGAGCCGCCTTTTCGATTCCGACGACGGCGCGGCGGCGACGGGCGCCGCGCCCTCGATCCCCGACGGCACGCCGGAGCTCGACGTGCCGCTCTTCAACACGCGCGGCCTGTTCCGCGCTCCCGCCTGACGGAGCCCGAGCCCGTGTCGACCCGGCATCCGATCATCGCCGTCACCGGCTCCTCGGGGGCCGGCACAACCTCGGTCGCCCGCACGTTCGAGCAGATCTTCCGTCGCGAGGGCATTACCGCCGCCTTCGTCGAGGGCGACAGCTTCCATCGCTACGACCGCGAGACGATGAAGCAGAAGATCGCCGAGGAGCACCGCCGCGGCAACCACCGCTTCAGCCACTTCGGTCCGGAAGCGAACCTGCTCGAGGAGCTCGAGGCGCTGTTTCGGGGCTACGGAGAGACCGGGCGCGGCCGAACCCGCAAGTACCTGCACGACGAGCAGGAAGCGGCCGCGTACCGGCAGCCGCCCGGCACGTTCTCGCCGTGGGAGGATCTGCCGCCCGACACCGATCTCTTGTTCTACGAGGGGCTGCACGGCGGCGTCGTCACCGACACCGTCGACGTCGCGCGCCACGTCGATCTCCTGATCGGGGTGACGCCGGTCATCAATCTCGAATGGATACAGAAGCTGCACCGCGACAAGGCTACGCGCGGCTACTCGACCGAGGCGGTGACGGATACGATCCTGCGGCGCATGTACGACTACGTGCACTACATCTGCCCGCAGTTCTCGCGCACGCACATCAATTTCCAGCGCGTGCCGGTGGTCGACACTTCGAATCCCTTCATCGCGCGCTTCATTCCGACGCCGGACGAGTCCATTCTCGTCATCCGCTTCGCGAATCCGCGCGGCATCGACTTTCCGTACCTGCTGTCGATGCTGCACGGCTCGTTCATGTCGCGCGCCAACACGATCGTCGTCCCCGGCGGCAAGATGGACCTCGCGATGCAGCTCATCTTCACGCCGATGATCTGGCGGCTCATGGAGCGCCGCCGGCAGGCGCTGCGCGGGTGAGCCGCCGCGCCGCAGATCTCAGGGAAGGAGCCGGTCCGGCAGCCCGCGGCTCGCCGGCAGCTCGAGCGTGCGCAGCGCCTCCGAGCGGTATTCGCGCCAGTAGAGGACGGCCACCACGAGCGCGGTCGCGACCATGAACAGCCACCCGTTGACGAACCACGCGATCACGGACAGCCCGAAATAATAGGCGCGCAGCCCCTGGTTGAAGTCTTTCGAGGCGAGCGTGCTGAGCCAGGCGGTGCGCCGCACCCATTCTTCGTCGCCACCCTCCTTCGGGCCCGGCGCGGCGCCGACGAGCACCGCGCAGTAGTTGAACTGGCGCAGCGCCCACGTGAACTTGAAGAAGGCGTGTACGAAGATCACGATCAGCGCGAGCAGGCGCAGCTCCCACTGCAGCGTCGTCACCTTGTCCGCGTAGGGAATGCGCCGCAGGGTGACGACCGCCTCGTCGAGCGCCCCGAGCACCGTGAACAGACCGACGAGTATCAGCAGCGTGGTCGAGGCGAAGAAGCTGGCGCCCTGCGCGAGCTGCCCGAGCACCTGCGTGTCCATGATGCGGTTCTCGCGCTTGAGGATCTGCGTCATCCACAGGTAGCGGTTCCGGTGCATCGAGGCGCGCAGGGAATGCGGGCGCGGCGCGCCGCGGTCGGTGTAGAGCGTGTAGCCGACCCAGAGCGCGACGAACCAGAGGAGGCCGATTAGATCCGAGAGCGGCAGCTCGCGCATGCCTAGAGCTCCGCGCCCCAGCGCTGCAGCGCGAGCACGAGGGCTCCGTAAACGACGAGCATAATCGCTATGCTTCCGGCCAGACCGAGGTAGAAATTGCCCGTCTTCTGCAGCAGCCAGGGCAGCACGAGGAAGAACGACAGCGACGGCAGCACCAGCCAGAAGATGCTGTACGAAAGCGCCGCGACGCGCTCCGTGCTGCGGGTGTCGAGATACAGCCAGACGAACGCCAGTATCGAGACGAGCGGCAGCGACGCGATCAGTCCGCCGAGCACGGTGCTGCGTTTGGCGATCTCGGCAACGACGACGATGATCAGCGCGGAAACGACCACCCGAACGAGGTACTCCATGAGGCCCTCGGCATGAACACGGTCGAGCGGACTCTAAAGCGGGCGCGGGCTTCGAACAACCGCCCGCGCCGCCCCGACCGCGCGCCGCCGCGCCTCAGGTCTTCGGGAGCCGCTCGATCGCGCGCACCTGCTGGTGATCCTTCGGGAGCTTAGACCCGCGCAGCCCCCGCTCGCCGACGTAGCGGTCGATCGGGTCGCCGGGCTTGAGGATCAGCTCGCCTCTGGCGGTGCGCAGCAGCAGCGAATCGCCTTCCTTGAAAACGGCGATGCCGGCGAGGAACTCCTCGCGAGCCGCCACCTTCTTGCCAGGGATATTGAGGATCTTGTCCCCCTTGCCCTTCTCCATGCGCGGCAGCTCCCCCACGGGGAAGACCAGGAGGTGCCCGGTGTTGGTCACCGCCGCGAGCCAGTCTTCCTCCGGGTTCTCCACGCGCTGCGGCGGCACCGCGCGCGAGCCGTTCGGCACCTTGAGCACCGCCTTGCCCGCCCTGCGGTCGGTGATGAGCTCCGACAGCGGCACGATGAAGCCGTAGCCGGCATCGGACGCGAGCACGTACAGGTCGTTCGGATCGCCCATGAGAACGCCCGACCAGGTCGCGCCGGGCGGCGGGTTGAGGCTCGAGGCGAGGGGCTCGCCGTGACCGCGCGCGGACGGCAGCTTGTGCGCCGGCAGCGTGTAGCTGCGTCCGGTTGAATCGAGGAACACGGCGAGCTGGTTGCTCCTGCCGCGCGCCGCCTGCAGGAACGCGTCGCCGGCCTTGTAGTCGAGCGCGCGCGGATCCACCTCGTGGCCCTTCGCCGCGCGCACCCAGCCCTTCTCGGACAGCACCACGGTCACGGGCTCCGCGGGCACGAGCTGCGTGAGATCGATGGCCTTCGCGGGCGGGCGCTCCTTGAACGGCGAGCGCCGGGCGTCGCCGAACTCCTCGGCGTCCCTGATGATCTCGTCGCGCACGCGCTCGCGCAGGAGCTTCTTCGAGCCGAGCACCTTCTCGAGATCCTTGCGTTCGCGCTTGAGCTCCGCCTCTTCGCTGCGGATCTTCATCTCCTCGAGCCGCGCGAGGTGGCGCAGCCGGGTCTCGAGGATCGCCTCGGCCTGCGTCTCCGTGAGCTTGAAGCGCTTCATGAGCACGGGCTTCGGCTCGTCCTCGCGCCGGATGATGCGGATCACCTCGTCGAGGTTGAGGTAAGCGGTCAGGAGGCCGGCGAGGACGTGCAGCCGCGCCTCCACCTTGTCGAGCCGGTGCTGCAGCCGCCGGCGCACCGTCTCGATGCGGAACTCGAGCCACTCGGAGAGCAGGTCGCGCAGGTTGTAGACGCGCGGCCGGCCGTCGAGGCCGATCATGTTCAGGTTCACGCGATAGGTGCGCTCGAGGTCGGTCGTCGCGAACAGGTGGTCCATGAGCTCGACCGGGTCGACCCGGTTCGAGCGCGGCACGATCACGAGCCGCGTCGGGTTCTCGTGATCGGACTCGTCGCGCAGATCCTCCACCATCGGCAGCTTCTTCTGCTGCATCTGGCTCGCGATCTGCTCGAGTACCTTGGCGCCCGACACCTGATAGGGCAGCGCCGTGATGATGATGTCCCCGTTCTCGCGCTCCCACTTCGCGCGGCAGCGGATCGTGCCGCTGCCGGTCTGGTAGATCGCGCGGATCTCGGCCGACGAGCTCACGATCTCCGCCTCGGTGGGGTAGTCGGGGCCCTTCAGGTGCTTGAGGAGATCCGCCGTCGTCGCCTTCGGGTCCTCGAGCAGCCGCACGCAAGCCGCCGCGACCTCGCGCAGGTTGTGCGGCGGGATGTCGGTCGCCATGCCGACGGCGATGCCGGTGGTGCCGTTCAGCAGCACGTGCGGCAGCCGCGCGGGGAGGAAGCGCGGCTCGCGCAGCGTGCCGTCGAAGTTGGGCACCCAGTCGACCGTCCCCTGCTCGAGCTCCGAGAGCAGGAGCTGGGCGAAGCGCGTGAGGCGCGCCTCCGTGTAGCGCATGGCCGCGAACGACTTCGGGTCGTCCTGCGAGCCCCAGTTGCCCTGCCCGTCGATCAGCGGGTAGCGGTAGCTGAACGGCTGCGCCATGAGCACCATGGCCTCGTAGCAGGCCATGTCGCCGTGCGGGTGATACTTGCCGAGGACGTCGCCGACGGTGCGCGCCGACTTCTTGTATTTCGCCGTGGCCGACAGTCCGAGCTCCGACATCGCGTAGATGATGCGCCGCTGCACCGGCTTCAGACCGTCCCCGATGAAGGGCAGCGCCCGGTCGAGGATCACGTACATCGAGTAGTCGAGGTACGCCTTCTCGGTGAACTGCGCGACCGGCAGGCGTTCGACATCCGCCGCGCGGGCGCGTGGGAGCGGTACGACCTTGCCGCGCTTCGCGGGCGTCTGCGTCTCTTTTCTGGCCATCAGCGTTTCTCTTCGGCGATTCTCTGGAGTGCGCGGTTCATGCGCTCAAAGCCTTCCTCGGTACTCTTCGCGATGAACGGCAGGATGAGCGGCGCGAGCAGCCCGCTGAACTGTTCACGCTGGATGAAGCGCACGCCGCTCACGCCGTTCGGCACGATGATGAACGAATGCTCTCCCGCGAACAGCGCGGGCAGCAGCCAGCTGCCGCGCCAGCGCAGCTCCGCCGCCGGGATCACCTTGGTGACCCGCGGGCGGAAGCGCAGCACCCGCGTCTTCGAAAGCCGCAGCCGCACCCACAGGCGCGCGCCCGCTTCCAGCTTGCCGCGGACCTCGCGTATGAAAGGATTCCACTTGGGATATGCCGGAAAGTTCGTCAGTACCCGCCAGACGACCTCCGCCGGTGCGCCGATGTCGATGGTGTGCTTGATGATGCGCATCGTCGGACCTCCCTCGCTTCCCGCGCCGCACTCTGCGCGCTCGACCGGTAACGAGCGCCGGCTCCGCCGTCAAAGGATCTCCGCCTTGTCGCCCTTCTTCTCGAGCCAGGCCTTGCGGTCGGCGGCGCGCTTCTTCGCGAGCAGCATGTCGAGCACCTTGTAGGTGCTCTTGACGTCGCCTAGCTCGAGCTGCACCAGCCGCCGCGTGGCCGGATCCATCGTGGTTTCGCGCAGCTGCATCGGGTTCATCTCGCCGAGCCCCTTGAAGCGCGTGATCGTCGGACGCGCCTGCCGGCTCTCGGCCTCGATCCGGTCCAGTATGCCCTTCTTCTCGTCCTCATCCAGGGCGTAGTACACGTCCTTGCCGACGTCTATCCGGAAGAGGGGCGGCATGGCCACGTACACGCGGCCTTGCTCGACCAGGGCGCGGAAATGCCTGACGAAGAGCGCGCACAGGAGCGTCGCGATGTGCGCGCCGTCCGAATCCGCGTCGGCGAGGATGCACACCTTGCCGTAGCGCAGCCCGTCGAGCTTGTTGCTGCCCGGATCGACGCCGAGCGCCACCGCGATGTCGTGGACCTCCTGCGAGGCCAGCACCTCGGCGGACTCGACTTCCCATGTATTCAGGATCTTGCCGCGCAGCGGCAGCACCGCCTGGTACTCGCGATCGCGCGCCTGCTTGGCCGAACCGCCCGCCGAATCGCCCTCGACGAGGAAGAGCTCGGTGCGCGAGAGGTCCTGGGCGGTGCAGTCGGCGAGCTTGCCGGGAAGCGCGGGACCCGTCCCGATCTTCTTGCGCTCGATGCGCTTGTCGGCCTTGAGGCGCGCCTGGGCCGAGGAGATGGCGAGCTGCGCGATGCGCTCGGCGTCGGCGACGTGCTGCGCGAGCCAGATGCTGAATGCGTCCTTGGCGACGCCGCCGACGAACGTGGCCGCGTCGCGCGACGTGAGCCGCTCCTTGGTCTGCCCCGAGAACTGCGGCTCCCGCATCTTGAGCGACAGCACGTAGCTCGCCCGCCCCCAGACGTCCTCCGGGGCGAGCTTGACGCCGCGCGGCAGCCAGTTGCGGAGCTCGCAGAACTCGCGCAGCGCCTCCGTGAGCCCCGCACGAAAGCCGTTGACGTGCGTGCCGTCCTGAACCGTCGGGATCAGGTTGACGTAGCTCTCGCGGATCGGCGCGACGTCCTCATCGGGAATCCAGACCGCGGCCCAGTCGACCTCTTCGTTGCCGCCCTTGAAGTGCCCGCAGAACGGCTCGTCAGGAATGGTCTCGGTCTTCCCGATCTCGCCCTTGAGGTACTCCTTGAGGCCGTCCTCGTAGAGCCACTCCTCGTTGTCCGATTTCGCGAGCTCGTTCACGAACACGACCCGCAGCCCCGGGCACAGTACCGCCTTGGCGCGCAGCAGGTGCTTCAGGCTCGGGACGTGGAACTTGACCGTGTCGAAGAACCTGGGATCCGGCCAGAAGCGCAGCGTCGTGCCGGTGACGCGCTTGCCGACGGTGCCGACGACGCGCAGCTCCGAGGTCTTCTGCCCGTCGGCGAAGGTCATGCGGTACTCCTTGCCGTCGCGCCGCACGCGGACCTCGAGCTTCTTCGAGAGCGCGTTGACGACCGACACGCCGACGCCGTGCAGTCCGCCGGAATAGGTGTAGTTCTTGTTGGAGAACTTGCCGCCCGCGTGCAGCCGCGTGAGGATGACCTCGACCCCCGACACCTTCTCGCCCTTGTGCTTGTCGACGGGCATGCCGCGGCCGTCGTCGGCGACCGAAAGCGAGCCGTCCGCGTGCAGCGTCACCTCGATGTTCTTCGCGTACCCCGCGATCGCCTCGTCGACG
>DATCLR010000039.1:0-5152 GCA_036563785.1 Burkholderiales bacterium | reverse complement strand
GCGTTCTGCTTCACCGCCGCCGAGAGCTGCTCCATGCTCGCCGCCGTCTCCTCGAGCGTGGCCGCCTGCTCCTCGGTGCGCTGCGAGAGGTGCGTGTAGCCGGCGGCGATCTCGTGGGCGCCCTGGGCGATGTGGTCGGCGCTCGCACGCACCTGCCGCACGATGCCGAGCAGGCTGTCGCCGAGCTGTGTCATGGCGCCCCACATGCGGCCGGCTTCCGTCCGGGCGTCGAGTCCGCGCGGCACCCGCACGCGCACGGTGAGATCGCCGCTCCCGAGCCGCTCGAGCGCCGCGCTCATCCGCTCCATCGCGATCTTGTTCGCGAGCGCGAGCGCGACGAGCAGGTACACCAATGCACAGAACGAGACGGCGGCAGCGAGCAGCCACGCCGTCGGATCGGTCGTGCCGCCGTCCGGGTTCCAGGCGGCGCGGAACGCGGCGGCCTGACCGATGGCGACGAGCGCGATCATGACGGCGAGCGCGGTCATCGCGCGCAGCCGGTCGAACACCCGGAACGCCGGTTTGAAGAATGCTCTCATGGTCTACCCCCCCTCGTATTTAAGGTAGACCGGGAAGTCCGTCTGGTAAGGGGCCGCAGCGTCTGCTGTTCTCGCGCCCGTGCGCCTTCAGGGTCCGGGGCGGGGATGCAATAATGGGCCATGCATCTGAAAAACCGGCGGATTCTCGGGGCCGCACTTTTCTTTGTGGTCTGCACTGCGAGCGCTGCAACGTCCTCGAAGGCCGAGGTCGACGCCAGTGCGATCGTCAAAGCGGCCATCGACTACTGGCGGGACACGTCGTCCTACTCGGTCGCGCGGATGACGATCCACCGCCCCGACTGGGAGCGGCAGATGACGATCCGCGTGTGGACGCGGGGCGAGGAGCAGTCGCTCGTGCGGGTCGTGGCCCCGCCGAAGGATGCCGGCAACGCGACGCTCCTCGTCGGCAACGAGATGTGGAGCTACAACCCCAGGATCAACCGCGTGGTGAAGATTCCCTCGAGCATGATGAACCAGAGCTGGATGGGCTCGGACTTCACCAACAACGACCTGGCCAAGGCCGACGACCTGCTCGACCAGTACACGCACACGCTGCTCGCGACCGAGGTGCGGGACGGGCACAAGGTCTACGTCATCGAGGCACGGCCGAAGCCGGAGGCGCCGGTCGTCTGGGGGCGCGAGGTGGTCGCGATCCGCGACGACTGGATCCTGCTCGAGCACGCGTTCTACGATCAGGCCGATCGCCTGGTGAAGCGCCTCACGACCCACGACATCGCGCCCCTCGGCGGCAAGCTCATCGCCGCGCGCCAGCGCATGCAGCAGGCGGAGTCGCCGGAAGAATGGACGGAGCTGCGCGTGCTCCAGGCGGAATTCGGCGTGGACATCCCGGCGAGCACGTTCACGCTCGCCAATCTGCGCAACCCGCGCTAGCGCGGCGGAGCTTCCCGATGCACGCCGGCCCCGGGTCAGCTGCCGAGCACGCCGAAGCCGACAGCGTGCGCCCGTAGACACATGCTGCTGCAGCTCGCCTGGCGCAATCTCTGGCGGCATCGCCGCCGGACCTGGCTCACGATCGCGGCGATCGCGTTCTCGGCGGCGCTGCTCGTCTTCATGATCACGATTCAGCTCGGCGCGTACGACATGATGCTCGAGAGCGCGCTGCGCACTTACACGGGACAGATGCAGATCCAGCGTGCCGGCTACCTGGACAAGCCGCAGATGCGCACGAGTATCGCCGCCGCGCAGGCGCTCGCCGAGCACCTGCGCGCGCGGGTGCCGGAGGCGTCCGTCGCCGTACGCGCGAACGGCTTCGCGCTGGCTTCGAGCGGCACGCGCACCTACGGCGTGCCCGTCGTCGGCGTCGAGCCCGAGCACGAGCCGGGGGTGTCCACGATCCCGGCATTGATCACCGCCGGAAGCTACTTCTCGGGGCCCGCGGCGCAGGAGGCGCTGATCGGCGCCACGCTCGCGCGCAATCTGCGCGTCGGCGTGGGCGACGAGCTGACGCTCCTCGGCACCGGGCGCGACGGCTCGATCGCCGCCGCCGTGCTGCCGATCGTCGGCGTGTTCGCGAGCGGCAACCCCGAGCTCGACCGCAATCTCGTGCAGCTGCCGCTCGAGACGTTCCAGGAGATCTACGCGATGGGCGATCATGCGCATGCGATCGTGGTCTCGGGGCCTTCGCTCGACGCCATCGAGCGCCTCGAGGCGCGCGTGGCGGCGGCGCTGCCCGAGAGCGCCGACGGGCTCGTGCTGCTCGACTGGGAGCGGCTCGTCCCCGGCGTGCGCCAGCTGATAGACGCCGACATGGTGCAGAGCTGGTTCGTCTACGTCGTGCTCATCGTCGTGGTCACGTTCAGCATCCTCAACACGTTCCTCATGTCGGTGCTCGAACGCACGCGGGAGTTCGGCATCATGCTGGCGCTCGGCGCGACGCCGCTTCGCATCGGCGCGCTCGTCCTGCTCGAGAGCGCGCTGCTCACGGCGATCGGGCTCGCGATAGGCGTCGCGCTCGGCGGCGCGATCGCCGGGTACTTCCGCGTCGTCGGCTTCACGTTCCCCGGCATGAAGGAGATCTACGCGCAGTTCGGTTTGCCGGGCGTGATCACGCCGCAGCTCTCCTTCGCGACGCTTACGCTCGGGCCGGCCGTCATCTTCGCTTTCACGCTCGCCGCGGCGCTCTATCCGGCGCTGCGCATCCGGCGGCTGCGCCCCGTCGAGGCGATGCGCGCGGCGTGAGCTCGACGGTCCGGCTGCTCGCGGTGCTCGCGTGGCGAAACCTCTGGCGCCACCCGGGCCGCACGGGCGCGATCCTGTTCGCGCTCGCGCTCGGGGTGTGGTCTATGGTGAGTCTCGCCGGCCTCACGCGCGGCGTGCTCGAGGGTCAGCCCGAGCGCGCGATCGCGAACCTCACCGGGCACGTGCAGATCCACGCACCGGGCTACCGCGACGATCCGGTGGTCGAGCACAGCATGCCGCCGCCCGGGCCGGAGCTGCGGGCGGTGCTCGCCGCCGGCGCGCTCGCCTGGGCCGCGCGCGTGCGGGTGCCGGCGATCGTCGTGAGCGAGCGCGAGTCGGCGGCGGTCACGCTCGTCGGGATCGACCCGGCGCAGGAGCGCGGGCTCTCGTTCATTCCCGGCGCCGTCGTCGCGGGACGCTATCTGGAATCGGTCGACGACGCCGGGCTTCTCATCGGACGCAAGCTCGCGGAGCGGCTCGAGACGCGCCTCGGCTGGCGCGTCGTGGTCATGAGCGAGGGCGCGGACAACGAGCTCGCGGATCGCGGCTTTCGCATCGTCGGGCTGTTCGACGCCGAGCCCGAGGCGATCGAGACGGGCTACGTGTTCGTCGGGCGGCGCGCGGCGCAGCGGATGCTGCGCCTCGGCGAGCGGATTTCCGAGATCGCGCTGGTCGCCCCGGAGCGGGATCGCATCGACAGCCTGCTCGAGCGTCTGCGCGCCGCCGCGCCGGATCTCGACGTGCGGCCCTGGACCGAGATCGAGCCGCTGCTCGTCCTCACGGAGGAGCTCAGCAACGTGGTGCTCGTGATCTGGTATCTCATCGTCTTCACCGCCATGTCCTTCGGGCTCGTGAACACGCTGCTCATGGCGGTGTTCGAGCGCACGCGCGAGTTCGGCCTGTTCCAGGCGCTCGGCATGCGCCCGCGGCTCATCGTGGGGCAAGTGCTCGGCGAATCGGTCATCCTGATCGCGCTCGGGCTCGCGCTCGGCAACGCCGCCGCGGCGCTCACGCTCCGGTGGCTCGAGAGCGGGCTCGATCTTTCGGCTTTTGCGGAGGGTTTCGAGATGGCGGGCTACAGCCCGGTGCTCTATCCCGAGGTCGCGGCGGGCGACGTGCTCGCGGCCAATCTGCTGGTGCTCGTGCTCGGTCTGATCGCGAGCCTTTATCCCGCCTGGCGCGCGGCGCGGCACGTGCCGGTGCGGGCGCTGGCGCGGACCTGAGCCGTGGAACCGACCGTCGTCTGCCGCAAGGTGAGCAAGGTGTACCGCCAGGATTCGGTGGCGGTGCACGCGCTCGTCGACGTAGATCTCGTGATACCGCGACAGGATTTTCTGTGCCTGTACGGCCCCTCGGGCTCGGGCAAGACCACGCTCCTCAATCTGATCGGCGGGCTCGACCGGCCCACGAGCGGCGAGATCATCGTCGACGGTCAGCGGATCGACAACATGGCGAGCGGCGCGCTCGCGCAGCTGCGGCTGCATCGCATCGGCTTCGTGTTCCAGGCGTACAACCTGATTCCGGTCCTGACCGCGCGCGAGAACGTCGAGTTCGTGATGCAGCTCCAGGGCGTGCCGGCGGCGGAGCGCCGCCGCAGAGCGCTCGAGATCCTCGCCGAAGTGGGGCTCGAGGGTCTCGCCGACCGCCGTCCGGCCGAGCTATCCGGAGGGCAACAGCAGCGGGTCGCCGTCGCGCGTGCGATCGTCTCGGAGCCCGCGCTCGTGCTCGCGGACGAGCCGACGGCGAATCTCGACTCGAAGACCGCCGAGAACCTGATGCAGCTGCTGGTGCACATGAACCGCGAGCACGGCGTCACGTTCGTCTTCTCGACGCACGATCGGCTGGTGATGGATTTCTCGCGCCGGCTCATCGGCCTGCGCGACGGCCGCATCGTCGAGGACCGGCGCCGGGAGGCGGCCGCGTGAGGGTGCGCGGCCGCGCGTCGCCGTTGCGCGTGCACCTCGGTGCGATCTGTGCGCTCGCGGCGTTCGTATCGTGTGGAGCCGGCGCAGCCGACTGGACCTTCGGCGGCCACGCGAAGTACCGGTACACGCGCACCGACTATCGCGCCGGCGATCTCCAGGCAACGCTCGGGGAGGACCCGGCGAGCGATCACGACCTCGATCTGCGGCTCAAAGCCGAAGGCGAACGCGGGCCGTGGGAGGCAGCGGTCCATTACGAGATTCTGGCGCTCTTCGGCGATACGGCGGCCGTGCGCGCCGCCGCTGCGCCGCTCGCATTCGTCGGCCGAGCCGTCGGTCTGCCCGACGATCGTCGGCGGCTGCTCGACCTCACGGATTCATTTTCCGACGGTGCACGCCGCGCGGCGGTGCACCGGCTCGACCGGCTGTACGTCGGCTACCGCCGCGGCGCGGCTGCGCTCCGCTTCGGGCGGCAGGCGCTCAGCTGGGGCA
>DATCLR010000030.1:0-5533 GCA_036563785.1 Burkholderiales bacterium | reverse complement strand
GCGCTTCTGCATCTTGTCGAGCGAATCGGTCTCGCCGCGCCAGCCGTTGATCTGCGCGAGCCCCGTGATGCCGGGCTTCACCGTGTGCCGCAGCATGTAGCGGCCGATGAGCTTGCGGTACTGCTCGTTGTGCGCGACCGCGTGGGGGCGGGGTCCCACAATGGACATTTCGCCCCTTAGCACATTGAAGAGCTGCGGGAGCTCGTCGAGCGAAGTGCGCCGCAGGAACGCCCCGAAGCGGGTGACGCGGGGGTCGTTGCGCTTCGCCTGGGCGACCTCGTCGCCGTTCTCGCACACCGTCATGGTGCGGAACTTCCACACCTCGATCTTGTTGCCGCGCAGCCCGTAGCGGTGCTGCTTGAAGATCACCGGGCCCGGGGAGGAAAGCTTGACGCCGATCGCGATGAGCAGCATCGGGACGGCGACGAGCACGAGCGCGATCGAAGCGAGCACCAGATCCTCGAGGCGCTTGATCACCCCGCCGACGCCGTAGAACGGGCTCTCGGAGATGCTCACCACCGGAAGATCGCCGATCGTGCCCCAGGTCGCGTGCAGCAGATCGAATATGAAGAAGTCGGGGATGAGGTACACCGAGGCGGTCGTGTCCGACAGCCGGGCGAGGAGCTCCTGGATGCGGCGCTCGGCGCTCATCGGCAGCGTCAGATAGACGATGTCGATCTTGCCTTCGCGCGCGTGGCGCACGAGCGCGTCGAAATTGCCGATTACCTCGACCGGTTCGCGTGCGAGCGGGCGTGTGCCGCTGGGCCGGCGGTCGTCGTAGAAGCCGATCGGGCGCAGCCCGAGCCACGGTGCCTCCAGGATGGAGCGCGCGAGGTAGGCGCCGAGCTCGCGTGCGCCGACGATCGCGACGCGACGGGTGTTGAAGCCGCGCTGCCGCAGGGCGCCGAGGAGGATCTGCAGCCAGCCGCGCCAGGTGATGAGCGCGAGCGGCGTGAGCACGAACCAGGTGAGGAACACGCGCCGCGAGTACTGCTCGGAGGTCTTCGAGGAGTAGGCGAGGAAGAGCAGCGCCGTCACGACCGCGGCCCAGACGAGCAGCACGCGGCCGAACTCATGGCGCGCGGACAGCCCGCGCCAGGCGTGATAGAGATCGCACAGGTGTCCGAAGAAAATGAAGAAGCCGACGGCCCAGAAGGCGGCGATCATGTGCTCGCCGCGGGGCTCGAAGCCGTACGACCAGCTGATGATCGAAAGCGCGCCGGCGATGCACAGCGCGTCCACGAGCTGCGAGAACGCCGCGAGCTTTCCGTGCCCGACGCGAATCAACCTTTCGATGCCCATGCGTTCCTGTATTCGCCGCAGCGCGCGCTGCTTTCCGTGGCAAGCAGCGCCGCGCCATTGTAGCGGCTCGCGGACGCGAAATTTGCCCGAGGACCGCTGCGGGCTCATAACCCCAGTGTTGCAAGATGACACGTCGAGGCGTCGGCGGCTAAGCTCGCATGCGCCTCAACTCGATCGAACACGAAAACGATGAACGATTGGTCGTGGCACACAAGAACAATCGCTTCTCCATGGATCGCACTATTCGCGGCGGGCTTCGTAGCCGCCGGGTGCGCCGGTACCGTGGGCACGCAAGCGCAGGCTGCGACGGCCAGACCGCCGGCGCCTGCGGAGGCGCGCGCACAGGCGCCGGCACAGGAACCCGCCGGCGGCGGCTACGAGATCGGCCCGGAGGATCTGCTCGAGATCTCGGTCTGGCGCGAGCAGGATCTGCAGCGGGAGGTGCTCGTGCGGCCCGACGGCTGGCTCACCTTCCCGCTGGTCGGCAACATCCGTGCGGCCGGCAAGACCACCCAGGAGCTGCAGGCGGAAATCACCGCCAAGCTGCGCAAGTACATCCCCGACCCGGTCGTGACCGTGACCGTGAAAAAGGTCCAGGGTCTGAAGGTCTTCGTGATCGGCAGGGTGGGTAAACCGGGGGAATACGTGGTCGGGCGGTACGTCGACGTGCTGCAGGCGCTGACGCTCGCGGGCGGGCTGACGCCGTTCGCCGACGCCGACAACATCAAGATCCTCCGCAAGGAGGGCGGCCGCGAGCGGATCATTCCCTTCAACTACACCGAGGTGACGCGCGGCCGGAATCTGGAGCAGAACATACGGCTGCAGTCCGGCGATGTGATCATGGTTCCCTGACGCCTCGCACGGATGCAGACACCAATAATATGGATAACGTGCGCAGTCCGGATACGCGTTTCCGCGTGGTGCGCCGCCGCCGTGTTCGCTCTCGCAGCGGCACCCGGGGAGGCCGCGCAATGGACGGTGGTGCCGGCCGTCGACCTCGGCGCCGTGAGGGACAGCAACCTGCGCCTCACGACCGGGCCGCACGACTCGACCACCGGGTACGTCGCCGCGGCGCGCCTGGGCGTCGCGCGCGAGACCGAAGTATCGCGGGCGGAGCTCAACGGTTTCGTCGCCCATACGCGCTATTCCGGGGACGAGTTCGAGGACAAGACCGACTTCGGCCTGACGCTCGACGCGATCCATCGGACCTCGGAACGCGGGTCCCTCGGGCTCGATGCCCGCTATCGCCGCGAGGCGCTGTTTCACACGGTGGTCCTGCTGCCCGAAGACGTCGGCGACATTCGCGATGTCGACGTCGGGCTCTCGGACGACACCCTCGTGCGGCGCCATTACCGGGTGCTGCAGCCTTCGTGGCGCTGGCTGCTCACCGAGCGCAGCGCCATCGAGCTGCGCTATCGCCTGACCGACGTCTCCTTCAGCGACCGGCCGCAGACGAGCGAGCTGCTCGACTACGAAGAGAATCTGATCAGCGCGATCTACAGCCGCCGGCTTTCCGCGCGCGACGAGCTCCTGGTTACCGCCAACGCGTCCCGCTATCGGCCGGACGGCACGGACGCCGAGGCGGAAACGGTGCAGCTCCTGATCGGGCGGGCGCGCACGTTCTCCGAAACGCTGCGCGGGTCGGTCTCGGTCGGAGCCGGCCGGACTACCGAGCGCGAAGGCGGAACCGAAGAGGAGTCGACCGGCATCGTCGTCGATGCACGGCTGCAGCAGCGCGCCGAAACCTCGACGCTCGACGGCGTCGTCAGCCGCACGGTGACGCCGAGCGGCATCGGGCGGGTGCTGCGCACCGATCAGCTGCGGGTCCTGTGGACCCGGCAGCTCGGCCCGGCGCTCGAATTCGGACTGGAGGCGCGGCTGCTGCGCACGCGCGTCGTCGAGGGCGTCGATCCGAGCGCGGACCGACGGTACTACGAGATTGCGCCCCGGCTGAGCTGGCAGTGGCTCGAGGACGTCGCCATCGTGGGTACGTACCGCTACCGCCGCCAGCGCTACGACGTGGACACGGATACTGCCGATAGTAGTGCCGTGTTCTTGGGGTTGAGCTACCGCCTATAATTCCGCGCTGCCAGGGAAAGTTGCTATGGAAGGCATGACTCATTTGAGCGACTACCTCGCGATCCTGCGCCGGCGCCGCGCACAGATCGTACGGGTCGCGCTCGCCGTCTTCGCCGTCGCGGTCGCGCTCGCGCTGCTGCTCCCGCCCGTCTACCGCTCGACCGCGACGCTCCTCATCGAGCAGGAGGTATCGCCCGAGCTCGTGCCGTCGACCGTGACCGGGTATATCGTGCAGCGCGTCAAAGTGATCGAGGCGCGCATCCTGACGGCGGAGAAGCTCGCCGAGATCGCCCGCAAGCTCGACCTCTACGCGGAAGAGCGCAGCCGCGGCGACGAGCACGTCGCGGGGCGCATGCGCGGCAACATCGACATCCAGGCCGTGAGCGCCAACGTCACCGATCCGAGCAGCGGCCGTTCGGGAATGGCCACCATCGCCTTCGAGGTGTCCTACGATGCGCCGGAGCCCGCCGTGGCGCAGGCCGTGGCGCAGGAGCTCGCGGAAGCGTTCATCGCCGAGAATCAGGCGCTGCGCACCGCCAAGGCCAAGGGCGCGTCCGGTTTCCTGCACGAAGAGGAGGAGCGGCTCCGGCGCCAGATCGCCGATCTCGAGGCCCGGCTGGCCGAGTACAAGTCGAAGAATCAGGGACGGCTGCCGGAGCTCATGACCCTCAACCTACAGATGCTCGAGCGCGCACAGCGCGAAGCGGACGAGGCCGAGCGGCAGATCTACGCGCTCGAGGAGCGCAAGCTCGAGCTGCAGTCGCAGCTCGCCCTCGTGGAGCCGCACACCGGCGACAGCCCGGGCGGCAAGCTGCGGCAGCTGCAGACGGAATATCTCGCCGCGGCGGCGCGCTACTCGCCGGAGCATCCGGACGTCGTGCGCCTGCGGCGCGAGCTCGAGGCCATGAAGCGCGAGGCAGGGGTCGTCGACGAACGCGGGGCGCTCGAGGCCGCATACCGCGAGGCGCGCGCCAAGCTCCAGGCCGCGCGGGAACGCTACGCCGCCGGGCACCCGGACGTGGTCAAGCTCGAGAAGACGGTCGCGAACCTGCAGCAGCGGCTCGCGCAAGCGCGAACGCGCCCGGCGGGGTTCGAAATGAGGCCGGACAACCCGGCGTACGTCACGCTGCAGACGCAGCTCGGCGCAGTGGAGCTGAACCTGCAGGAAGCGAAGGAGCGGCGCGACCGCGCGAAACAGCGCGTCGCCGAGTACGAGGCGCGCCTCGTGCACACGCCGCAGGCCGAGCAGGAGGGGCTCGCGCTGCAGCGCGAATACGAGGCCGCCATGAAGAAGTACCGCGAGATCAAGCAGAGCCTGATGAGCGCGAACCTCGCCGTCGAGCTCGAGAAAGACCAGAAGGGCGAACGCTACTCGATCCTGCAGCCGGCGCAGCTCCCGAGCGAGCCCGAACGTCCGAATCGCAAAGCGTTCATCCTGCTCGGTCTCGTGCTCGGCCTGGGCAGCGGCATCGGCTACGCGAGCCTCGCCGAGTACATGGACCGGACGGTGCGCGGGTCGCGCGCCGTGGCGCACGCACTCGGCGCTCCGCCGCTGGCCGCAATCCCGTTCATTCCGAACGGCATCGATCCTCCCGGGCGCGCCACGTGACGCCGTTGTCGTCCGGCAACACGTGTCTCGCGTACGCGATTCTCCCGATGGGGAACCGCGCGGAGGAATGCTAGGGTGGCGGAGCGCACGATCGATGTGCGAGCCAAAGCGATGGCAGGGAACGCGGCAACGACAACAATGGATCCCATCACCAAGGCGCTGCAGAAGGTGCGGCAGGACCGGAGCGCGGGCGTCGGCCTGCAGCGCCGGGCGCTCGTGCCCGCCGAGATCAACTACACCCAGACCCGCAAGGTCAGTCTCTATCCCGGATGGCTGCGACAGAACCGCGTGGTCGCGGCGGACGGCTACGACGAGTACGCGCGCGCCTACAAGGTGCTGCGCACCCAGGTATCACAGCGCATGCGCGCGCAGGGCTGGCGCACGCTCGCGGTCACGAGCCCCGGGCGCGGCGAGGGCAAGACGCTCACGGCGATCAACCTGAGCATCAGCCTCGCGCTCGAAGCCAATCAGACCGTGCTCCTGGTGGACGCCGATCTCCGTCAGCCCAGCGTGCACACCTATTTCGGCTTCGACGTCGAGTTC
>DATCLR010000029.1:0-3885 GCA_036563785.1 Burkholderiales bacterium | reverse complement strand
TCACCGAGTGGCGCATGATCTTCCGCCGCACCATGAACGAGATGGACTCGAAGGCGAACACGCGCGCGATCGACAGCCTGCTCAACTACGAGACGGTCAAGTACTTCGGCAACGAACGGTACGAGGCGCGCCGCTACGACGAGACGCTCGAGGCGTGGGAAAAGGCCGCGGTGCGCAACCAGACCTCGCTCTCGCTCCTCAACGTCGGACAGGCCTTCATCATCTCGGCCGGCGTCACGGTGCTGATGCTGCTCGCGGGCCGCAACGTCATGCAGGGGCGTATGACGCTCGGCGACCTCGTGCTCGTGAACGCGTTCCTGATCCAGCTCTACATGCCGCTCAACTTTCTCGGCTTCGTGTACCGGGAGATCCGGCACTCGCTCGCGGACATGGAGCGCATGTTCGGGCTGCTCGAACAGCCCACCGAGGTGAGCGACAAGCCGGGGGCGCCCGATCTCGTCGTCACGCGCGCCCACGTGCGCTTCGAGCACGTCGATTTCGGCTACGATCCCGACCGTCAGATCCTGTTCGACGTCGATTTCGAGATCCCCGCCGGCCGCAAGGTCGCGGTCGTCGGCGCGAGCGGCGCCGGCAAGTCCACGCTCGCGCGGCTGCTGTTCCGCTTCTACGACGTGACCCGCGGGCGGATCCTGATCGACGGGCAGGACATCCGCGACGTCACGCAGAAGAGCCTGCGCGCGAACATCGGCATCGTTCCGCAGGACGCGGTGCTGTTCAACGACACGATCTACTACAACATCGCCTACGGCCGGCCGGACGCGACGCGCGAAGAGGTGATCGAGGCGGCGCGCCACGCCCACATCCACCACTTCATCGAGTCGCTGCCGAAGGGCTACGACACCGTCGTCGGCGAGCGCGGCCTCAAGCTCTCGGGCGGCGAGAAGCAGCGCGTGGCGATCGCGCGCACGATCCTCAAGCGCCCGCGCATCCTCGTCTTCGACGAGGCTACGTCGGCGCTCGATTCCCAGTCGGAGAAGATCATCCAGGCGGCGCTGCGCGAGATCGCCGCGAACCGCACGACGCTCGTCATCGCCCACCGGCTCTCGACCGTCATGGACGCCGACCAGATCCTGGTGATGGACGCGGGCCGCATCGTGGAGCGCGGCACGCACGCCGAGCTGCTCGCGAAGAACGGTACCTACGCGCGGCTCTGGGGGCTGCAGCAGCGCGAGGAGCACGAGCCGCCGGTGCCGGCGCCGACGGCGCTCTCCGGCGGAACCTGATCCGGTCCGCTACGCGGATCGCCGCGCGCCCGCCGACGCCCGCACCAGCTCGAGCCGCGCCGCGGGAATCTCCGCG
Organism: Burkholderiales bacterium; assembly: GCA_036563785.1. GTDB lineage: Bacteria > Pseudomonadota > Gammaproteobacteria > Acidiferrobacterales > Sulfurifustaceae > JACQFZ01. Next base: position 2,565 of record DATCLR010000029.1, on the reverse strand, counting down.
TAGCGGCCGCTCGTGCGGCCGGCGCCGGCGAACGTGTGGGGCGTCAGGCGCACGGCGTCGACGACGAAGCGCACGGGGCGGCCGGCGAGGTCGGCGAGCAGCGCATCGGTGAGCGCGCGCATCGCGGGCGCGCTCGGCGCGTACGCCTCGGTGGCGTCGAAGACGAGCGCGATGCGGACGTCCGCGAACGAGCGCGCGCCGCGATAGTCTTCGGTCAGGACAAGCCGCGCGGGCGCGAACTCGAGCACGACCGCGCCCCCGCAGAGGAGCGTCAGCGGCGCGTGCGGGCGGAGGTAGCGGGTCTCGACGCCGTCGCGGTAGTGCCAGTCCTCGCCCTCGCGGTCGGCGCCGGGCGTCGTGAGCGGCACGCGCAGCACCAGATCGGCCGGGGCACCGCCTCCCGCGGCGAGCGCCGCGCGGGTATCGGACCACTCGCCCCGGAGAGCGACGCCGGCGAGACCGCCGCGCGCGGCCGGATCGACGTGATCGCGCGAGGCGATGTAGTAGTGCGCCGTGATCGTCTCGATCGGCGTGACGAAGCGGTGCCCCACCGCCGCCGGCTCGGGACCGCTCCCGTCCGCCTGCCACAGCGCGATCCCGAGCCCGTCGCCGTACCGACCGCGAAACTCGATCTGCATGTCGACTCTTTCCCGGATGAGCGCCGGACGTCCCGCGCGTCGCCGACGCGCGGCGCGCAAATGGATTCCCCTGCGGTCGGATCATATACTTGGAGCGGACCCTCTCTCCAACACGAATACCGAGACCTTGCCCCCGCCCGGCGCGGGCGGCACCAGCGAATCGTCATGCGTCCCGCTTTGATCATGGCCGTTCTCGAACGCGAGTACGCCGCCGCGCGCGAAGGCCAGCATACGCCGATCATGCTCTGGGGCCCGCCCGGCGTCGGCAAGTCGCAGATGGTGGCGCAGATCGCCGCGCGCCACGGCACGCCCATAATCGATCTGCGGCTGTCGCAGCTCGAGCCGACGGACCTGCGCGGCATCCCGTTCCGCGTGAACGACCTGGTCGAGTGGGCCGTCCCGGCGATGCTCCCGGACGCGGTGCGCCACGGCTACGAGGGCATCCTGTTCCTCGACGAGATCACCTCCGCCCCGCCCGCGGTCTCCGCGGCCGCGTATCAGCTGATCCTCGATCGCCGTCTCGGCGCGTACGAGGTGCCGCCCGGCTGGGCCATCGTCGCCGCGGGCAACCGCCAGGGCGATCGCGGCATCACGTACACCATGCCCGCGCCGCTCGCGAATCGCTTCGCGCATTTCGAGGTCGAGGTGAACCTCGACGACTGGGTCGCGTGGGCCTACGCGAACGGCATCGACGAGCGCGTGATCGCCTTCCTGCGCTTCCGCCCGGAGCTCCTGTTCGATTTCGACCCGGCGCGCAATCCGGTCGCGTTTCCTTCCCCGCGCTCCTGGGAGTTCGCGCACCGGGCGCTGCGCAAGTTCGGCGACGATCCCGCGCTGCTCCTCGGCGCGCTCCAGGGCTGCGTCGGCCCCGCGGCGGGCATCGAGCTCAAGGCTTTCCTCGACAACCTCGACAACCTGCCCGACGTCGACGCCATCGCCGCCGGACGCTCGGACGCGGTGCCGAAGGAAACGGATCTCCAGTACGCGGTCGCGTCGGCGCTCGTTTCGCGCGCGGTGCGCGCCCGCGGCACGCCCGATGAAAACACGATCTACGGCAATATCCTGCGCTACGCCGACCGCCTGCCGACGCGCGAGATGGGCGTGATGCTCGTGTCCGATCTGCAGCGCGCCGTCGGCGATCGCATCTTCAAGCTGCCGCAGTTCGCGCAATGGGCCAGGAACGTGGCCGACGTGATGCTGTACGATCTCTGGAAGCGTCCGGCGCAGGCGGGCTGAGACGCGGCGCCGCGGTGCCGCATGCAGACGACTTCCCGCGCCCCGTCCGATGAGATCGCGCGCAAGCTCGCCGCCGCGCGCGCGCAGCTCGTGATCGAGAAGCCGTTCCTCGGCGTCCTGGTGCTGCATCTGCCGCTCACCGCCGCCGACCCGCGCTGGTGCGCGACCGTCGCCACCGACGCGCGCGCCATCTACTACAACCCCGCGTACATCGCCGCGCTCACGCTGGAGCAAACGAAGTGCGTGCTCGCGCACGAGGCGCTGCATTGCGCGCTCTCGCATTTTCACCGCCGCGACCACCGCGACCGCCGCCGCTGGGACATCGCCTGCGACCTCGCCGTGAACGCCATCCTCGCGGCCGATGGATTCGTGCTGCCGCCGAACGCGCTCTATCGCAAGGAATGCGCCGGCATGTCGGCGGAAGAAATCTACCCGTACGTCAGGGAGAACACGGATGAAGCGACGCAGGACCTGCACGTCTACGCGGACGGTCACGCGCATCCGGGCGCGGGCGGCGACGACGGCAGCGAAGGCCCCGCGGCATCGGCCAGCGCGCCGCCGCCGAACCACGGCCTGCCGGCGGACGCCGGCGAAGCGGGCGCGAGCCGGCCTCCGCCGCCGGGGCCGGGCGAAAGCGAGCAACTGGCGATTCAATGGAAACTGCGGCTTGCGGCCGCCGCGCAGCAGGCGC
>DATCLR010000027.1:0-11824 GCA_036563785.1 Burkholderiales bacterium | reverse complement strand
GGCGTTGCCGGCGCGCTCGCCGAGCCCGTTGATCGTGCACTCCACCTGACGCGCCCCGTTGAGCACCGCGGAGAGCGAGTTGGCGACGGCGAGCCCGAGATCGTTGTGGCAGTGCACCGAGAACACGGCCTTGTCGGAGTTCGGGATGCGCTCGCGCAGCGTGCGGATCAGCTCGCCGAACTGATGCGGCAGCGTGTAGCCGACGGTGTCCGGAATGTTGACCGTGGTCGCGCCGGCGTCGATCACGGCCTCGAGCACGCGGCAGAGAAAGTCGATCTCGGACCGCCCGGCGTCCTCCGGCGAGAACTCGACGTCGTCGGTGTAGTTGCGCGCGCGCTTCACGGCCGCGACGGCGCGCTCGAGCACCTCGTCGGGCGTCAGGCGCAGCTTGTTCGCCATGTGGATCGGCGAGGTCGCGATGAAGGTGTGGATGCGCGCGCGCCGCGCCGGGCGCAGCGCCTCGGCGCAGCGATCGATGTCCTCGAACCCGGTGCGCGCGAGCCCGCAGACCGTGCTCTCCGAGACGGCGCGCGCGACCGCCTGCACCGCCTCGAAATCGCCCTTGCTCGCCGCCGGGAAGCCCGCCTCGATGACGTCCACCCGCATGCGCTCGAGCGTCTTGGCGATGCGCACCTTCTCGTCGCGCGTCATCGAGGCGCCCGGGCTCTGCTCGCCGTCGCGCATTGTGGTGTCGAAGATGATCAGTTTCTCTTTCATGGCTCGCTCTCTCTGCCTAAACGGTTGCTGCACGATCCGTCGATCGTGCGGGGAGTCTTCAGGGTTTGTGTGCGTATTGTTTCCTCGCCAGGAATCGTATCTGCGCCTTAACGGCGCAGCAGCAGAGCGAGCAGCAGGCAAGCGGCGCGGTGGCCCGCGGGAAGGACCGGAAGGAGGGTGTCGGTTGCGCCACGCTGCATGGGCAAGACTATAGAGTAAGTCCCGGCGGAATAGAACCCCTCAGGGGCGGGCCGACTCGTCGGCCGGGCGCTCGTCCCGCCGCCGCACCAGCCGGACCAGCACCACCGCCGGGCCGGACAGGGCGTACCCGAGGAAGATCGCGAACAGGACCTGCGGCGGATCGAGGATCACGAGAACGAAGGCGAGCGGGATCACGAGCAGGGCGAAGTACGGAATCCGCGCCCGGAGGTCGAGGTCCTTGAAGCTGCGGTACCGGATATTGCTCACCATGAGCACCCCGGCGAGCACCGTCACGATCAGGGCGAGGATGCTGATGTCGCGGCCGGGGATCCCGGTCGTGTGGAGCACCCAGACGAACCCCGCGACGAGCGCCGCGCCCGAGGGGCTCGGCAGCCCGCGGAAGTAGCGCTTGTCGCTCACCGCCATGCCGGCCTGGGTGTTGAAGCGCGCGAGCCGCAGCCCGGCGCCGGCCGCGTAGACGAAGGCCGCGAGCCAGCCGAGCTTGCCGAGCCCCGCGAGCGCCCACTCGTACATGACGAGCGCGGGCGCGAGGCCGAACGACACCATGTCGACGAGGCTGTCGTAGTGGAAGCCGAATTCGCTCTCGGTGTGCGTGAGCCGCGCGATCCGCCCGTCCACGGAATCGAGCAGCATGGCGATGAAAATGGCGAGCGAGGCGTACTCGAAGTACCCGTTCATCGCCGCCACGATGGCGTAGAAGCCGGCGAACAGATTGGCCGTCGTGAACAGGCTCGGCAGGACGTAGATGCCCTTCGGCCGCTTGCGCTCCGGCGTCGGGTCGTCCGTGTCGCTCGCCCGGGAATGTCGTTGGCGCACCATCTCGCAGGCTCCTTCCTGTTTCCGGTCGCGCGCCGCCGGTCCGGTTCCCCGGGTGCGGCTACGCGAACGCGGCGAGGATGTCGGAACCCCCCTTGACCTTGTCGCCGAGCTGCACGCGCGGGCGGGTCTCGACGGGGAGGTATACGTCGACGCGCGAGCCGAAGCGGATGAAGCCGTAGCGCTCACCGCGCTCCACGCGCGCGCCCGGTTTGATATAGCACAGGATCCGGCGCGCGATCAGGCCCGCCACCTGCACGACCACGACGTCCCGCCCGTCGTCGGTGCGCACCCAGACCGCGTTGCGCTCGTTCGCCTCCGACGCCTTGTCGAGCGCGGCGTTCACGAACGCCCCGCGCGAGTACCAGACCTGGCGCACCTCGCCCGCCACCGGCATGCGGTTCGAGTGCACGTTGAACACGTTCATGAAGATGCTGATGCGCTGGGCGCGGCGCCCGAGGTACGGGTCCTCGACCTCGCCCACCGCGATCACGCGCCCGTCCGCGGGGCAGACCGCCACGCCGGGATCGCCCGGGATCGCGCGCGGTGGATCGCGGAAGAACTGCACCACGAACGCGAGCGCGAGCCAGAACGGCAGCGCGGCCCAGAACCCGCCGAGGAGCTGCACCGCGACCGCGGCCGCCGCCGCGATCGCGACGTGTACCCGGCCCTCGCGCGCGAGCAGCGGATGGCCCGCGGGTTTGACGGCATCCGCCCGGCCCGCGGGACCGGGCGACGGCTGTGCGGCGCTCAATTCTTGCTGCGGTCGACGACCCGGTTCGCCTTGATCCAGGGCATCATCTCGCGCAGCCGCGCGCCGACTTCCTCGATCGGGTGCTGCGCCGCCTTCGCGCGCATCTCGAGGAAGCGCTTGCAGCCTGCCTCGTTCTCCCCGATCCACTCGCGCGCGTACTGGCCCGACTGGATCTCCTGCAGGATCTTCTTCATCTCGGCGCGGGTCTGGTCGTTGACGATGCGCGGACCGCGGGTGTAGTCGCCGTACTCCGCGGTGTTCGAGATCGAGTAGCGCATGTTGGCGATGCCGCCCTCGTACATGAGGTCGACGATGAGCTTGAGCTCGTGCAGGCACTCGAAGTACGCCATCTCCGGCGGGTAGCCGGCCTCGACCAGGGTCTCGTACGCCGCCTGCACCAGATGGCTGGTGCCGCCGCAGAGCACCACCTGCTCGCCGAAGAGATCGGTCTCGGTCTCGTCCTTGAAGGTGGTCTCGATGATGCCCGCGCGGCCGCCGCCGATGCCGGACGCGTACGCGAGCGCGATGTCGCGCGCCTTGCCCGAGGCGTCCTGCTTGATCGCGATCAGGCACGGCACGCCGCCGCCCTGCGTGAACGTCGAGCGCACCAGATGCCCCGGCCCCTTCGGCGCCACCATGATGACGTCGAGGTCGGCGCGCGGCTTGATGAAGCCGAAGTGGATGCTGAAGCCGTGCGCCACCGCGAGCGCGGCGCCCTGCTTGATGTGCGGCGCGACGTCGTTCTCGTAGATCTTCTGGTGCTGCTCGTCGGGCGCGACGATCATGACGACGTCCGCCTCCTTGACCGCTTCCGGGACGGTCTTCACCGCGAGCCCTGCGTTCTTCGCCTTGGGGATCGACGCCGAGCCTTCGCGCAGCCCCACCACCACGCGCGCGCCGCTGTCCTTCAGGTTCAGCGCGTGCGCGTGGCCCTGCGAACCGTAGCCGATGATGGCCACCGTCTTCTGCTGGATGACCGAAAGGTTCGCGTCTTTGTCGTAATAGACTTTCATTGCGTTTCCTGCCTCATACTGGTTAGCCGGCAGCCGATGCCGCCGCCCTGGGCGCGGCCGCCTGCGCCTGCTTGTCGTCGACGCGCAGGCCCTTGTCGCCCCGCGCGATCCCGAGCACGCCGGAGCGCACCACTTCCACGATGCCCGCGCCGCGCACGGCCTCGATGAACGCATCGAGCTTCTCGCCGTTGCCGGTGAGCTCGATGGTGTAGGCCCGGTCGGTGACGTCGATCACGCGGCCGCGGAAGATGTCGACCAGACGCTTCACCTCTTCGCGCATGGCGCCGACCGCGTTGACCTTGATGAGCAGCATCTCGCGCTCGATGTGCGAGCCCTCGGTGAGATCCTGCACCTTCACGACGTCGATCAGCTTGTTCAGCTGCTTCGTGATCTGCTCGATGATCTCGTCCGAGCCGGCCGTGACCAGCGTCATGCGCGAGAGCGTCGGATCCTCGGTCGGCGCCACGCTCAGCGACTCGATGTTGTAACCGCGCGCGGAGAAGAGCCCGGCAACGCGCGAGAGCGCGCCGGCCTCGTTCTCGAGCAGCACGGAGATGATGTGGCGCATCAGGCGAGCTCCCGATCGGTCGACACGAGCGTCGCGAGCCGCGGCGCGAGCTGCATCTCGTTGTGGCCCTTGCCGGATTCGATCATCGGGTACACGTTCTCGGTCTGGTCGGTGATGAAGTCGAGGAACACGAGGCGGTCCTTCATCCGCAGGGCTTCCCGGAGCGCGCCCTCGACGTCGCCGGGCTTGTCCACGGTGATGCCGACGTGGCCGTAGGCCTCGGCGAGCTTGCGGAAGTCGGGCAGCGCGTCCATGTAGGAGTGCGAGTAGCGGCGGTCGTAGAAGAACTCCTGCCACTGCCGCACCATGCCCATGTAGCGGTTGTTGAGATTGATGATCTTGATCGGCACATCGTACTGCTTGCAGGTCGACAGCTCCTGGATGCACATCTGCACCGAAGCCTCGCCGGTGATGCAGCAGACGGTCTGCTTCGGGTAGGCGAGCTGCACGCCGATGGCGGCGGGAAGCCCGAAGCCCATGGTGCCGAGCCCGCCCGAGTTGATCCAGCGGCGCGGCTTGTCGAACTTGTAGAACTGCGCCGCCCACATCTGGTGCTGGCCGACGTCCGACGTGACGAAGGCGTCGCCGCCCGTGACCTCGTAGAGCTTCTCGATCACGAACTGCGGCTTGATGAGCTCGCTCGTGCGGTCGTACTCGAGGCACTTGAGCGCGCGCCATTGCTCGATCTGCCGCCACCAGGCCGCGAGCGCCGCCGCGTCCGGCCGCTTCTTCGAAGCCTTGATCAGCCGGATCATGTCCTGCAGCACCAGCTTGGCGCTGCCCACGATCGGGATTTCCGCGGCCACGTTCTTCGAGATCGACGTCGGATCCACGTCGATGTGGATGATGCGCGCGTGGGGGCAGAACTTGTCGACGTCGCCCGTCACGCGGTCGTCGAAGCGCGCACCGATCGCGATCAGCACGTCGCACTGGTGCATCGCCATGTTGGCTTCGTAGGTCCCGTGCATGCCGAGCATGCCGACGAAGAGCGGATCGGTGCCCGGGAACCCGCCGAGCCCCATGAGCGTGTTGGTGCAGGGGAAGCCGAGCAGCCGCACGAACTCGGTGAGCTCCTCCGCCGCGTCGCTCATGATGATGCCGCCGCCGGTGTAGACCATCGGCCGCTTGGCCGAGAGGATCAGCTCGACCGCTTTCTTGATCTGGCCGGGGTGCCCCTTCAGCGTCGGGTTGTAGGAGCGCAGGTACACGCTCTCCGGGTAGTGGTAGACCGCGCGGTTCGCGGTGACGTCCTTCGGGATGTCGACGAGCACCGGGCCCGGGCGGCCGGTGGTCGCGATATAGAACGCCTTCTTGATCGTCATCGCGAGGTCGCGCACGTCCTTCACCAGGAAGTTGTGCTTGACGCACGGCCGCGTGATGCCGATCGCGTCGCACTCCTGGAACGCGTCCTGGCCGATGTACTTCGTCGACACCTGCCCGCTGAAGACCACGAGCGGGCTCGAGTCCATGAACGCCGTCGCGATCCCGGTGACGGTGTTGGTCACGCCGGGGCCGGACGTGACGAGCACGCAGCCCGGCCGGCCGGTCGCGCGCGCGTAGCCGTCCGCCGCGTGCGCCGCACCCTGCTCATGGCGCACGAGGACGTGCTTGATCTTGTTCTGCTTGTAGAGCGCGTCGTAGATGTGAAGCGCCGCGCCGCCCGGGTAGCCGAAGATGTACTCGACCCCCTCGTCCTGCAGGCAGCGGACAAAAATTTCGGCGCCGGTAAGTTCCACGGTTGCCTCGAACGCGGGCACACACGGGCGCCCAGATGGTTCGGTGAGGGGCATGAAGTTACTTAATAAGTATGTATAGGGTCAATAGCCGGAGCCGCGCGAAGGTTACGCGCGCCGCCACGTCGTGCCCTGCGGCGAATCCTCGAGAATGATGCCGGCGCGCTTGAGCTCGTCGCGTATGCGGTCCGACTCGGCCCAGTTGCGCTGGCGCCGCGCCTCGCTGCGGCGGGCGACGAGCGCCTCGATCTGCGCGTCGTCCAGAGCGCCCGCGGCCGCCTCCGGCGCCGCCTGCTTGAGATACTCCTCGGGGTCGGCCTGGAACAGACCGAGGATACCGCCGAGCTCCCGCAGCGTGCCCGCGAGCGCATTGGCCCGGGCGGTCTCGCCCGCGGCGCGTGCGCGGTTGACCGCGGTTGCGAGCGCCGAAAGCTCGGCGAACGCCTTCGGGGTGTTGAAGTCCTCCTCCATCGCCGCGTGGAAGCGCGCCGCGTATTCCCGCCCTTCCTCGCCGGCGGCGGGCGCGAGCCCGCGCAGCGCCAGGTAGTAGCCGTCGAGCGCGCTCTTCGCCGCCTGCAGGCTCTGGTCGCTGTAGTCGAGCGGGCTGCGGTAGTGGCTCGCGAGCACGAAGTACCGCAGGACCTCCGGCCGGAACCGCTTCAGCACCTCGCGCACGGTGAAGAAGTTGCCGAGCGACTTCGACATCTTCTCGCTGTTCACGCGCACGAAGCCGTTGTGCATCCAGTACTTCACGAACCGGTCGCCGGTCGCGCCGCACGACTGCGCGATCTCGTTCTCGTGGTGCGGAAACTGCAGGTCCATGCCGCCGCCGTGGATGTCGAAATACGTCCCGAGGAGCTCGGTCGACATGACCGAGCACTCGATGTGCCAGCCGGGACGCCCCGGCCCCCAGGGCGACGGCCAGCTCGGCTCGCCCGGCTTCGCCGCCTTCCACAGCACGAAGTCGGCCGGGTCGTCCTTGGCTTCGCCGATCTCGACGCGCGCGCCGGCGCGCAGCTCCTCGAGCCGCTTTCCGGAGAGCTGCCCGTAGTTCGGGAACGTGCTCACGTCGTAGTAGACGTCGCCGTTCGCGGCGGCGTACGCGTGGCCGCGCGCGATCAGCGCCTCGATCATGCGGATCATGCCGGGAATCGACTGTGTGGCGCGCGGCTCGTGATCGGGCGGCTCGAGCCCGAGCGCCGCCATGTCCTCGTGCATGAAGCGGATGAAGCGCGCCGTGAGCGAATCGATGCTCTCGCCGTTCTCGTGCGCGCGCTTGATGATCTTGTCGTCGATATCGGTGATGTTGCGCACGTACGTGAGCTGGTAGCCGCGCGCGCGCAGGTAGCGCGCCACCATGTCGAACACGAGCAGCATGCGCGCGTGGCCGACGTGGAGATAGTCGTACACGGTCATGCCGCAGACGTACATCCGCACCTTGCCGGGCACGATCGGCTCGAACGGTTCCACGCGGCGCGTGAGGCTGTTGTAGATCTTGAGCATGATGGTCGAAGCGTTTCCTGAAGGTTCGGGAAGGCACGCTAGGCCGGCGCGCCGGCGCGCGCCGCGGCCGCGGCCCGCCTCAGGCGCGCCTGCACGCGATCCAGGCCGATGAGCGGGACGAGCTTCGCCATTTCCGGGCCTTCCGGCTCGCCCGTGATCGCGCTGCGCAGCGGCTGGAACAGCGCCTTGCCCCTGCGTCCCGTGAGCTCCCCGGTGCGCGCGGCGAGCTGCTCGAACGCGGGACGATCGAGCGCGGCGGCCGCGGAGAGCGAACGCTCGAAGAACTCGGGTCCGGCGCTGCCGATCACCTCGCGCGCCTCGCGCGAGAGCGCGATCTCATCCGTATAGATGACGCGCGCCCAGCGCTCGACGTCCTCGGGGAACGTCACGTTCGCCCGCACCGCCTCGACGAAGGCTTCGCGGTCCGCGGGCGGTACGAGCGCCTCGGCCGCGGGGCGCATCCACTCCCAGAGCCGGTCGGCGGGCAGCGCGCGCACCGCCTCGCGCTGCCAATGGCGCAGCTGCGCTTCGTCGTAGCGCGCGGGCGAGCGGTGCACGCGTTCCAGCCGGAAGGCGCCCGCGAGCTCGGCGAGCGACCGCAGGCGCTGCTCGTCGTACGTGTGCCCGACGCGCGCCAGGTAGTTGTTGATCGCGGCCGGGAGGTAGCCCGCCGCGCGCAGCTCCGCGAGCGACCGACTGCCTCCGCGCTTCGAGAGGGGCACGCCGTCCGCGCCGACGACGAGCGGGATGTGCGCGTACTCGGGGGCCTCGAGCCCGAGCGCTTCGAGCAGCAGCAGCTGGCGCGGCGTGTTCGCGAGATGATCGTCGCCGCGCACCACGAGCGTCACGCCCATGAGCGCGTCGTCGACCGCGTTGCAGAAGAAGAACGCCGGGGTGCCGTCGGAGCGGCGGATGACGAAATCGCCGATATCGGCGGTGGCGAAGCGCTGCGGCCCGCGCACCCGGTCGACGAACTCGATGTCGCGCCCCTCCGGCACGCGGAAGCGCAGGACCGCGGACATGCCGCGCGCGCGGCGCTCCGCCACCTCCTGCGCTGAGAGCGCGCGGCACTTCCCGGAGTAGCGCGGCGGGTGGCCGGCGGCGATCTGGGTCTTGCGCTCGATCTCGAGCTCGCGCTCGGTGCAGAAGCAGGGGTAGGCACGGCCCGCCGCCTCGAGCGCCGCGAAATACTCGCGGTAGATGTCGGCGCGCTCGGACTGGGCGTACGGCCCGTTCGCGCCGCCGCGCTCGGGGCCCTCGTCCCACTCCAGGCCGAGCCAGCGCAGGTCCTCGATCAGCGCGCGCCGGTACTGCTCGTCCCCCCGCGCGGCGTCGCTGTCCTCGATCCGGAGCAGGAACACGCCGTCGGCCCCGACCGCAAGGAGGTAATTGAACAGGGCGGTGCGCGCGTTCCCGAGGTGCAGCAGGCCCGTCGGGCTCGGCGCGAAGCGGGTCTTCAGACGGGGCGATGTCATGCGGGCGAATGGTAGCGGAATTGGGGGTGCACGGCGAAGTGTTTGATATTGCGCTCAATTCGGCCTGCGTTCACAATCTGCGGGCGAACCGCGATGAATGGCGCCGTCGGTTTCCGGGTCGCGCCCGCTCTCCGGTCGTCTCGCCGGCCGGGAGCGGGCGAACTATTCTCAGGACATGCCGTTCGAAAGTGGACGTCTCGCCGAGCGGCGAGGCGCAGCGGCACGACGAGTCAATGTCATGGTCCACCTGATAACCAGTCTCGGCACGATCGTCCTCGAGCTCTATCCCGACAAGGCGCCGAAAACGGTCGCGAACTTCCTCCAGTACGGGCGTACGGGTTTCTACGACGGCACGATCTTCCATCGCGTCATCGACGACTTCATCATTCAGGGTGGCGGATTCGGTCCCGGCATGACCCAGAAGATCGGGCGGCCGCCGATCGAGAACGAGGCCAGGAACGGCCTGCGCAACGCGCGAGGCACCATCGCAATGGCACGCACGAGCGACCCCCATTCCGCCACCAGCCAGTTCTTCATCAACGTGGTGGACAACGACTTCCTCAACTACACCGCCCCGACTCCCGCCGGGTGGGGCTACTGCGTTTTCGGGCGCGTGGTCGACGGCATGCAGGTGGTCGACATGATCAAGGGCGTCCCCACGGGGACGCGGCTGGGTTTCAAGGACGTGCCGCTCACGGACGTGATCCTGGAAAAGTTCCAGATCGTGGACTAGCGCCGCGCCGGTCATGACGACGCTGTTCATCTCGGATCTGCACCTCACCGCCGCCCGGCCGGCGATCACCGAGCTCTTCTTCGAGTTCCTCGAGAACGAGGCGCGGGAAGCCGAAGCGCTCTACATCCTCGGCGACTTCTTCGAGTACTGGATCGGCGACGATGCCGTGGATCTGCCGGAGTACCGCCCGATCATCGCGGCGCTCAGGTGCACCGTCGACGCGGGGACGCCGATCTACGTGATGCACGGCAACCGCGACTTCCTGCTCGGCGACGGCTTCGCGCGCGCAAGCGGCTGCCGCGTGATTCCCGATCCCACGTGCATCGAGCTCTACGGCACGCGCGTGCTGCTCATGCACGGCGATACTCTCTGCACCCGCGACGTGCAGTACCTCGCGATCCGTGCCCGCACGCGCACGCCCGAATGGCAGCGCGAGCTCCTCGGCAAGAGCATCGCCGAGCGTATCGCGCTCGCGCGCGGCTTCCGCGAGGAGAGCCGCCGCTCGACCGCGCAGAAACCGCCCGAGATCATGGACGTGACGCCGCAGGCGGTCGCCGCGGCCATGCGCGAGCACGGTGTGCGCCACCTGATTCACGGCCATACGCACCGCCCGGGGGAGCACGTCTTCGACCTCGACGGTGCGCCGGCGCGCCGCATCGTGCTCGGCGACTGGTACGAGCAGGGCAGCGTGCTGCGCTGCAGCGCCGACGGCTGGACGCTCGCACGCCTGCCGCTCGCCGCCGAGGCCGCCCGGTCGGTCGGATGATTCCGGCCGCGCGGCGCGATCGAGCGCACCGGCCTTTTCCTCCTGCAGCGCTCATCCGCGGCCGGCCGGCGATTGCCTTTTCGCGGGTCGGAGAGTAACGTCCGCGCCCTCTCTTTCCCGATGGGAAGCGCAGCCTTGCACAGCGAAGCCTCGCGGCCGCGGTCCTCCACGGCGGCGCTGAGCCTGCTCGCGCTCGGCATCGTCCTCGGCGACATCGGCACGAGCCCGCTGTACGCCCTCAAGCAGACGTTCCACCCGCGCTACGACATTCCGATGGTTTCCGAGAACGTGATCGGGGCATGCTCCGCGGTCTTCTGGGCGCTGATGATCGTGGTGTCCCTCAAGTACGTCGGTCTGATCGTGCGGGCGAACAACAACGGCGAAGGCGGGAACCTCGCGCTCCTCGCGCTCGCCCTCGGCGCGGTCAAGGACCGCTCGCGGCTTGCGCTCCCGATCCTGCTGATCGGCGTGGCCGGCGTGTCGCTCTTCTACGGCGACGCGGTGCTGACGCCGGCGATATCGGTGGTCGCGGCGGTCGAGGGCATCACCGTCGGCGCCCCGCAGGTGCAGCCGTACGTCGTGCCGATCTCGGTGGCGATCCTGGTGGCGCTGTTCGCGTTCCAGCGCTACGGCACCGCGGTCGTCGGCGCCTGTTTCGGCCCGGTGGTGCTCGTGTGGTTCCTCGCGCTCGCGGCGAGCGGCGCCTACCAGATCGCCCGGAACCCCGCCGTGCTCGAGGCGCTCAACCCGTGGCACGGCATCCACTTCGTCACCGCGCACGGCTTCTCCTCGTTCCTCGTCCTCGGCGCGATCGCGCTCGCGATCACGGGGGCCGAGGCGCTCTACACCGATCTCGGCCACTTCGGCAAGCGGCCGATCCGCATCGCCTGGTTCACCGTGGCGCTGCCGGCGCTCGCCCTCAATTACTTCGGCCAGGGGGCGCTTCTCATCGGCGATCCGCGGGCGATCGAGCACCCGTTCTACCTTTCCTTCCCCGCCTGGGCGCTCTACCCCATGGTCGGGCTCGCCACGATCGCCACCGTCATCGCCTCCCAGGCCGTCATCTCCGGCGCCTATTCGGTCACGCGTCAGGCGATGCAGCTCGGCTATCTCCCGCGGCTCAACGTGCTGCACACCTCGGCGAAAGAGATCGGTCAGGTGTATCTCCCCGCCGTGAACTGGACCATGCTCGCCGGCGTCGTGGCGGCGGTCCTCCTCTTCGGTTCCTCCTCGGCGCTCGCCTCCGCCTACGGCATGGCGGTGACGGGCACCATGCTGGTCGACACGCTGCTCACGTTCTTCGTGATCCGCTACCGGTGGGGCTACAACCTGGCGCTCTGCCTCTTCGCGACCGGCTTCTTCTTCGCGGTCGACGCGTCCTTCTTCGCCGCCACTCTCTTCAAGATCCTGGACGGCGCCTGGTTCCCGCTCGCCGTCGCCGCGATCGTCTTCACGCTCATGCGCACCTGGCGCCGCGGCCGGGAGCTGCTGCTCGGGCGGCTGCAGAGCTCCTCCGTGCCGCTC
>DATCLR010000025.1:0-10028 GCA_036563785.1 Burkholderiales bacterium | reverse complement strand
GGCGTGCGCGGCTTCGTCGCGGCCTACGACATCAAGACCGGGAAGCTGGTATGGAAGGCGTACAGCACCGGCCCGGATAAGGAGATGCTGATCGACCCCGAAAAGACCATGACCTGGACCAACGGGAAGATGGCCCCGGTCGGGAAGGACTCCTCGCTGAAGACCTGGGAAGGCGATCAATGGAAGATCGGCGGCGGGACCACGTGGGGATGGTACAGCTACGATCCGAAACTGAACCTCGTTTACTACGGCACCGGCAATCCCGGCACCTGGAACCCGAAGCAGCGCCCCGGCGACAACAAGTGGTCGATGACGATAATGGCGCGCGACCTCAACACCGGCGTGGCGAAGTGGGTGTACCAGATGACGCCCCACGACGAGTGGGACTATGACGGGGTGAACGAGAACATCCTGGCCGACCTCGAGATCGGCGGGAAGATGCGTCCGGTCCTGGTGCACTTCGACCGCAACGGCTTCGCCTACACGCTCGACCGCGCGACGGGCGAGCTGCTGGTCGCCGAGAAGTACGATCCCAAGGTCAACTGGGCGACGCACGTCGACAAGAAGACCGGCCGGCCGCAGGTGGTTGCGCAGTACAGCACCGATCACAACGGCGAGGACGTTGTCACCAAGAACGTCTGCCCGGCGGCGCTCGGCACCAAGGACCAGCAGCCGGCGGCTTACTCGCCGAAGACCAAGCGGTTCTACGTGCCGACCAACCACGTGTGTATGACGTACGAGCCGTTCCGGGTCGAATACACGGCGGGTCAGCCGTACGTCGGCGCGACGCTCACCATGTTCCCGGCGCCCGATAGCCACGGCGGCATGGGGAACTTCATCATCTGGGATGCCGCGCAGGGCAAGATCGTCGCGTCGAAGCCGGAGAAGTTCTCCGTGTGGAGCGGGGCGCTCGCGACGGCGGGCGACATCGTCTTCTACGGGACGCTCGAGGGTTACCTCAAGGCGGTCGATGCGAACACCCTGAAGGAGCTGTGGCGATTCAAGACGCCTTCGGGAATCATCGGCAACGTCACCACGTGGGAGTACAAGGGCAAGCAATACATCGGGGTGCTCTCGGGTATCGGCGGCTGGGCGGGCATCGGCCTCGCGGCCGGCCTCGAAGGCGATACCGAAGGGCTCGGCGCGGTCGGCGGCTACAAGGAGCTCCAGAACTATACCGAGCTCGGCGGCGTGCTGACCGTGTTCTCGCTGCCCGACGAAATGGCGCGCTAGGGGCGACCCGCCCCCGCGTCGGGTGCTGGCATTCCACGGTCCAGGAGTGCCAGCACTTTCTTTTTATTCGCAACTCCAAGAACAGAGGACGATGGGGATGAGACGCAGGCAGTGGGCGGTGACCGCGGCGGCCGCGGCACTACTCCTCGCGACGCACGTTCTGCCGCAGCAGAGTGACGCGCAGGGCGGGGGCGATAAGCCGTACAAGGTCGTGGACGGCAACAAGGTAGACCCCAAGACGTACAACGGCTTTCGCGCGTGGCGCGCCGCCGCATGCGAGCGCTGCCACGGGGCGAACCAGGCCGGGCTCGTGGGTCCGTCGCTGCTCGAGAGCCTGAAGCGGCTGTCGAAGGAGGAGGTCGAGCAGGCGATCCTCGAGGGCCGGCCGGAGCGCGGCATGCCGGCGCACAAGAACATGAAGACAGTCGCCGAGAACATCGACGGCCTTTATGCGTACCTGAAAGGCCGCTCGGACGGCGCGATCAAGCCGGGACGACTGGAGCCGATCAAGGACGGAAGCTCGGCGGCGAGCCCGGCGGGCGGCGGTTGAGGCGGCTATGCGGGTGGCGGCGGACATGACGCGATACGTGCTCTCGGCGGTGCTTGCGCTCATGCTGTCGGCACCGGTCCATGCGCAGCAGGACGCCGGCGAGGAGAAGGTGCTGCGCGTCTGTGAAGATCCGAACAATCTTCCGTTCTCGCATCGCAACGGCGAGGGCTTCGAGAACAAGATCGCGGAGCTCCTCGCGCGCGATCTCGGCTGGAAGCTCGAATACACCTGGTTCCCCCAGCGCATCGGCTTCATCCGCAATACGCTGCGCGCCTACGACAGGGACTCGGGCCGCTACAAGTGCGATCTCGTGATCGGCCTGCCGGTCGGCTTCGAGCTCGCCTCGATGACGAAGCCGTACTACACGTCCACCTATGCGCTCGTGTACCCGGTCGGTCGCAAGCTCGGCGACGCCCGGCTTTCGAGCCCGGACGAGCTGCTGCGGCTCGATCCGCAGGTGCTGCGATCGCTCAAGATCGGGGTCGTGGCGCAGACTCCGGGCGTCGACTGGCTGCTCAAGCACGGGCTCTACGACCAGGCGGTCGCCTATCAGCGGCAGACGGGCGACCCCGAGCAGTATCCCGGGCAGATCGTCGAGATCGATCTGGCCGAGGGGAAGATCGACGCCGCCATCGTGTGGGGCCCCATCGCCGGCTACTTCGCGCGCCGCGTGAGATCGCCCGAGCTCGTGGTGGTGCCGTTCCCGACCGCTCCGGACATCAAGTTCGACTACAGCATCGGCATGGGCGTGCGCTTCGGGGAGCGCGAATGGAAGGCGCAGGTCGAGCAGCTGATCGAGCGCAACCGCGCCGGCATCCGCAAGATCCTCGCCGAGTACGGCGTTCCGCTGCTCGACGACCGCGGGCGTCCGATGCGCTCGGAGGACGAAAGCGGCGCGCCGTCCAGGCGGGCGGGCGAGCGGCGTCAGGGTGCGTCATGATCCGGAGGCACCCACCGGAAAGCTCCGGGCACGACAGGAGTTGACCCGCCGACGACAGAGGGTGCGCCCGGATGATGCTGCGGCGATACTATTACTATATTGCCGCCTTCCGTCCGCGAGTCCGCGCCCATGCACCGCTATGTCGCTCTCTCGCTCCTGCTGTTGCTCGCCCCGACCGCGAGCCCGGCGCAGCCGTTCGACTTCGCTCTCTTCTGGCGGCTCGCGCCGAGCGTGTTCAAGATCGAGGCGCACAACGGCGAGGGGAACGTTTCCGTCGGTTCCGGCGTGCTGATCGACGAGAACGTCGTCGCCACGAACTGCCACGTCACGCGCCGCGCGAGCAGCGTGCAGGTGTTGAAGCATGGCATGCGCTGGCAGGCGGACGCCCAGGCGAGCGATCTCGAGCACGACCTGTGCCTGCTGCGGGTGCCCGGCATCCGCGGCAAGGTTGCGCGCATCAGCGAGGAGCGCCCGCGCGTCGGCCAGCGGGTGGTGGCGGTCGGCTATGTCGGCGGGACCGCGCCGCGCATCAGCGGCGGCGAGGTGCGCGCCCTCTACGAATACGACGGCGGGCGCGTCATCCAGAGCACCGCCTGGTTCAACTCGGGAGCGAGCGGCGGCGGTCTGTTCGATGCGGAGGGGAACCTGATCGGCATCATCGCCTTCCGCCATCGGGGCGGCGACGCGTATCACTTCGCGCTGCCGGTCGACTGGATCTACCGGCGCAGCCTCGACCTCAAGCAGGCGCGCGCCGTGACGCCGCTCGGGCAGGACCTCGCATTCTGGGAGCGCACCGGAGAACGCCAGCCGTACTTCCTGCAGGCGGCCGCGCTCGAGGCCGGGCGCGACTGGCAGGCGCTGCGCACGCTCGCGCAAACCTGGACGGCGGCGGAAGGCGACAAGTGCGAATCCTGGCTGGCGCTCGGCCTCGCCCACGAGCGGCTCGGCGAGCCGCTGCAGGCGATCGCCGCCTACGAGCGCGCGATCCGCGCCGACCTCGAATGCACCGAGGCGTGGTTCGGCCTGGGGCACGCGTACGCCGCGCTCGGGATGCGGCAGCGCGTCGACGAGGTGCGGCGCGTGCTGCTCGCGCTCAACCAGGACCTGGCGGCGCAATTGAGCGACGGGGCGCAGGAGCGCTGACCGGCGCCCGGACGCCCCGCCGCGGAACACGGCGACAAGGAGGGTTGGTATGCGGCTGAATCCGATTCGTGCGGCGCTCGCCGCCGTGCTCGCGGCGGTCTGCGCGGCCGCGTCGGCGGCGGAGCAGGTGTCGCTCGCCGAAACCTTGCTCTTCGAGAGCGACCACCTGGCGAGCATTCGCGAACCGCTGTCGCTGCACTACGCCTTCGAGACGCGCGGCTCGCTCCAGCCCGAGTACCGCGACGACGTCGAGGTCAAGATCGACGTGGCGGCCGACGGCGGAAAGCGCGTCACGACGCGATACTTCACGGGCGCACGGCAGCGCGACTTCCCGACGATCGAGCACGCCCGCGGCAATCCGGTGCTGCTCTATTTCCTCGACCGCGACATCCGCCAGATGCAGCGCCTGACCGGCGGCAACTCGCTGTACTTCCAGAAGCACATACGGTTCGCGCTCGCCGACAAGGCCGAGGTGCGGCCGGTGCGGTTCCGGTACAACGGCGCCGAGACCGCCGGCCGCGAGATCCGTATCACGCCCTACGCGGACGATCCGAACAACGTCCGCTACCGCGAGCTCGCCGGCAAGCGCTACGTCTTCATCCTGTCCGACGCCATCCCGGGAAGCATCTATCAGGTGCGCACCGTGGTGCCGGACGGCGAGGCGGGCGTGCTGATCGAGGAATCGCTGACGTTCCAGCGCGCGAGCGCGCGTTAGCGGGACGCGCTCCGCCGGCTTCAGCCTGCTTTGCGCGCGAGCCGCCGCACGAGCGGCGCATGCGCCGCTTCGCGCGAGAAGCGCCAGCAGGCGAGCGCGGTCGCGGCGCCCGTGAAGAGCACGAGCACCGCGAGATCGCGCGCGACGGTGAAATCCGCATCGAGCCCCGCGGCGCCCGCCGGCAGCGCGTGCCGCAGGAGATCCACGCCGTAGGTGTACGGATTGAGCACGGCCGCGGCGCGCAGGCCCGCGGGCAGCGCCTGCACGGGGTAGAGCGAGCCCGAGAGGAAGAACACCGGAAAGATCACGAAGTTCATGACGGCCGCGAAGTTCTCGAGCGTGCGGCTGAAGGCCGCGACCAGCATCCCGATCGCGGCGCACGCGAACGCGGTCGCCGCGAGCGCCGCCGCGAGGAGCAGCGGCGCGGTGCCGGTCGATACGTACCCGAGGGCGGCGAGCACGGCGAGGAGCGCGAGCGCCTGCAGCGCGGCCGCGAGCGCCGCGGCGAGGAGCTTCGCGACCACGATCCATGCGTGCGGGAGCGGCGCCATCACCAGCATGCGCATCACGCCGAACTCCTTGTCGTGCACCGTGCCGAGCGCGGCGAGCATGGCGCCGAAGAGGAGCGTCATGCCGACGACGCCGGGGACCAGGAACTGCTGATAGGCCGTGCGCCCTGCCGGCTCGTAGAGCGCGCCGACGCCGGCGCCGATGACGAGCAGCCACACGAGGGGGCGGGCGAACGCCGCGGCGAGCCGGGCGGGCTGCCGCAGCAGCCGCAGCACCTCGCGCTCCACGACGGCATACACCGGCCGCAGCATCAGCGCGCCGCCGCGCGCGCAGGCGCTTCCGGCGCCTGCGCCGCATTCACCCAGAGGAATACGTCGTTCAGGTTCGGCCGCCGCAGGCGCAGCGCCTCGACCGCGCCCGCGAGCTCGGTTTGCAGCGCGCCGAAATCCGCCGCCGAGCCGTGGAAGCGGAAGCTCAACCGCTGCCCGTCGTTGAGGGCGGGACCGAGCTTGGGCGCGAGGCGGCGCGCGAGGGACTCGAGGTCCGCGCCCTCGACCTCGAGAATGCGGGGCGCGAGGTTCTCGACCAGCGCGCGCGGCGCGCCGGCGGCCACCAGGCGCCCCGCGTGGATGAACGCCACGCGGTCGCAGTCGTCGGCCTCTTCGAGATAGTGCGTCGTCAGCACCACGGTCACGCCGGTTTCGGCGCGCAGCTCGGCGATGTAGCGCCAGATGGCGCGGCGGTTCGGGACGTCGAGCCCGATGGTCGGTTCATCGAGGAAGAGCACCCGCGGCCGATGGATCACGCCGCGCGCGATGTCGAGCGCGCGGCGAAGCCCGCCCGAGAGCGTTGCCGCGCTCTGGCGGCGCCGCGCGCCGAGACCGAAGAGCGCGAGCAGCTCGTCGGTGCGGCGGCGGATCTCGGCGGCCGAGAGGCCGTAGAGCCGCCCGGCGAGCCGCAGGTTCTCCTCGACCGAGAGGTTCCGGTCGAGCGCCGGTTCCTGGAACACGACTCCGATCGCGCGCCGCACCGCGACCGGCTCGCGGCGCACGTCGTGCCCGGCGACGCGCGCTTCGCCCGCGCTCGGGCGGATCAACGTGCTCAGCATGTGGATCGCCGTGGTCTTGCCCGAGCCGTTCGGCCCGAGCAAACCGAAGAACGCGCCGGCCGGAACGTCGAGGTCGAGCGCGTCGACCGCAAGCGCGTCGCCGTAGCGCTTGGTGAGCCCGCGCGCGGCGACCATGGTTTCGTCGTCGCTACGGTTCTGCACGCCGCGCCGCGCTCGAGGCCCTCGAATTGCGGTCGTCGCGGAAGCGGATGGGATGAACCGGCACCGCATCGTCCCGCTGCGCGGCGGCCACCGCGTCGAGGACCGCCTGGTGATGGGGCGAGAGCTCGCACACCGGATCGGCGTTCGCCGCATCGCCGGTCAGGAGATACGCCTGGCAGCGGCAGCCCCCGAAATCGCGGGTCTTCTCCGGGCACGAGCGGCACGGCTCCTTCATCCAGGTGTCGCCGCGGTAGCGGTTGAAGGCGGGCGAGTCGTGCCAGATCCAGTCGAGCGGACGCTGACGCACGCTCGGGAACTCGAGCCCCGGGAGCATGCGCGCCGCGTGGCAGGGAAGCGCGACGCCGTCCGGGGCGATCACGAGGAACCCCGAGCCCCAGCCGTTCATGCAGGCTTTGGGGCGGCGCTCGTAGTAGTCCGGCACCACGAAGAAGATCCGCATGCGGTTGCCGACGCGCGCGCGAAACGCGTTCGTGGCCGCTTCGGCGCGCGCGAGCTGCTCGCGCGTCGGCAGCAGGTGCGCCCGGTTGAGGAACGCCCAGCCGTAGTACTGGGTGTTCGCGAGCTCGACGTACTCGGCGCCGAGTCGCTCCGCCATCTCGAGGATCTGCTGCACGTGGTCGATGTTCTTGCGGTGCAGCACCACGTTCAGCACCATCGGATACTCGTACCGCTTGATCAGCCGCGCGACGCGCAGCTTGAGATCGAAGGTGCGCGTGCTCGAGAGGAAGTCGTTCAGCTCGCGCGTCGAGTCCTGGAAGCTCAGCTGGATGTGATCGAGCCCGGCCTGCCGGAATGCGGCGATGCGGCGCTCGTTCAGGCCGACGCCGGAGGTGATGAGATTGGTGTAGTAGCCGAGCCGCCGCGCTTCGGCGACGAGCGTCTCCAGGTCGTCGCGCAGGAGCGGCTCGCCGCCCGAGAAGCCGAGCTGCGCCGCCCCGAGCGCGCGTCCTTCGCGCAGCACCCGCAGCCACTCGTCGGTGTCGAGCTCGGGCCCGTGGCGCGCGTAGTCGACCGGGTTCGAGCAGAAGACGCAGTGCAGCGGGCAGCGGTACGTGACCTCGGCCAGCAGCCACAGCGGCCTAGGCCGGACGGATTCGGAGCCAGCCGTTGGCATAAGCCTCCTCGATGAAGTCCACGACGTCCTGGCGCAGGTCCGCGCCGGGGAACGCCGCCTCCAGATCGCGGACGATCTCGGCCACCGTGCGCCGGCCGTCCACGCGCTTCAGGATCTCGCCCGCGGAAGAATTCAGCTTCACCATGCCCTCGGGAAAGAGCAGCACGTACGCCTGCTGCGCCTCCTCCCACTGGAAGCGGTAGAGCCGCGCGAGCTCGATCACGTCGTCGGCGCGCGGCGCGCTCACGGGCGCACCTCCACGGTGCAGTGCGCGAGCATGACTGCGTCGAGCATGGCCCAGAGCACGTCGAGCTTGAACTGCAGGATCTCGAGCGCGCGCTCCTGCTGCGCGCGCGTGCGGAAGTAGTCGAGCGTGATCGCGAGCGCCTGCTGCACGTCGCGCCGCGCCTGGCTGAGGCGGTTGCGGAAATAGGCGAGCCCCTCGGGCTCGATCCACGGGTAGTGCTTCGGCCAGGTGTCGAGGCGCGACTGGTGGGCGTGCGGCGCGAAGAGCTCGGTGAGCGAGGCGCACACCGCCTCCTGCCACGGGCGCGTGCGCGCGAAGTTCACGTAGGCATCCACCGCGAAGCGCACGCCGGGCAGCACGTGGCGCAGCGACTCGAGCTCCTCGCGCGGCAGCCCCACGGCTTCGCCCAGCCGGCGCCACGCCTCGATGCCGCCTGCCGCGTCCTCGCGCCCGTCGTGGTCGATGATGCGCTGCAGCCAGAGCCGACGCACGTCGCGGTCCGGGCAGTTCGCCAGTATCGCGGCGTCCTTGAGCGGAATGTTGATCTGGTAGTAGTAGCGGTTTGCCACCCACGCCTGGATCTGCCGGCGGTTCAGCCGTCCCTCGTGCATCATGACGTGGAACGGGTGGTGGATGTGGTAGCTCGCGCCCTTGGCGCGGAGCTGCTGCTCGAACTCTTCGCGCGTCCACGGAATCTGCTCGGCGGCGCCCATGCGTTCGCTCCTCAAAGCTCGATCTCCATCCCGTCTGCCGCGACCTCGATGCCCGCGCGCGCGAGCGCGGCGCGCTCCGGCGAGTCCTCGTCGAGAATGGGGTTGGTGTTGTTGATGTGAATGAGGATCTTGCGCGCCCGCGAGAACGGCGCTAGCGCCTCGATCATTCCCTCGGGCCCCGACTGCGGCAGGTGGCCGAGGTCGCGGGCGCGCTTGTCCGAGATGCCGAGGCGAATCATCTCGTCGTCCGCCCAGAACGTGCCGTCGACCATCAGGCAGTCGGCGCGCTCCATGAACGCGTGCACGGCGGGCGTGATCTCCGCGAGCGCGGGCGCGTAGAAGAGCCGCCGGCCGCGCTCGAGGTCCTGGATCATGACGCCGATGTTGTCGCCGACCTGCGGGCGGTTGCGGCTCGGCGAATAGGGCGGGGCCTTCCCGCTCAGCGCGATGGCGGTGA
The DNA here is from genome assembly GCA_036563785.1 of Burkholderiales bacterium. GTDB lineage: Bacteria > Pseudomonadota > Gammaproteobacteria > Acidiferrobacterales > Sulfurifustaceae > JACQFZ01. Next base: position 1,115 of record DATCLR010000025.1, on the reverse strand, counting down.
ACGCGAGGCCGGAGACACCCGGCACCGCGAACGCGCTCGCGCCGTCGGGCACGATGCGGTGGCGCCGCACCGTGCAGTAGTGGGACAGCACCTCGAAGACCGGATTCGCGCGCGTCAGGTCCGCGTGCACGGGGTCCGTGCACCAGACGTCGAGCGGCCGGCCTTCCCGCAGCATCAGCAGGCCCGTCGTATGGTCGATCTGCGCGTCGATCAGCACGATGCCGGCGATCGCCGTATCGCGTACCGCACGACCCGGCTGCAGGAACGGCGCGCGGCGGATCTGCGTGAGGATGTCCGGCGAAGCGTTGAAGAGCACCCACCCGCCGCTGCCGTCCGTTGCGGCGATCGACGATTGGGTGCGCGGCTCGGCCCGCCGGGTGCCCCGGCGTACTCCGGCGCAGTTCGGGCAGTTGCAGTTCCACTGGGGGAATCCCCCGCCCGCGGCCGCGCCGAGTACGCTGATCTTCATAAGAACCAGTTTAAGAACCAGAACCGGAGCCCCGTGAGGGGCTCCGAATCGGTGCGAGCTCAGCGGGTGGCCACGTACATCGTGATTTCGAAGCCCCAGCGGATCTCGCTGTACGTCGGTTTGCTCCAGCTCATGTCGTACCTCCTGTTGACGCCGACGCCGCGGGGACCGCGCTCCGGTACGGGCCCGTGATCCCACAGCGGCACCGCCATCCTACGCACGCGCTGCGTCCGCCAGCAGGAGAAATTCCTGTGTCGGCGGCTAATGATTTTCATGAGTCTGGCGCCCGCGCGTTTACACCCGTGGACGGCTTCAATAGCCTGAATCTCGCCCGCGCGTCCCGATTGCACTGGCGCAGGCCGGCGGGCGGGCATTGACGGACGCGACGGGGCACCGGAGCATGCCAGTGCCGGCCGCTGCGCCATGCCGAGGTGGGAGATGGATTTCCTCAGAGCCAGTCTGGATTATCTGGTTTTCGGCGTGCTCGGGCTCATGAGCCTGCTCATGGTCGCGTTCGCCATCGAGCGCTGGCTGTACCTGCGCCGCGTGGACCTCTCCCGATTCAGCCATCCCGACGAGCTGTACGTCGCGCTCACCCGCCACACCACCGTGCTCTACACCGTCGGCGCCAACGCGCCGTACGTGG
>DATCLR010000024.1:0-56678 GCA_036563785.1 Burkholderiales bacterium | reverse complement strand
CTCTGCGCCCTGCCCGAGGCGCAGCTGCTCGATCTCTTTATGAAAGGAAACTTCCATTGGGCTCGCCCGCCTCCTTTGGCCAGAAGTTGACCGGCACGCTCGGCATTACGGGGCGGCTTTCGGGAATGCCCCCAATGCGTGACTTCCGCATCTTAGCGGCTCATCATATGCATCAGGCAAATTTATTTACTGAATCGCGGGCATTTTGTCGATGAATCTCCGCCGCGTCGACCTCAATCTGCTCGGGGTCTTCCACGCAATCTACGAGACCCGCAGCGTGACGCTCGCGGCCGAGCGCTTCGGCATCACCCAGCCGGCGATGAGCAACGCCCTGGCCCGTCTACGCGAGCTCTGCGGCGACCCTCTGTTCGTGCCCACGTCGAACGGCATGCAGCCGACGCCGTACGCGCTCGAGATCGCCGACACCATCGCCGAGGCGTTGCGGGACGTTCAGGCGGTTCTCGGCCACCGGCGCACGTTCGATCCGGCCGTCGACGAGCGGCTGTTTCGCCTGCACCTGAACGACACGGGGCAGATCTTCTTTCTTCCGCCGCTGCTCGCCCGCCTGCAGCAGGTGGCGCCGGCGGTCCGCGTCGAGGCGACGACCCTCCCGATCGATGCGATCCGCGACGCCCTCGCCGAAGGCGAGATCGATTTCGCGCTCGGGAAGCTGCCGAAGCTCGGCGGCCGCGGCGTGCGTTCGAAGGTGCTCTTCGGCGAACGCTACGAGGTGCTCAGGCGCGCGGGCCGCGGGCGCGACGGCGAACGCCTGACGCGCGAGGCGTTTCTCGCGGCGCGGCACGCGGTCGTGAGCTCGGCGAGCGGCGGCCACCGTGTCATCGAGGAAACGCTGATCAAGCTGCGCGCGCGCATCGTGCTGCGCGTGCCGAACTTCACCGTGATCCCGACGATTCTGCAGCACGCGGACCTGCTGGTGATCGTGCCGAGCCGCCTCGCGCGCGAGCTCGCGCGTTCGCACGGGCTCGTCGCGCATCCGCTGCCGATCGAGATCCCGTCGTTCGACGTCGCGATGTACTGGCACGAGCGGTTCCATGCCGATCCGGCGATCGCGTGGATGCGGCAGCAGCTGCTCGAACTTTACGCGGAGCACGAGCGCAGTGCGGCCGGCGCCGTGCCCGAATCACGGAGCATGAGCCGCGGAGTCGATGTCCTATGAAGCAAACGGAAACTCTTCGCGCCGAAAAGCCGCAGCCCGCCGCGGGCGAGCTGCGCTACCAGTCGGGCTTCGGCAGCGAGCTCGCGAGCGAAGCGCTCCCGGGCGCGCTGCCGCAGGGGCAGAATTCGCCGCAGCGCGCACCGTACGGGCTCTATCCGGAGCAGCTCTCCGGCACCGCCTTCACGGCGCCGCGCGCGCAGAACCGCCGCTCCTGGCTCTACCGCATCCGGCCGGCGGTGATGCATCGGCCTTTCCGCCCGCTCCCCGAAGGCCGTCTGCGCACCGCACCGATCACGGAAGTGCCTCCGCCGCCGAATCAGCTGCGCTGGGATCCGTTCCCGCTGCCCGACGCCCCGACCGATTTCGTGGACGGCCTGTTCACGCTCGCGGCCAACGGCGATGCCGGCGCCCAGGCCGGTATGGGTGTGCACATCTATGCCGCGAACCGCTCCATGCAGGATCGCTTCTTCTACGACGCCGACGGCGAGCTGCTGATCGTTCCGCAGGAAGGCCGGCTGCGGCTCGCGACCGAGTTCGGGGTGCTCGAGGCGGCGCCCGGCGAGATCGCGCTGCTGCCGCGCGGCGTGCGCGTGCGCGTGGAGCTGCCCGACGGCACGGCGCGCGGGTACGTGTGCGAGAACTACGGCGCCGTGTTCCGCCTGCCCGAGCTGGGCCCCATCGGCGCCAACGGCCTCGCCAACCCCCGCGACTTCCTCGCCCCGGTCGCGGCGTTCGAAGAGCGGGAAGGCCGCTTCGAGCTGGTCGCGAAGTTCGCGGGCAGACTCTGGAGCGCCGAAATCGACCACTCGCCGCTCGACGTGGTGGCCTGGCACGGCAACTACGTACCTTTTAAGTACGACCTCGCGCGATTCAACGCGATGAACACGGTGAGCTACGACCACCCCGACCCGTCGATTTTCACCGTCCTGACCTCGCCGTCCGACACGCCCGGCACCGCCAACGTCGATTTCGTGATCTTTCCGCCGCGCTGGTCGGTCGCGGAGCACACGTTCCGTCCGCCGTACTTCCACCGCAACGTCATGAGCGAGTTCATGGGGTTGATCCGCGGCGCCTACGACGGCAAGGCCGCCGGGTTCGTTCCGGGCGGCAGCAGCCTCCACAACTGCATGTCCGGCCACGGGCCCGATGCCGCCACGTTCGAGCGCGCCTCGAACGCCGAGCTCGTACCCGAGCGGGTGGACCAGGGTCTCGCCTTCATGTTCGAAAGCCGCTACCTGATCCACCCGACCCGGTTCGCGCTCGAGGCGCCGCAGCTCCAGGCAAATTATTTCGAGTGCTGGCAAGGACTTCCGAAGCAATTCCGCCGTCAAGTCTAGAAGCAGCATGTCGTGCCACCGAGGATCGCGTGCGACGAAAAGCGACGCGAAGCCGCGGGGTCACACATCTTCCCGCGCGCTATGGACGTGCTCGGCGAAGGCGGTCGGCCCGGGTGGTGTCAGCCGGATCGGCCGCGACGCCCCGGCGTTGCGGGTCAAGTCCTCGTCGCAGATCTCGAACTTTTCCCAAGATTTGACTAAAAGCAACTGATTCGGAAAGAGAATTAATGGACCTGAACGACCCTACACTGCGCTCCTTTATCGACGTACGTCCGGACTCGCACTTTCCCATCCAGAACCTTCCGTTCGGGATCTTCTCCACTGATAACCGGCCGGCGCCGCGCGTCGGCGTGCCGATCGGCGACTACGTGCTCGATCTCTCGGTCGTCGAGGACGCCGGGCTGGTGCGCGTCGGGCCGGCGGGCTCGGTGTTCCATCACGGGACACTGAATCCGTTCATCGCGCTCGGGCCCGCGGCCTGGCGCGAGGCGCGCCGCCAGGTGAGCGAGCTGCTGCGGGCTGACAACCCGCGGCTGCGCGACGACGCCGGGCTGCGCGACCGCGCGCTCATCCCCATGCGGGACGTCCGCCCTCGCCTTCCGGTGGAGATTACGGGATACACCGATTTCTACTCGTCGAAGGAGCACGCAAGCAACGTCGGCGCGATGTTCCGCGACCCGAAGAATCCGCTGCAGCCGAACTGGGTGCACATGCCCGTGGCGTACAACGGCCGCGCGAGCTCGGTGGTCGTGAGCGGCACCCCCATCCGCCGGCCCAACGGTCAAGTGCTGCCGGCGGGCGCGAGCACGCCGACGTTCGGCCCCTGCCGCCGGCTCGATTTCGAGCTCGAGGTCGGTTTCATCGTCGGAGTCGAGAACCGCCTCGGCGAGCCCATCCCCGTAGAACGCGCGGAGGAGCACATCTTCGGGCTCCTGCTCGTGAACGACTGGAGCGCGCGCGACATCCAGCGTTGGGAGGCGGTGCCGCTCGGTCCGTTCAATGCCAAGATCTTCGCGACGTCGGTCTCGCCCTGGATCGTGACCCTCGACGCGCTCGCGCCCTTCCGCACCGAGGGTCCGCCCCAGGATCCGGAACCGCTCCCCTACCTGCGCCACTCGGGAAGGGCCACGTTCGACATCGCGCTCGAGGTGGCGCTCGCCGTCGGGGATACGCGGTACACGATCTGCCGCTCCAACTTCCGCTACCTCTACTGGAGCATGGCGCAGCAGCTGGCGCACCATACGGTCGGCGGCTGCAACGTCCGCATCGGCGATCTCATGGCGTCCGGCACCGTGAGCGGCCCGGCGCCCGATTCCTACGGCAGCCTGCTCGAGCTCGCCTGGAACGGCCAGAAGCCGCTCGTGCTCGGCGACGGGATCGAGCGCACGTTCCTCGAGGACGGCGACGAAGTGATCATGACCGGATGGTGCCAGGGCGACGGTTATCGCGTGGGTTTCGGCGAGGTGCGCGGAAAAATCCTTCCGGCAGCCGGCTGACGCCTGCGCACGACGGCGCAGCTGACGCGCCGGCCGGCGCGCGCCGACGCTAACCCTCCGCCAGCCAGCCCTTCTCCACCGCCTCGTCTAGCCGCGCCTCGATCCAGCGGAAGAACTCCGGCGCCCAGTCGCCGATGAAGCGATGGGCGCCCAGCACCTGGCTGCGCACGATGCCGTGATCGCGCCACGTCTTTCCCCGGCTCGCGAGGTTGTGCAGCAAGGGGAGCAGCCGATCGGCGATCTTGACGAGGCGGCTCTCCGCGGTTTCGCCGCGCTCCTGCTCTTCCCACAGCGCTTCCAGCTCGGGAAGGAGCGCCGCGTGCGTGCGCGCGAGGCGCTCGATGCACGCCCGCTCGGCCTTCGCTCCCTCCGCGCGCGTCGCGGAATAGAGGAACGTATCGCCCGCGTCGAGCTCGCCCAGGTCGTGCACCAGCGCGAGCTTCAGCACCTTCTCCAGAGAGACGTTCCAGCCGAGATAGCGCGAGAGCACCCAGGCGGCGACGGCGATGTGCCAGGAATGCTCCGCCACGTTCTCCCGGCGCCGCCCGCCCGCGACGTAGCTCCGCCGTTCGACGAGCTTGAGCCCGTCGATCTCGAGCAGAAAAGCGGCGATGTCGGAAGGCGTCACGGCTCGTCGTGCGGCGGGGTCCGCGCCGCGGGTGTCGCGCCTACACGCCCTCGTACAGCCAGGCCATGCTCTCGCGCGTCAGCCCGCGCAGCATCTGATTGCGCACCTCGGCCGCCGGCCCGCGTGCATGGTACACGTAGTCGCCGATGAAGCGCGAGGTGAGCTGCACGCGCGCCGTACGCAGGTAGCGCTTCTCCTGGTATGCGACGAACGCGCGCTCGAAATCGCCGTCGTGGGCCTGCACTTCGCGCGCGAGCACCACGGCATCCTCGAGCGCCATGCAGCCGCCCTGCGCGAGATACTGCAGCGTCGGATGCGCGGCGTCGCCGAGCAGCGTCACGCGGCCGGCGCTCCAGTTCTTCACGGGCTCGCGGTCGCAGAGCACCCACATGCGCCACGTCTCGATCAGCCCGAGGAGCTCGCGCACCTCGGGGCGCGCCTGCGCGAACTTCTGGTGCAGCTCCTCCGGATCGCCGTACGTGTCCCAGCCCTCCTCGTAGCGGTCGCTGTGGAACACGGCCACGAGGTTGAGCAGCTCGCCGCGGCGCAGCGGATAGTGGACGCAGTGGATCTTCGGTCCCGCGTACAGCGTGACCCGGTGCACGTGCGTGCGCTCCGGCGCCTTCTCGATCGGCAGCACGGCGCGATAGGCGATGTGCCCGGCGACCCGCGGCTTGCCGTCGCCCACGACGCGCTCCCGGATGCGCGACCAGACGCCTTCGGCGCCGATCAGCGCCCCGCCCTCGTACGACTCGCCGTTCTCGGTGCGTACCACCACGTGCGTGCCGCGGTCGTCGTGGTCGATCACCTTGCGGCTCGTGAGCAGGGTGACGAGCGGCGACGCGCGGCAGCCTTCGAGCAGCGCGCCGAGCAGGTCCGGCCGGTAGATGACGCCGTAGGGATAGCCGAAGCGCGCCCGGAAGTCCGGCCCGAGCGGAATGTTCATCGCTTCCTCGCCGGTGATGGCGTCGTGGATACGCAGGCTGTCGGGAAACACCGCGACCGCATCGATCGCCTCGCGTACCCCGAGGACGTCGAACACCTTGAAGGCGTTCGGGCCGATCTGTATGCCCGCACCGACCTCGCGGAACTCGCTCGCCTGCTCGAACACGATGCTCGGATACCCGATCTTCGACAGGGCGAGCGCGGCCGCGAGGCCGCCGATGCCGCCGCCCGAGATCAGCACGGGGAGGCGGCCGTTCGTTGCTTGCGCCATGACACCCTCCTCGGCTCGCCGCGGAGCCTCGTTTCAGACGATCAGCGCATCGAGCGCCAAAACGCCGCGGGGATAGACCCGCAGCGGATTGATCTCGATCTCCTTGATACGGGGGTGCTCGCACAGGAGCTGCCCGAGGCGCACGATGGCGTCGGCCAGCGCCTCGCGATCGGCCGGCGGCGCGCCGCGCCAGCCGTCGAGCAGCGCCGCCGCGCGCAGCTCGCCGAGCATCTCCTGCGCCTCGGCGGCCGATACCGGCGCGAGCCGCATCGCGGTGTCCTTGATGGCTTCGGCGGCGGTGCCGCCGATACCCACCATCACGGTCGGCCCGAAGCTCGCGTCGCGCACGGCGCCGACGATGAGCTCGAGCCCGGGCGGCGCCATTTCCTCGATCAGGTACCGCCGCGCGCCCGCGAGCGGAATCTCGTCGAGCCGCACGAGCGCGGCCTCGAGCGCAGCCTCGTCGGACACGTTCAACACGACGCCGCCGGCTTCGGTCTTGTGCGCGATCTCCGCGGAAAGAATCTTGACCACGACCGGCTTCGCGAGCGTACGGAAAGCCTCGCGCGCCTCGTCGATCGAGCTGCACGCCGCGCGCCGCGGGGTCGCGATGCCGTACGCCTCGAGCAGCGTCTTCGCGGCGTGCTCGTCGGGCTTCGCCGGCAGCGGCGTATGCTGCGACACCGCGTGTGCGTTCGTCGGTGGCGCCGCACGTGCGAGCCGCCACTGCGCCGCCGCATCGCGCGCGAGCGCGATCGCCGCGTGCGCCAGACGCTCGGGCGACTCCATGGCGAGGATCCCGTGCGCCCGCAGCGCCTCCACCGTGGGGCGCACACGCGCCTCGGGGCCCATGGTGCCGAACACGATCGGCTTCGCGATCGTGCGGCGCGCGGCCGGAAGCACCTCCTCGGGCCGCACGGCGGCGGGCTCGTTGATCGCGAACATCGCGACGGCGTCGATCTGCTCGTCCGCCGCCAGCGCCGCGAGGACGTCGGGGAAGGTCGGCCCGGGCCGCCCCGTGTCCACGGGGTTGCGCACGAACGTCATGGGCGGCAGCAGCTGCCCGATACGCGCCACGGTCTCGGCCGCGAGCGGCGGCACCGACACGCCGGCGGCTTTGAGCCGGTCGAGCACGATGAGCCCGGCGCCGGCCTGCCCCACCAGCACGCCGATGCCGGGTTGCGCGCGCGGCGGAATGCGCGCGAGCGACAGCGCCACCGCAGCCGCCGCGAGCTCCTCGGTGGATTCGACGACCACGGCCCCCGCCTGCCGCAGCGCCGCAGCTTTGAGCGCGTAGGAGCCGATCAGATTGCCGGTATGCGAGCGCGCGAACTCGCCGACGTCGTGGCGGCCGACCGGGAACACCGCGACCGGCTTGCGCGGCGTGACGCGAACCAGCGTCTCGTACAGCTTGCGTCCGGCGCGCACGCCCTCGAGATGCAGCGCGATGGCGCGCGTGTCGGCGTCGTCGGCCAGGAACTCGAGCACGTCCGCGGCGTCGATGTCGACGGCGTTGCCGAGGCCGACGCCGAAAGCGGCGCCGTAGCCGAGCCGGTCGATGAGGAAGCTCGTGATCAGGTTGACGCCGCCGCTTTGCGCCACGACCGCGACGTTGCCGCGCCGGATGTGATCGATGCCGGGGGCGAAGCACGCAGCGAGATCGATGCGCTTGTTGTAGAAGCCGGCGGTGTTCGGACCGAGCAGACGGAAGCCCGAGCGCTCGCACAGCGCCTGCAGGCGCGCCTGCGCTTCGGCGCCGGCGTCGCCGGTCTCGGCGAAGCCGCCGCTGAACACGACACCGCCGCCGCAGCCGCACGCGATCGCCTCCTCGACGGCGGCGACGCACGCGGCCGCCGGAATCGCGAACAGCACGAGATCGACCGGCCGACCGATCGCGCGCAGCGACGGATAGCACGGATAGCCCAGGATCTCTCGGGCCGACGGGTGCACGGGGTAGACGTCGCCGCGAAACGTGGCGAGCGCCCGCAGCGCCTGGTGTCCCGCCTTCTCTTCGGCCGGCGAGGCGCCGACGACCGCGACCGAACGCGGGGCGAACAGACGTTTGAGGTTGTCGAGGCGCGTGGACATGACTCGGCTTCTGCGGGGTACTACTATCCGATACTTCCCGGCGCAATGGAGCTCATATAGTAGCTACCGCGGGCGCGCGTTCTCCGAAAGGTATTCTTGTCGCGCGGCTTACTTCGCGGGCTCCGCGTCCGGCTGGCGTTCGGGGGCGGCGCGCTGGAACGCGGGCAGCGCGTTGCAGTTCTGCTCGATGCGCAGCAGCGTGGGAAAGCCGGAGAGATCGCACTGGAAGCGCCGGGCATTGAAGAGCTGCGGCACCAGGCAGCAGTCGGCGAGCGTCGGCGTGTCGCCGTGGCAGAACTTTCCGGTGTGCGGGCTCGCCGCGAGCTGTGCTTCGAGCGCCTGCAGTCCCAGACCCACCCAGTGCCGGTACCACGTGTTCTTCGTCTCTTCCGAGACGCCGAGCGTATCCGTGAGATAGCGAAGCACGCGCAGGTTGTTCAGCGGGTGGATCTCGCACGCGATCGTCTGCGCCAGCGCGCGCACGCGGGCGCGCTCGGCCGGTGTCTTCGGCAGGAGCGGCGGCTCGGGACGCGTCTCGTCGAGGTACTCGATGATCGCGAGCGACTGCGTCAGCACACGGTCGCCGTCCTGCAGCACGGGCACGAGCGCCTGCGGGTTCAGCGCGCGGTAGGCGTCGGCGAACTGCTCGCCGCCGTTGCGCGTCAGGTGCACGGAAATGTACTCGTAGTCGAGCCCCTTCAGATTGAGCGCGATGCGTACGCGATACGAGGCGGAACTGCGGAAGTAGTTGTAGAGCTTCATGCGCCGAAAGCCTCCTTGAACGCCTGCGGAATGGGTACGGCCTGAAGCCGCTGCGGATCCTCGGGGTGGGGCTTGCCGCAGATGCGCACCTCGCGTCCCTCGAGCAGCAGCACGTCGTCGCGGTACGCCTGGTGCAGCACCGTAAAGCGCTTCTCCTCCCAGCGCTCGACGCGGCTGCGGATCTCGAAGCGCTGCCGGAAGCGGTTGGGCCGCAGGAAGCGCGCCGACGCTTCGGCGAGCGGCAGGCCGATGATGCCGAGCTCGTCGTAGAGCCGGGCGTACGGCCACCCGGCGCGCTCGAGCAGCGCGGTCATCGCGGCATCGAACCAGGCGAAGTAGTTGGGATAGAAGACGATCTGCGCGGGATCACAGTCGCCCCACTCCACCGTGACGGGATACGCGGAAACCAGACTCATGTGCGCGGCGATTCCTCTGCCTCGGCTGCGGGCGCGTCGGGTGCCATCAGGACGCGAGCTTCGCCCGGATCGCCGGATAGCGCGCCAGCGCGCCCGCGGTCCAGGCCATCTCCTCGACGTCGTTGAACATGGGGACGCCCGCCTGCTCCATGCGCTCGAACCACGCGTCGCGCGCTTCGAGCGTACCCATCATCGAATGGAACAGCGGCAGCGGCGCGTTCGCGCTCAACGTCGCAAGCCGTTCGATCACGGGCGCCGCATCGACCATGAACGGCACCACGTGGATCATGAGCACGGCGTCGTACGCCTTCGCGGCGAGCGCCATCACCGCCTCGAAGGTCCTGCCGAAACGCTCCTCACGCGCGTCGGCGAGCAGATCGAGCGGGTTCGCCACCGAGGCTTCGGGCGGCAGGAACGTCTTGAGGCGCGCCGCGAGCTCTTCCGGCAGCGGCGCGAGGTCGAGACCGGCGGCCGCCGCGGCGTCGGTGGCGAGCACGCCCGGCCCCCCCGAGTTCGAGAGGAGCAGCACGCGCCGACCGAAACCTTGCGGGTAGCGCCCGAAGCCTTTGCCGGCGAGCATGAGCTGGCGCAGGCTCGTGACCCGCAGCATCCCGCACTCCTCGCAGAAGCGCTCCATCTCCGCGTCGGTCCAGCCGCTGCCGCCGGTGTGCGCCCGCGAGGCGCGCCGGCCGGGCTCGGTACGGCCGCCGATCAGCGCGACGAGCGGCTTGCGCGCCGCGAGGGCGCGCGCTTCGCGCTTGAAGCGCTCCGGATCCTCCACCGACTCGAGATAGATCAGCACCACGCTGCAGCGCGGATCGTCCGCGAGCTGCGCAAAGTAGTCGTCGACGTGCAGATGCATCGCGTTGCCGATCGAAACCACCGCCCCGAGCGGAATGCCGAGCCGATGGCTCTTCTCGATCAGCTCTTCGGCGATCGCCCCCGACTGGGACAGGAACGCGACGCCGCCGCCCTTCGGCAGGTCGCGCAGGAAAGTGGGCGCACAGGCGTTCTGCTTGTCGAGCAGGTTGATGATGCCGGCGCAGTTCGGTCCGGCGATCGTGAGGCCGTGCGCGTCCGCGAGCGCCCGCAGCACCCGGTCGCGCTGCTGCCCCTCTTCGCCCGCCTCGGCGAACCCGCCCGGCAGAATGAGAAAGTTCTTGTGGCCGCTTTCGGCGCCTTCGCGCACCACGTCGACGATGCCCGCCGGCGCCACCACCACGACCACGAGGTCTGCGGGCGGCGTGACCTCGCGCAGCGATCGCTTCGCCGGCAGTCCGAGCACCGTCTCGGCCTTCGGGTTCACCGGGATCAGCCTGCCCCGGTAGCCGCTGATCTGCATGTTGCGCAGCACCGCGCCGCCCGAGCTCGTGAGGCGCTCGGAGGCGCCCACGATCGCCACGCTCGCGGGATCGAAGAAGGGCTTCAGCGACCGGCCCATTGCGCTAGCCGCCGATCGTGATCCTGATCTCGTCGACGCCCTCGACTCCGCCGTGCAGCTGATCGCCCGGCTTCACCGGGCCGACGCCCGCGGGCGTACCGGTGTAGACGAGATCGCCCGGCTTAAGCACCCAGAGCTTCGACAGATAGACGATGATGTCCGGCACCGGCCAAAGCAGCTCCTTCAGGTCCGCCTGCTGCTTGATCTCGCCGTTCACCTTGAGCCAGATCGCGCCCGACGACGGGTGGCCGATGTCCGCGGCGCGGTGGATCGCGCTGATCGGCGCCGACTGGTCGAATGCCTTGCCGGGGTCCCAGGGACGTCCCTTGTCGCGCGCGGCGAGCTGCAGGTCGCGCCGCGTCATGTCCAGTCCGGCGGCGTAGCCGTACACGTAGTCGAGCGCCGCTTCGCGCTCGATGTTCGCGCCCTCTTTCCCGATCGCCACCACGAGCTCCATCTCATAATGATAGTTCTGTGTGCTCAACGGATACGGAATGGTGCTGCCGCTGGGGACCACGGCATCGGCGGGCTTGGTGAAGAAGAACGGCGGCTCCCGGTTCGGATCGAACCCCATTTCGCGCGCGTGCTCGGCGTAATTGCGCCCCACGCAGTAGATACGATGCACCGGAAAGCGCTGCGTCGTACCCTTGATCTCGACCGACGGCTGAGGTTGAGGAGCGAAGATGAAAGACATGCGTTCCCGTCCGATGTAGGTTCGTGTTCGCTATTCGCAGGACTTGCGTTCAAGGCCGAGCCGTTCCCGGACTGCGCGGCCCGGGAAGCGGAACGGCACCGCTTCCCGAGCCGTTTCTGCCGCACCGGAACCCGACTCGGGACCACGAAAGATATCACGCGGCCGCCGCCCGAAGGACTCCGTACCGACCGGGGTCCGGCCGCAGCCTTCGATGCCCCGCATCACCGGCACACAGGCAGGCTGTGGATGCTCCGGCGCAAGCGCGCGCGGCACTGCCCGCCGCGGGGTCGGGCGCGGCGCCGAGATACGCCGGGCTGGTACGTCTCCTCCCTTCGGGCGAAACCGCTTCGGCAGTACGACTCCCGGCGCCTCAATATATCGTATCTGCCCCCTTCGCGGCGGCCCGCGGGCCGAACGGCGCGGAGTCCAGATACGCGCCCGCCTTCGTCCCGTACCGGGCCAGCAGCGCAGCGCCGCGGCGACGCAGCCGCGTCATCCAGTCGCGCGCCCGCATGTGCTCGAGCGCCAGATTGGACGCGTTGCGATTGTAGAGCGCCGCCTCGCGCCGTTCCTTCGCCGCCTGCTCGATCGCCGCACGAGCCTGCGCCGGGTCGGGCGTCTCCAATGCCCGCTTGATCGCCTTTGCCGCCACCACCGCGTCCGGCACGCCGGAATTGAGCCCGCGCGCGCCGAACGGCGCGAACAGATGCGCCGCTTCGCCGGCGAGCAGCACGCGCCGATGGGTGTCGGTGAACGAATCGGCCACCACTTGCAGGAAGTTGTAGGTCGAGATCCACGTGACGCGCTCGGCGTACTTTTCGGGCAGCACCCGGCTGAGCCAGCGCTTCACGCCTTGGGGGCTGTTGAAGTCGTTCGGGTCGTCGCCGCGGCGAAGCTGAATGTCGGCGCGTATGCCGTTGCGGAACGGCACGAGCAGGATGTTCCGCTTCTGCACCAGGGGATGCTCGTAGTAGTAGCGGCGCTCGGGCGGCATCGGCGACTCCGGATCGTCCGCCACGTCCACGATCACGAACGCGTCCTCGATGCGCGGGCCCTCGAGCTCGATGCCGACGCTCTTGCGCACCGCCGAGCGCGCGCCGTCGCACGCGATGACGTAAGGCGCACGCCACTCCCGGCCGTCCTGCGTCTTCAACCGCACGCCCTGCGAACCGGTTTCCGCGCCCACGACTTCCTGATTCCAGGCGAAGCGCACCCCGGCTTCCTTGCAATGACGCAGCAGGATGCGCTCGACGTCGACCTGCCCGAGATTGGTCGAATGCGGCAGCTCGTTGGGCGGCGGCGGCGGATAGGTGCGCTCGTAGACCTGATGCTCGCCCCAGAACGTCCGCTTGGTCCGCCATGCGAGACCCGCCCTGGCGATCTCCCAGCCCAGGCCGGCTCGCATGTTCTCCCAGAACTGCAGCGTCTGGCGATGATAAAAGATGCCGCGGCTGCCGGGCCGCAGGCGGTCCTCGGCGCCGGCCTCGAGCACGGTCACGGGCAGTCCCTCGGCCCGTAGAGCGAGCGCGGCGGTGAGGCCCACCGGCCCCGCGCCGACAACCAGCACGTCGTTCGAATTCTCTGACTGATGGCTCATGGCAAGCTCCTCGACTTGGCCGGCCGCGGTTCCGTCCCGCGTACCGGCGGGTCCCGAGAGCCTACTCGATAATTAGTTTGATATCAAACTATTTGGTGTCCCACCAGTGGCCCGTATAATCACGTCCATGAAAACGGGCGCTCAACCCACACGCAGAGCCTCGCGCCGGCGGTCCCCCGATGGCGCGCCCGCGCTCGCCCGGGGTCTCCTGCCGGAGCTGCTCGGCTACCACCTGCGCCTCGCCCAGATCGCGATCTTCAAGGATTTCAAGCAGAGCGTCGGGAAAGACGGCATCACGCCCGGCCTCTTCGGCGTGCTCGTGCTGATCGAGGCGAACGCCGGCATGAAGCAGACCGAGCTCGCGCGCGCGGTCCACCTCGACCGTTCGACGGTCGTCAACGTCATCGACAACCTCGAGCGCATGAAGCTCGTGGAGCGCCGTGCCGTCGAGGGCGACCGCCGAAGCCGCGCGCTCTACCTCACGCCGCAAGGCAAAGCGCGGCTGCAGAAGCTCAAGCGCGAGGTGCTCGAGCACGAACGCCGGCTCGCTCGCCATCTGAGCCCCGCCGAACGCGAGCAACTGGTCGATCTCCTCGGTCGCATCTTTCCCGAGCATCGCTGAGCGCCCCGGGCTCCCGGCGCGCCCTGCCGGCCGGCCCGAGGTACGGCCGGCGCGTCAGCGCTTCGCGCCGTCGTCGGCCGCCGCGGAGCCGTGGGCGCGGCGGATGCTCTCGATCGGCACCGCGCGCACCTCCGTCGCGAGCTCCGGCTGCACCGTGATGTGCTCGATCCCGTAGTCGCGCTCGAGCAGCCGCGCGATCGCTTCGAGCTGTCGGGGCCAGTCGGCGAGCGACCGCAGCCGCACGTGAGCGGAGAGCGAGTAGCGTCCGCTCGCGAGCGTCCAGATGTGCAGGTCGTGGACTTCTTCGATCCCGTCGACCGCGCCGATCGCGCGCCCCACGGTCGGCAAATCGATGTGCCGGGGCACGCCCTCCATCACAACGTGGAGCGCCTCCGCCATCAGCCGCCACGTAGCGATGAGAATCAGGCCGCTGATGACCAGCGAAAGCATGGGATCGATCGGCGTCCAGCCGGTGAGCGCGATGACGACGCCGGCGGTGAGCGCCGCCACCGATCCGAGGAGGTCGCCCATCACGTGCAGCAGCGCGGCGCGCGTGTTGAGCGTCTGCTCGCCCCGGCGCAGGATGCGGATGACGGCGGCGTTGATCGCGAGGCCCACCGTCGCGACGACGATCACGCCCCAGGCGGAAACCGGCTGCGGCGCCCGCAAGCGCCCGATTGCCTCGTACACGACCCAGGCGACGACCGCCACCATCAGCGCGCCGTTGACGAGCGCCCCGACGACCTCCGCCCGCTGCAGCCCGTAGGAATGGCGTTCGCTCGGCGGACGCCGGCTGATCCACGCGGCGAGCACGCCGAGCGCGAGCGCCGAGCTGTCCGAAAGCATGTGCCCGGCGTCGGAGAGCAGCGCCAGCGAATTGGCGATCCACCCCGCGACGGCCTCGATCGCCGCGAAACCGAGCGTGAGCACGAGCGCCGTCGTCAGGGCGCGGCCGCTCGCATGCATGCCGTGGCTGTGGTGATCGTGGGCCGCCATGCTTGTCCGCGAGGTCAACCGGGAATTAGACAGCATCGCACGGCCCGCGGCCAGCGGGGGACGACAGCGGCCTCGAGCATCGGCGCGGTCGTCCCCGACCCCGGCGTGTCGGATCGCCGCCCTTCCTTGATCCGACGCCGTAGCCGTGACGTTCCGCCATGAGGTGAAGTCCCGAAGTGTGGGCTCGGCGCATGCGCTACCATCGCCTTCGCTCGCACGCGGCCGACGGTTCGCCGATTCCTTCATCGATGGTACTGCAAGCACACCCCGGCAAGGGCGACCTGCCGCGCCGCCGCGAGCCGAGGGCGCCGCGGCTGCTGCGTCCGCAGCTCGCCACCCTCGTCGATCGCCCGCCGAGCGGCCCGGAGTGGCTGCACGAGATCAAGTACGACGGCTATCGCGTGCTGGCGCGCGTCACCCGCAACGGCGCGCGCCTCTACGGCCGCAACGGCAACGATCTCACGCGCCGCATGGCGGCCGTGGCGCGCGCGGTCGCGATGCTGCCGGAAATCGGCGAGGGCTGGCTCGACGGCGAAGTGGTCGCGCTCGAGGCGGACGGACGCACGAGCTTTCCCGCGCTGCAGGCGGCGCTGAGCGAGCATCGCGACCGCGATCTCGTGTATTACCTGTTCGATATGCCTTACGCCCACGGACGGGACCTTGTCGGCGAGCCCCTGCTCCAGCGCAAGCGCCGGCTCGCTGCGCTGCTCGCTGCGGCGCCGTCCGACGAGCGGCGTCTGCGCTACAGCGACCACGTGCAGGGCGACGGGCCGGCATTCTACGAGCACGCCTGTCGCTTCGGTCTCGAAGGCGTAGTGTCCAAGCGGGTCGATGCATCGTATCGCAGTCGGCGGGGCCACGACTGGGTGAAAGCCAAGTGCCGGCCGCGCCAGGAATTCGTCGTGTGCGGCTACACGGCGCTGCCCGACGACCGTGGCGAGCTCGGCGCGCTCGTGCTCGGGGTGCACGATGCGGGCGGCCGTCTGGTGTATGCCGGACGTGCGGATACCCCGTTCGACGCTCGTGTGCTGCCGGTGCTCCGGGCGCGACTCGAGAAGCTGCGCATACCGGAGCCGCCGTTCCCCGACCCGCCCGCCCGCGAGGCGCGCAGCGCCGTCACCTGGGTGGCGCCGCGGCTCGTGGTGGAAGCGGCGTTCGCGGGCTGGACGCGCGACAATATCGCGCGCCACGCCTCGCTCATAGGGATTCGTGAGGACAAGTCGCCGCGGGAAATCGTGCGCGAGATCGCCGAACCGCTTCCGCCCGCCGATTCGGCTCCGGCCGCCGCCGTCGAGGCGGCGCGCGCGGCGACGCGACAGCTCACGCATCCCGAGAAAGTGCTCTATCCCGAGCAGGGCCTGACCAAGCGCGATCTGGCGTCCTACTATGCCGCGGTCGCCGACTGGATGCTCCCGCACGTGGCCCGCCGCCCGCTCATGCTGCTGCGCTGCCCGGACGGCCGCCACCGGCAATGCTTCGTCCAGAAGCACGTCCGCGATGCGCCGGCACAACTGCTGCGGGTCACGGTCGAGGAAGCGAGCGGCCGCCGCGCGCAATACGTCGCGCTCGATTCGCTTCAGGGTTTGCTGGCGCTGGTGCAGCTCGGTGCGCTCGAGGTTCACGCCTGGAGCGCGCGTATCGACCGGCTCGAACGGCCGGACCAGCTCCTCCTCGATCTCGATCCGGACGAAGCGCTCGCCTGGCCGCAGGTGCTCGATGCGGCGCGGCAGGTGCGCGAGCGCCTCTGCACGCTCGGGCTCGCCGCGTTTGTGCGCACGACCGGCGGCAAAGGGCTGCACGTCGTGACCCCGCTCGCGCGCCGCCACGACTGGAGCGAGGTTAAGGCGTTCGCCAAGGCGCTGGCGGAGGACATGGCGCGCCGCGATCCGACGCGCTACACGGTACAGGCGCGCGCGGAGCGGTCGGGAAGGATCTATCTCGACTGGCTCCGCAACGCCCGCGGTGCCACCGCGATCGCGAGCTACTCGACGCGGGCGCGCACAGGCGCACCGGTCGCGACACCGCTCGCCTGGGACGAGCTCGCCTCGGACCGGGAACCGCAGAGCTTCAACGTGCGCACGGTGCCGGCACGACTGCAGGCGCTGGCGCGCGACCCGTGGCGCGACTTCGACGCGCTTCGGCGGCCCCTCACGGCGGCCATGCGCCGGGCGCTCGGGCTGCGCCCCTGATGCGCTACCACGCGCTCGCCTGCGATTACGACGGGACGCTCGCGTGCGACGGGCGGGTGCACGAGGCCGTGATCGCGGCGCTGCGCCGCGCCCGGGAATCCGGCCGGCGGCTGCTGCTCGTCACGGGGCGCGTGCTGCCCGAGCTGCACCGCGTCTTTCCTGCGCTCGACCTCTTCGATCGCGTCGTCGCCGAGAACGGCGCGCTGCTGTACACGCCGGCGTCCCGCCGCGAACGGGCGCTCGGTCCGGCGCCGCCGGCCGCGTTCGTCGATCGGCTGCGCGCCTCGGGCGTCTCGCCCCTCTCCGTCGGACGGGTCATCGTCGCCACCTGGGAGCCCCACGAGACTGCCGTGCTCGCTGCGATCCGCGACCTCGGGCTCGAGTGGCAGGTGATCTTCAACAAGGGCGCCGTCATGGCGCTGCCGAGCGGTATCACCAAGGCGACCGGCCTCGCGACCGCGCTCGAGGAGCTCGAACTGTCCCCGCACAACACGGTCGCCGTGGGCGACGCCGAGAACGATCATCACCTGCTCGCGTACTGCGAGTGCGGCGTCGCCGTAGCGAATGCGGTGTCCTCGCTCAAGGACGAGGCCGACTGGGTTACGCCGAGCGACCACGGTGCAGGGATCGCGGAGCTCATCGAGCACCTGATTCGCTCCGATCTCGCGG
Source organism: Burkholderiales bacterium (assembly GCA_036563785.1). Classification (GTDB taxonomy): domain Bacteria; phylum Pseudomonadota; class Gammaproteobacteria; order Acidiferrobacterales; family Sulfurifustaceae; genus JACQFZ01. The sequence continues at coordinate 39,350 of DATCLR010000024.1, read as the reverse complement.
ATCTCGCGCCTCGCCGCGCGCGTCACGTGATCCCGGTCGGCCGGGTCGACGGGGACGTGCGCACGTTCGACGCCTACGGTCCGAACCTGCTCCTCGCCGGCGGCCCGGGCGGCGGAAAGTCGACCTTCGCCACCGCGCTGCTCGAGCAGCTCGCCGAGCGCGGCTATCAGTACTGCGTCGTCGATCCCGAGGGCGACTACGGCGATCTCGATGCATTGAGCCTCGGCGGCGCGGAGCAGGCGCCGGCGCTCGACGATGTGCTCGCCCTCCTCCAGGATCCGCACGACAACGCGGTGGTGAATCTGCTCGGCGTCGCGCTCGAGGAGCGCCCGCGCTATTTCGCGCGGCTGCTCGCTGCCCTCCTCGATCTGCGCGCGCGCACCGGCCGACCGCACTGGATCGCGGTCGACGAGGCGCATCACGTCCTGCCCGCCCCGCAAACCACGGCTGACGGACTGCTGCCGGCGTCACTCCCGAGCGTGCTCTGGATCACGGTTTATCCGGGCCATCTCGCGCCGCCGGTGCTCGATCTCATCGACATCGTGGTAGCCATCGGGGAAGCACCCGACGCCACTCTCGAGCAGTTCGCGCGGGCCCGCGGGCTTCCCGTGCCTCCCGTCCCCGGCGAGCGGATACCGCCCGGCGAAGCCCTCTGGTGGCCGTGGCGCGAAGGGGCGCCCGTACGCATCCGGACCAATGCGCCGCGCACGCAGCGGCGGCGCCATCGGCGCAAATATGCGCACGGCGAGCTGCTTCCAAAGGAGAGCTTCTACTTCCGCGGCCAGGACGGGCGACTCAACCTGCGCGCGCAGAACTTGTCGGTTTTCCTGCAGTCGGCCGAAGGCGTGGACGACGACACCTGGATGTTCCACTTGCGCCGCGGCGACTACTCGCGCTGGTTCGCCACGGCGATCAAGGACGAAGCGCTCGCCGCCGCCGTGCGCCGCATCGAGCAGATGCGCGACGCGAGCCCGGCCGAAACGCGCCGGCTGATTCGCCAGGAAGTCGAGAAGCGCTACAGCGCGCCGGCTTGACGCTGCCCTGCCAATCCTGCGCCGCACCTCGGATTGGGCGCTGTCCGCACCGCATGCGTCGATCTTCCGCAGGGCCGCCGTGCCGAGTAAGGCGCTTCCCGTCGATCGACGTTCGCTCGTTGCAGCGCGCGGTCTCGCCGGAACGCACGACGCGTTCGCCCGTCACCTCTCACACCGGACCTTTCCGCATTGACCGAACCGGAGAAGCGCCGTCTGATGCGCGAATCGGTTCGGAAGAAGCAACCACGGAGGGTTCATGCCAAAGCGGATACTGGTTACCGGCGGTGCGGGCTTCATTGGGCGGCACCTCTGCGAGCGCCTGCTGCGCGACGGCCACAAGGTGCTCTGCCTCGACAACTTCTGCACCGGCGCGAAGCACAACGTCGCGGAGCTGCTCGCGCATCCGAATTTCCGCCTCGTGACGCACGACGTGTGCCTGCCGTTCGATTTCGAGGTGGACGAAATCTACAACCTCGCCTGCCCCGCGAGCCCGGTGCACTACCAGCGCGATCCGCTGCAGACCCTCAAGACCAGCGTGTACGGCGCGGTTCATGCGCTCGAGCTCGCGCTGCACCGCGACGCCCGCGTTCTCCAGGCGTCCACCAGCGAAGTCTACGGCGACCCGGTGGCGCACCCGCAGTCCGAGTCCTACTGGGGTAACGTCAATCCGATCGGCCCGCGTTCGTGCTACGACGAAGGCAAGCGCTGTGCCGAGACGCTGTTCGTCGACTACCGCCGGCAGCGCGGGGCGCGCATCAAGATCGCGCGCATCTTCAACACCTACGGCCCGTACATGCAGGAGCACGACGGCCGGGTGGTGTCGAATTTCATCGTGCAGGCGCTGGCGCACCGGCCGATCACGCTCTACGGCGACGGCACGCAGACGCGTTCTTTCTGCTACGTCTCGGATCTCGTCGAGGCGCTGGTACGCCTCATGGAATCGCCGGAGGACGTGACGGGGCCCGTGAACCTCGGCAATCCGCAGGAATGCTCGATGTACGATCTCGCCCGCCTGGTGAAGCGCCTGACCGGGTCGCGCTCTCCGATCGTGTTCGCACCGCTTCCCGCAGACGATCCGCGCCGCCGCCGCCCGGACATCACCCGGGCGCAGGCGCTGCTCGGGTGGTCCCCGACGGTCTCGCTCGAAGAGGGCCTGCCGCGAACCATTGCCTTTTTCGAGGCGCGTCGCCGCGATGCGGACGCCGCTCCGCCGTCGATGGCCGCAGCCTTGTGACGATACGAACGTAAGACGCGCTCGCCGGGCCGCGAGGCGCAGAACTGCCTATCCGGCCCTCAGAGCGCCGTCTTGTTGACCCATTGGCGATCGAAGCCCTCGAGCAGGGCTTCGAGCTCGATCGCCCGCCGCTCGTACGTATGCTCGGCGAGGCAGCGCCCGCGCGCACGCCGCCCGATCGCCGCCGCCCGCTCCGCGCTGAGTGCGCTCAATTGCTCGATGACCTGCATCGCGTCGTTCGCGATCAGCACTTCCCGCTCGGGCTCGAAGAACGCCTCGAACCCCTCCCACGTATCGCTGATCACGCAGGCGCCGACTCCCGCCGCCTCGACCAGATTCGGTCCCGGGGCATAGCCGAGAGCGGCCGCTTCGGGCGCCGTGAGGTTGCACACGGCGCTCGCGGAGCAGAAGTAGAGCCGACGCTCGGCCGCGTACACGTGGCCGGCGTAGTCCACGTTCGCCGGCATCGCCGTGTCGTCCCAGCCGCCTCCGCCGAGCACGAAGCGCCGTTCCGGCAGCGTGGCCGCCACGTCGAGGAAGCCGCGCCGCACCTGCACCGGATCGGCGTCCGCACGTTCCACGAGCAGCGTAAAGTGCGCCGCGTATTCGGGGTCGGGCGGGGCCGGCACGTCGCTCTCGGGGTCTATGGCCGGGTAGACGGGAAAGCACACGCGCGCGCCGCTGCGCTCCCACGCCTCGATGGCGGGATCGCCACCATAACGCGCGAGCACGACGTTGTACCACGGCAGCTGCGCCCGCAGCGGGTGGCGCGGATCCGCGAGCTGCGCGAGCGTGCGCGCCGGATTCATGTCCCAGTAGACCGCGATCGCCGGCGGGACGATCACCTGCGGTATCGCGGCATCGAGGAGATCGTCGAACAGGCCGACGTCGCTGCACTTGACGAGCACGTCGGTGTCGGCCGCGTGCTCGATCGCCGCTTCGAGGCCCTCGCCGTCCGCGGTATAGCGGACGATTTCCGCCCACGACGGATCGAGCACGTCGCGCCGCGCCAGGCGCTCCGAAAGCAGCGGCTCGTAGAAGCGGACCCGGTGCCCGCGCCGTGCGAGCGCGTGCAGCAGTCCGCGACAGTATCCGGCGGCGCTGTTCGCGTAGCCCGACACCAGACTCGCCCCGAAGAACGCAAAGCGCATTCCCCTGGCCATGCGGCATCACCCCTCCGCGCCAAAGCTTGGTGGCCGACGCCGCCTTCGTCCATTCGGATGTGCCCGAAGGGATGGTGCACGTCTTCCGACTCGCCGAGGCTCGGCGCATCGGCCTCGGCGTGCCGGCACAAGTGCCGACGGATACGAGGTCGCCGCACCGTCGATTCCGGACTTTCCCCCAGTCAGCACCGAACGAATCGCCAGAGACTCGCGGTCAAACCCGATGAGCAACGAGCGAGGAGACGTTCATGGCGGGCGCATCGAAGGTCACCACGGATCACGAGGTCATTCGCCGGTGGGTCGAGGCGCGGGATGGTGTGCCCGCGCGCGTGAAGTCCACGGGATCGAGCGAAGATCCCGGGTTGCTGCGCATCGATTTCCCGGGCTACGGCGGCGGCGAAACCCTCGAGCACATCTCCTGGGGCGATTTCTTCGCGAAGTTCGAGGAAAATAACCTCGCGTTCCTCTATCAGGAGACGCTGCGAAGCGGCGCGCCGAGCCGCTTCTTCAAACTGATCAGCCGCTGACGCGACAGCGCCCGCCGGGCTTCATTCGTCGAGCAGGGGCGCGAGCAGACTCTCGATCGCTTCCGCCGTCGTGGGCTTGGCAAGGTGCGCATCGAAACCGGCCGCGGCCGCCCGCCGCCGGACGTCTTCCTGCGTGTAGCCGGTCAGGGCGACGAGATGGAGCCGGGTGCCGTCCTCGGCAGCGCGCAGCCGCTCGGCGAGGCGAAAGCCGTCCATGTCGGGCAGACTGATGTCGATGAAGACGACGCGCGGCCGGAACCGCGCGACGGCTTTGAGCGCCTCGGCGCCCTCGCTCACCGCCTGGGCCTGGTAGCCCAGAGTCTGCAGCAGGAGCACGAAAGACTGCGCCACATCGGGGTCGTCGTCGACGACGAGGATGCGCAGACTGCGCCCCGCTTCGACGGAGCTCTGCCGCGGCGGCGCCGTCGATGCTCTCTCGAGCAGCGGGAGCCGCACCGTGAATTCGCTGCCGCGGTCGGGACCCTCGCTGTGCGCTTCGATGCGTCCACCGTGGAGGTGGACGAGCTCGCGTACGAGCGCCAGCCCGAGCCCGAGACCGCCCTGCGTCTGCGCGCTCGCTTCCCGGCCTTGATAGAAAGGCTCGAAGATGTGCGGGAGAATCTCCGGCGGAATCCCCTGGCCGTCGTCGGTCACGGTAATGATCGCATCGTGCTCGTCGCGCCGGACCGCCAGGCTGATGTGACCGCCGTTCGGCGTGTAGCGTGCGGCGTTCGTGAGTAGATTCCCCACGATCTGCAGCAACCGCGCCGGGTCGGCCTGCACCCGCACCGGCTCGCTCGGCGGCGTATAGGTGAGCGTCTGCTTGCGCGCCGCCGTGAGCGGGCGCGCCGCCTCGATGGCCGGCAGCAGCGCATTGCCGAGCTCGACCGTCTCGGTGCGCAGCCGCAGGCTGCCGTGAGTCATGCGCGCGATGTCGAGCAGATCGTCGACGAGCCGCGAGAGCTGCATGAGCTGACGGCCGATGACGTCGATCGCCCAGCGGAAATGCTCGGGATCGGGCGGTGTGGGCTGGATTCGCAGCACGTGCAGGGCGTTGTGTATGGGAGCCAGCGGGTTGCGCAGCTCGTGCGCGAGCTGCGCGATGAAATCGTTCTTGCGCTGATCCATGCGCGCGAGATGGTCGGCTTGCCGCCGTAGACGCTCCTGCAGGGCCACGTGCTCGTCGATCGGAAGCGCTGCGCCCACGATTCCCACCGCCTCGTGCCCGTTGTGCCGTGGCGCGACGCTGATGTCGTAATGATGGACGCCGTCCGGAAGCGTCAACCGCAGCCGTTCGTGCTGGCGCACACCGGTTTCGAGCGCGCGCCGCTTCAGCGCCTCGAGCGCGTCGGCTTCCTCTCCCTCACCCAGCCACTCGACGTCGGTGCGCCCGACGAACTCCGCCGCCGGCCGCTTGCCGAAAGGATTGTGTATCCACGTGTAACGCAGGGTGCGGTCCTGCCCGAACAGCGTGACCGGGACGGTATCTAGCGCCGCGAGCAGGTCGGTGCCCGACACGTGCCGTCCCGCGGTTTCGACGGCGATCGCCGGAGCGCGACGATCCACGATCGCACGCCGCGCGTTCTCGACCGCGCTCACCAGCGTGATCGGATGCACGGGCCGCGTCAGCAGAATCGGATTCGTCAGCACCTGAGCGAACGCCCGCACGATTTCCGCCGCCGGCGGCTCCCGCCGCGGCGCAATCAGCACGAGCACCGGGACGTCCCTTCCGTGCGGCAGCCGATCGAGGCCGTGCGCCAGCCGCGTCAGGCCGTCCTTTGCGAGAACGTCATCGGTAAGCAGAACGATGCCCGGTCGGCGCGTAAGCGCGTTGCACGCGGCCTCGATGTCGCTGCAGACTTCGCTCGGTATGCCGCAGGTGGCAAGAAAGTCGCACGTCGACGCCGCATCGCGCGTCGTCGGAGCCAGTACGAACACAACGGGCGGCGGCGTTGCGAGCAGCTGCTCGTGGTCTTCCACGCTGGACATTGGGCGTACACTGGACGTTCTGCATTTCGGAAGGACAGGGTGAGTGTCACATTTTTGTCACGGCGAATCCACTCGCGTGCGCCGCGTCGAAAACGGGAACGACCCCTATGCGCATCGAATCCGGGAACAGGGTCGGACCCGCACCGGACGGTTCGATGGCACGCAATCCAAACCGGCAGCGCCGTTCTCCGGATCGGGTCTGCCCTGGCGCTCCCGCCTGACCCGCACGGGAGAAGATGCCGCCTGCGCCGACCGTCACCTCCTCCGATAGCCCGACACCCGTCCGCCGCGCGTCCGGAAAATCGCGGTGACCCCCTCCTGGCCCGTCGGGCGCGCTAGAGGCTCAGTTCCACCTCGGCCCGCAGCGGGAGATGGTCGGACGCTATGCGCGCAAGCCTCGAGCGATGCACGCGCAGGGACACCAGGTTCCGTCTCGGCGCCACCCACACGCGATCGAGCGCGATCACCGGCCAGCGCGCCGGAAAGGTGTTGAGCGCTGGCGTGCGCCCGAGTCGCCGATGCATCCAGCGCAGCGGCTTGCGCCAGGGAAACCATTCGTTGAAGTCGCTCAGGATCACCACCGGCTCGTCCGGGTGGGCCGCGACCGCATCGAGCAGCAGGAGCGTCTGCCGCCGCCGCTCGCGCGACCCCAGGCCGAGGTGGGTGACGAGCACCCGCAAGCGCTGTCCACCCATGTGAAGATCGACGTCCAGGATGCCGCGCGGCTCGCGTCCGGGCACGCTCACGTCGTGCGTGCGTACCTCGAGCACGGCATGCCGGGTGAGCAGCGCATTGCCGTAATGGCTGTCCCGACGCAGCACCGTCGTGCCCGCAATCGCCTGAAATCCGGTTTCCTCCGCCAGGTAATTGAGCTGATGCATGTCGAGCGTGCCGCCGAAGCGCGACTCGACCTCCTGCAATCCCACGACGTCGGGCTCCAGCTCCTCGAGCACGCGCGCGATGCGCTCGGGATCGTTGCGGCCGTCGAGGCCGATGCAGCGATGAATGTTGTACGAAACGGCGATGCAGCTGGCCATCGTGTCGGCGCCGGGCTCACGACCGGACGCGCGTGCGTGGCTGTCTCGTACCGGTCCCTACTTCGGCTGGCGACGCACGCACCTCTGCAGCTTCGTGCCGCATCGTCAGCGATTTCAGGCGGCAGGCGCTCACCACCGCGAACACGGCCGCCCGCGAACGCCTGTGCCCACGTCGTCCTTCGCCCGCACGGAGCCGACGCGAGGACGAGCCGGGGCACGGCGGCGGTGCACGCGCTTCGCGCGGACGCGAAGCTCAACGGCGCTTCTTTCGCCTCCGCTCCACGCGTTCTTCGACCTGCCAGTGCAGCCGGCAGCCTTCGCCGCAGAAGAAGTACGTGTAGTCGCGCCCTTCGGCGCTGCTCGCCGCCGAACGCGGCACTTCCTTGCCGCACACCCGACACCGCACCATCGCGCGATCGTCATCGCTGCCCATCGCCTTCGTCCTCGCGCCCCGGCGGCGACCGAACCGCACCGACCGCGGCCAGTACCGCATTTTCCATGTTGCACCCTCGCCTCCGCGCTCCCGCGTTGCGCGCCACGAGGATGCGGCTACCCGCACGCACGATACGCCATACTGCGGCTGCGGGCTCAGGCTCGGCTGCTCGACCGGCGCACCGGGCGCCCGCACACCTGCGCGAATGTGCGCTCCCAATCGCGCGCGAAGCGCGCGATATCGAATCGTTCGCGCGCCGCTTCGCGCGCGCCTTCACCGAGCCGGCGCGCCGCCTCCGGATCTCTGAGCAGCAGCCGCATCGCCTCGCGCAGCCGCTCGGGATCGTTGCTCAGATAGCCCGAAACGCCGTTCTCGATGGTCGCCGCCATTTCCGTCGTGGCGAGCCCGACGATCGGCATGCCGATCATCATGGCTTCGCACACTGCGAGCCCGAGGCTCGTATACCGAATCGGGTTGAAAAAGAAGCGGTAGCGCGCGACGAACTCGGGCAGCCGGCGGTGCTGCACTTCGCCGAGCCCGCCCGGCGTCTCTTCCGCACCCATACCGACGAGATCGAGCGGCACGTCGCGGCGCATGTCGAGGTACACATCGTGCCCGAGCCGCCGGCCGCGGCGCGCGAGATGATTGATCACCGCGATCCCGCGCTCGAGCGCGCCCCGATAGTGCACACTGTCCGGCACCGTGACGCCGTGCGGAATCACGCACGTCGGCGTGCGCCCGCTGTTCCACATGAGTCGGTTGAAGTGCGTCACGTGCACGAGCAGCACGTTCGGATCGTCGACCGGATGTCGCTCGTCGAACGGCGATTCGCGCGGTGGATCGTGTTCGAGGTAGATCTGCGGCAGGCGGCGCTGCGCCGGCGTCAGGATCTCGTGCTGGTCCTCGAGGTAGTGCCGACGCGCCTGGAACAGCACCGCGTCGAACTCCCTGCCCGGCAACGCCTCTACCGGCATGTCGTGCACGTTCGTTCCCCACGGGAAGTGACCGTAGCGACCCGCGTAGCCCGGCGGCCGACCGGGTTTCGACAGCAGATACAGCTCGACGGCCGCCCGACTCAGGTAATAGAGATAGCTTCCGTGCACGTGCCAGGTGAGTATTCGCAATGGGCGCATGATGTTCCCGGTCTCCTGCTCCCGCGCCGCGCACTCCGGCGTGCGCCCCGTCCGGTTCGCCGTCCTGTCCCTGCCGTCCTTGGCGACCCCGTTCAGGCGGGAGCGCCCAGCAACGCGTCTATCTCCCGCATCACTGCGTCCACGCTCGCCTCCGCGCACGGCTGCCCTATCGGGCAGCGCCAGTGGGTGCAGGGTCGACACGGGACCTCGACGGCCACGACCCGGTGACGCGCCCGGTCGGCCGGCGCCCATCGCGCCGGCGACGATCCGGTGAAGATGACGACGCTCGGTACGCGCAACGCCGCCGCCACGTGGGAGACGCCGGTGTCGTTGCAGACGAGCAGGCGCGCACCGGCGAGGAGCGCCGCGAGCGTTCCACTCTGTGCCCGGCCGGCGAGATCGATGCACGAGCAGAGCATGGTCCGCTTCACCGCCTCGGTGATCGGCGCTTCATCGCGCATGCCGGTCAGCACGATCCGCAACCCCCGCGCCGCCAGCCGGTCGGCCACGTGCGCGAAGCGCTCGATGCGCCAGCGCCGCGCGGGAGCGCGCCCGCCCGGATGTACGCAGACGTACCTGCCGGGCTGCAGCCCGAAGCGAAGCCGCAGCGCCGCGGCCCCGCGCCACTCCTCCGCCGTGATCGGAAACTCGAGCTCCTCGCCCCGCGCCGGGATGCCGATAAACTCGAGCAGCCGCAGGAGCCGCCGCACCTCCGACTCCGTTTCCGGGTAGGGAAGAAACCAGTCGGGATCCGGACAGTGCGCGCCGACCGGATGGAATCCGGCGACGTGCCGCGCATTCATGGCGCGGACGATCGCGTTGGCGTACCGGCCGTCGCCGTGGAGCTGCAGTGCGAGATCGAAGCGCCGGGCACGAACTGCACGCTCGTACGCCTCGGTCTCCGATGCCGCGGCATCGCGTTCCGGCAGCCCCCGCCCGCCCGGGAACGGGAGAAAGTCGTCGATGTAGTGGCCGAAGCGCCGCGCGAACTCTTCCGCCCAGGGCAGCCCGACGAGCGTCACCCGCGCGCGCGGAAACGCCGCGCGCAGCGCGCGCAGCGCCGGCACCGCGCACAGGAGGTCTCCGAGATGCAGCGCCCGGAACACGGCGATGCGCTCCGGTGCACGTTCGAAGCGCAGACGCAGCGGCGCGTGCTTCGCATTCGGCGCCTGGAGAATCGTCTCCGCCATCGCGACCGTCCTCAGAAGACGCCGTTGTACACGGCACACGAGCGGCACACGGCGGGCGGACTGTCGGACGCGAGCGCGTCCCGGAACGCCCGGTAGCGCTCGCCCCGCCACACCGCCGCCACGCCGTGCTCCGCCATGTTGCCGAGGTTCGCCCGATCGGGAGTTGCGACCATGCAGCACGGCATGGCATCGCCGGTATAGCTGATGTACGGCCCGCGCCACGGCCAGTCGCAGCGCCCGATCTTCGATCCCGCGACCGGCCGCGTGCGCGGCAGTCGCAGGTCGAGCCCGCAGGCGGCGGCGCGCTCGCGCGCTCTCCCGAAGCACGCCTCGATGCGCGCCGGATCCTCGCGGAGCAGCGACTCCTCGTCTACGAAACGCCGCATCGGGGCGTAGGTCGGCGGCAGACTTTCCTCGCCGAAGTCGTGGCACAGGTGCTGGACGAAGAGCTCGCCGATGCCGAGCTCCGCCGCGAGTTCGACCACGTCGGGGAGCTCGTGCAGGTTGTCCCGCATTACCACCGTCACCAGCCGCACGCGCGGCGTCGCGCTGCCCAGCGCGCGTCGCACCTCCAGGAGCTCGCGCAGGTGGCGCAAGACCTTTCCGAACCGCGCGCCCCGGCGGATGCCCTCGAAAGTCTCCGGATGTGCGCCGTCGAGCGAGGCGTGCAGCTCGGCAAGGCCGCTCTCGACGCACTCGCGCGCCCGGCGGCGCGAGAGCAGCGTGAGGTTGGTGTTGGTGCTCACGCGCACGCCCCGCGCGCACGCCAGCCGCACCATTTCGAAGAAGCGCGGGTGCATCAGCGGCTCTCCGAGGCCCTGCAGATGCAGCTCCTCGAGCGCCGGCATCTCGTCGAGCAGCCGGCGGAAGGTCTCGAACGTCATGAACGCGAGCGACCCGTGCGGCGGACCGGCGGCGCGAAACTGCACCGGACACATGCGGCAGCGCAGATTGCACTGCCCTACCGGCTCGATCTGCGCGAACTTGATCGCCGCGTCGGTGCGCATCGCCTCACCTCAGAGGAAGAGCACGCGGTACTTCAGCGCCCCCGCCATCCGCCAGAACACGGCGATCGGCGGTATCAGGGCGGACGTGAACACCATCTCGACGACGTGCCCCGGCCGCCGCGACGTGCGGCGCAGCCGCTTGAGGGAGAGATGCGCGGTCGCCGCCGCCCACCCGCCACCCGCCGCCCAGGTGAGCGCGCGCATGTCGAGCACGGCGCCTCCGAGCGCGAGCAGCAGCAGCGCGAGAATGCCGTAGTAGTCCCACCGCGGCGTGCAGCGGATCGCCGCACGATACAGCCCCGGGTGCTTCTTGTAGAGCAAGGCATCGAACAGAATGCGGTGCTGGCGCCGCAGGCTCTCGCCCCACCGCCCGGGCCGCACCGGATGCACCACGGCGGCGCGCGGCGCCAGCGCCACCTCGTAGCCGTGCTCGAGCAGCGAGAAATAAAGATCGCTGTCTTCCCGCCAAGGCGCCGTGAAGCTCTCGTCGAGGCCGCCGATCGCCGCGAGCGCCGCACGCCGGCAGAAGCAGTTTGCCGTGACGAAGCCGGCCGACGCGAGGCCGGCCGCATCGCGCTCGTGGTCCGTCGGCTCATTCGGCAGCGGAACGATCACCCGCCCCCAGACCGCGGCTCGCCCGTCGCGCAGCGCGCGCAGGCCTTCGCGCAGCCAGTCGCGCGCCGGCACGCAGTCGTCGTCCGTGAAGGCGAGCACCTGTCCTGCCGCCGCCCGCCAGCCGCAGTTGCGTGCCGCCGCCGGCCCGTGCGCGCCGTGCACCTGCACGTAGCGCAGGCGTGGACGCCCGCCCGCCTGGCGCCGCCGCCGTGCCACGACGCGCCACGTCGCCGCGTCGCCGGCATCGTCGGCGACGATGATCTCATAGAGCGCTGCCGGATAGTCCTGTTTCAGCAGCGCCGCGAGACAGCGGTCAAGCAAGTGCGGGCGCTTGAACGTGGGAATTACCACCGATACGTGCACGCTCATGGAAGACTTTGCGCTTCTCCAGCAGGAACGGCCCGAGCACCAGCGCGTCGAGCGGCGAGGCCGCGAAGCACTGGAGCGCCTCGCGCGGAGTGCAGACGATCGGCTCCCCGCGGGTGTTGAACGAGGTGTTGATCAGCACCGGAACCCCCGTTCGCGCGCGAAACGCCCGGATCAGCTCGTAGTACTCCGGGTGCTGCCGGCGATTGACCGTTTGCACGCGCGCGCTGCCGTCGACGTGCACCGCCGACGGGATGCACGCGCGCCGCTCGGGCGCGACGGAGAACGTGAACAGCATGAACGGCGAGCTGCGGCAGCCGACGAACCACTCGCCCGCCTCCTCCTCGAGCACCACCGGCGCCACCGGCCGGAAGTCCTCGCGGTCCTTGAGCTCGTTGAGCCGCCCCTGCATGTCCCGCGTCAGCGGCGAGGCCAGGATGGACCGCGCGCCGAGCGCCCGCGGCCCGAATTCCATGCGACCCTGGAACCACCCGACGATGCGATCCTGCGCGAGGAGCTCGGCGACCGGCTCGAAGCTGCGCAGCCGCCGATAGCCGAGGCGCGCGCCGGCGAGGAGCGATTCGATCTCCTCGGCGGTATACGACGGCCCGAGATAGGCGTGCTCCATGACGTAATGGCGCGCCGGATCGCGGCGTTCGCGCGCGTCCACCCAGAGCGCCGCGCCGAGCGCGGTGCCCGCGTCTCCCGCGGCCGGCTGCACCCACACCTGCTCGAACGGCCCTTCGCGCAGCAGCCGTCCGTTCATCACGCAGTTGAGAGCCACACCGCCCGCGAGACAGAGGTTCCGCAGACCCGTGCGACGATGGAGCCAATCCGCGAGCGCAAGCACGGTCTCTTCCAGCAGCCGCTGCACCGAGCACGCGACGTCAAAGTGCCGCTGCACGAGCGGTTCGCCGCGCCGCCTCGGCGGGCCGAAGCGCTCCGCGAGCCGCAGCGGCGCGATCCGATAGCCCCCGTCGCCGTCGAGCGTTACCAGCTCGCGCGCCGCCGCGAGGTAGCGCGGCTCGCCGTACGACGCGAGCGCCATGACCTTGTATTCGTCGGACGCGTGCAGGAATCCGAGGTGCTCCGTAATCCGTTCGTACAGCAGGCCGAGCGAATGCGGATAGTCGACCTGGCCGATACGCTGCAGCCGGTTGCCGCGCCCGATGGCGTAGCTCGTGGTGGCGATCTCGCCGCGCCCGTCGAGCGTCATCACGGCGGCCTCGAGGAACGGCGACGGCAGGAATGCGCTCGCTTCGTGCGCGAGGTGGTGGTCGACGAAATGCCAGCGCATCCGCGCCGGCTTCGCCTGCCGCAGGCGCGTCTGCAGGTGGTGCGGGGCGCCGTCGCGCAGGTGCCGCGGCGCGTTGAGCACGTAGGACACGAACAGCGGCTCCCACGGCGACTCCCAGCCCGGCGGCGGATCCGCGCTCGGTTCGAGCGGCAGCGCGATCGCCGGATCGCGCCGTCCGCGCAGCAGCTGGTGCGGATCGAACGCGTACGCGACGTGATCCACGTCGTCGATGCCGATGCCGGCCTGTGCGAGACAGTAGTCGATCGCGTGATACGGCAGCTCGTAGGCGCTGAACGGAACCGGGCGCTTGGCGTGCTTGATGCGCGTGAAGCGCTCTTCCTCGGCGGCGGCGACGACGCGACCGTCCCTCACCAGGCACGCCGACGAGTCGTGGAAGGCAGCGTTGATGCCGAGCGTGTACATGCCTCAGTCTCCGGCCCGCGCACGCGCCGGCGCGCGTGCGGGCGTGAGGAGCTCGAGCGCCGCGTCGACGACCGCCGCCGGCGGCACCCGCCGCAGACACGCGTTGTGCCCCTCGGGGCAGACGCTCTTGTAGCAGTACTTGCACGGCACGTTGTGGTAAAGCACGCGGTTCTCGACCTCCCAAGGCATGTGCTGCGGATTCGTGAGCGCGTAGAGATCCACCACCGGCGTCCCGAACGCGGCGGCGATGTGCACGGGTCCTGTGTTGTTCGCGATCAGCAAGGGCGCGAGCGCGATGAGCCCGCAAAGCTCCCCGAGCGTCAGCTCCCCGGCGAGCGAATGCGACGGCGCCTGCATACCGCGGCGGATGTCCTCGATCAGCGCGCGCTCTTCCGCGCTCCCGGTGAAGACCACGGCGCAACCGTGCGCCTCGACGAGCGTGCGCGCGACCGCCGTGAAGCTCGCTGCAGGATAGCGCCGCGACGGCGCGCTCGCGCCGGGATGCACGATCACCCACCGGCTTTCCGGCGCGATGCCGAGGCGCGCGAGCCGCTGCTGCGCCGCGCTCCGCTCCGCCGCGGGAAGGTGCAGGCGCAGACGCTCGTCGTCGGGTGCGGCGCCGAGCCATGCGACGAGATCGAGCTGGCGCCGCACTTCGTGCCGCAGCCGCTGCTCGGGTTCCGTCTCCGGCAGCCAGTCGGTCAGCAGCCCGTACGGGTTCTCGCGGCAGTACGCGAGACGCCGCGGGATCTCGGCGAGGTAGCACAGGTGCGCCGCCGGCAGCGCGCTCTGGCTGTACACCGTGAACACGACTGCGCCGTCGAAGCGCAGCGCCCGCAGCCGTGCGATGAGCGCCTGTTCGGCCGACGCGGACGCGTACGGTGCGGTCGCCTTGACCCAGGGCGCGGCGTACGCAATCACGTCGTCCACCGCCGGCAGGTACGGCGCGATCATGGCGCCCGCAGGCGACGTGAGCAGCGTTAACCGGCGCCGCGGCCCGCTGCGCTTGAGCGCGCGCAGCGCGGGCTCGGTCATGATGACGTCGCCCATGGCGTCGAGGCGCACGCACAGCAGCCGCTCCGCGTCGGCCCATTCCGCCGCGCGGTTCATGCGCTTGCGCTCCGTCCGAAGGCGAAGCTCGCGCGCCGCTCGACGTCCACGATGTGCTCGGCTGCGGCCGGCAGATCGGGCACGATGGCGCCCGGCTGCCGGTGCGGCCCGCTGCGCCATTCGGTCTCGCCGCCGTTGTCCACCAGCACGGTGCGGCAGCGGGCGCGCACGCCCGCTTCGATGTCGTCGAGAATGTCCCCGATCATCCAGGAGCGGAACGTGTCGACTTCGTGGATCGCCGCGGCCGAGAGCAGCAGGCCCGGCGCCGGCTTGCGGCAGCGGCAGACGACCGCGTAGCGCGGCACGCGTCCGGCCGGATGATGCGGACAGAAGTAGAAGCCCGCGAGCGGCACCTGCTCAGCGGCTAACAGCTCCCGCAGCCGCCGCTCGACGCGTCGCAGCGCCTGGACGTCGAAGTAGCCGAGCGCGACGCCGGGCTGATTCGAGACGACGATGAGCGCGTAGCCGAGCGCGTACAGCCGCCGCAGCGCCGCGCCCGCGCCCGGCACGAGGCGCATGCGCTCGGGGTCGACGTTGTACGGAACGTTCTCGAGGAGCGTGCCGTCCTTGTCCAGAAACACCGCTTTCACGGCCACGAGGTCTCCGTCATGGGGATGACCATGATCTCGGGGATCACGGTCTCGGGCGGACGCGTCAGCACGAAGTGAATGGTGTCCGCGACCTGGCGCGGATCCTGCAGCCTGGAGACGTCGATCTCGGGGAAGCGTTCGAGCAGAAAGGGCGTCCGCATGCCGCCGCTCACGACCGCGGTTACCTTGATGCCGTGCGCCCGCCCCTCCACGTGCAGCGCATGGCTCAGCCCGACGAGCCCCCACTTGCTCGCGTGGTAGGCGGCCGCGTTCGCCCACGCGCGTTTCGACGCGGTGGACGCCACGTTGACGATCTGGCCCCGGCGCTGGCGCTTCATGAGCGGGAACGCCGCGCGGCTCAGCCAGTACGGCGCGTTGAGGTTGGTATCGACGATCCGGCTCCAATCCTCGAGCGCGAGCTCGTCGGCCGGCACGGTGACGTCGACGGCGGCGTTATTAATAAGGATGTCGAAGCGACCGTGCTCCCGCGCCACGCGCTCGACCGCGGCCGTCGCGCCGTCGGCACGGCTCACGTCGACCGCGAGCGGCCACAGCCGCAGGTCCTCGCGGGCGAGTTCCGCCGCCAGCCGTTCCGCGCGATCCCCGAGATCCGCGCACACGACGCGCGCCCCGCTCCTTGCGAGCGCGCGGCAGACTTCCGTGCCGAGCCCGCCTGCGCCGCCCGTTACCATCGCCACCTGGCCTTCCAGAGCCTGCATGCCTCCCTCTCCTTCCCTCACGTCGCGAGGCCGTCGACCGCTCTGCCGCCATCGGTGCCGGCGATGCGCGCGTATACGCTTTCGAGCCGGTCGGCGACTTGCGACCACGTGAAATGACGCAGCGCGCGCTCGCGCCCCGCGGCACCGAAGCGGCGTCGGAGCCCGGGGTCGCGCAGCAGCACCGCGAGCCGGTCGGCGACGGCATCGGGATCGCGCGGCGGCACGAGAAAGCCGGTGCGCCCGTCGCGAACGGTGCTCTTGATGCCGCCGACGGCCGCGCCCACGACCGGCCGCGCGCACGCCATGGCTTCGACGGGGGTGATGCCGAACGGCTCGTACCACGGCGTGGTCACGAACACGTCCGCCGCGCTGTAGTAGTAGCGCAGCACGTGCCGCGGCCGCCGCCCGGTGAAGATCACGTGCTGCGCCACGCCGGCCTCGGCGGCGATCGCCTGCAGGCGCGCGATCTCCGGGTTCGCGCGCGGACAGGGCTCGTCCGTCTCGCCGCCCACGATCACGAGCTGCGCGGCGATGCCGTGGTGCGTGCGCAGCTTCGCCATGGCGCGCACGACGACGTCGATGCCCTTGCGCGGAACCAGCCGCCCGAGCTGCAGCACCAGCGGCCGCTCCGGGTCGAAGCCCAGCTCGCACCGCGCGACGCGTTCGTCGATCGGCCAGAGCTCCGCCGCGTCGAAACCGCACGGCACGATCCGCACCTTCGCCGGATCGGCGCCGTAGAGCGCGAGCAGGTCTTCGCGGTCCTGCTGGCATTCGGCGACGATGCAATCGGCCGCCTGGATGATGCGCTCCTCGATCGCCGGACGTTCGGGCGGGAACCGGTCGGCCTCGCCCTGATGCAGGCGCCGCACGCGCCCGAGCGCGTGGAACGTGACAGCGAACGGAAGTCCGAGCGCCGCCTTGAGACGCATGGCCACCACACCCGACGTCCAGAAGTTCGCGTGGGCGACGTCGTATCGCTGCCGGCCGCGGCGCCACGACACGATCAGCTGCCGCGCGAACTCGTCCATGTACGGCAGCAGCTCTTCCTTCGGAACGAAGCGCGGCGGACCCGCGGCAACGTGAATGACGCGTACGCGGTTGATGAACTCGACGACGTCCGGCAGCGTCTCCTGGTCGCGCCGGGTGTACACGTCGACCTGGTAGCCCCGCTGGGCGAGCTGATTGGCGATCTGCGCTACGTAGACGTTCTGTCCGCCGCTGTCCACACCTCCGAGCGCGGCCAGCGGCGAGGCGTGTTCGCTGATCATCGCAATCCTTGCGACCATGAGAGCGCGTTCCCTTGAAGAGGCGCGCCGGCGGCGGGTTGCGGCGCGCGTTGCGCGTTGAGACTTCGAATTGTTGCGCGAAATGGCGGTTGCCGAGCAATCAGCAATACTACTGACCGCTGCGCAGGAGCGTGCGCGCGGGCGACACTGTCGGCGTCGCGCCACACGACGCTGTGCGCCTAAAGCGCGCTCCTCGCGTGGTGATTAATCGGACAGCGTTTGGTACTCTGCGGCTGCGCCGCGCGACGGAGTCGTTTCTGAGGGAACAGAAAATGCAGCTCGATCTCGCGCGACTGGCCGACGCGTTCAACGGATTGCGCGCGGCGGTCGTAGGCGATCCCCTTCTCGACGTATATCTCGACGGCCGCGTCGAGCGGCTGTGCCGCGAAGCGCCCGTTCCGCTGGTGCAGGTGCAGCGCGTGCACGATGCCGCGGGCGGCGCGGCGAACGTCGCCTGCAATCTCGCCGCGCTCGGCGCGCGTACGACGCTCATCGGATTCGTCGGCGACGACGTCGAGGCGGCGCGTCTGCGCCGCACGCTCGACCACGCACGCGTCGACGCCCGCATGCTCGTCCCGGTGCCGGGCTGGCGTACGGTGTGCAAGCAGCGGCTCGTCGGCGACGCGCAGATCATCGCCCGTTTCGATCAGGGGCGACGCGTTCCCGCCGATCCGGCTCTCGAAGCGCTGCTCTGCGAGCGGGTGCGCGCCGCTCTCGCCGCGAGCGACGTGCTCGTCGTCTCCGACTACGGCTACGGCAGCGTCAATGCCGGCATGATCGCGGCGCTCGCCGACCGCCCGCGGCGCCCGCGTCCGGTCGTCGTCGCGGACGGGCGGGCGCTAGCGCGCCTCGCGCCGGCACGGCCGAGCGCGGTCAAGCCGAGCTACGAGGAAGCCCGGCGGCTCCTCGGCGTGCGCGGTGCCGACGACCCGGCCGGCCGCGCCGAATGGGTCCACGCGCATGCGGACGCCCTTCTCGCGGCAACCGGCGCGGACATCGTCGCCGTCACGCTCGATCGCGACGGCGCGGTGGTGCTGCAACGCGGCCGCGCCCCCTACCGCACCTATGCGCGGCCGGCGCGCACCTCGCTCGCCACCGGAAGCGGCGATACCTTCGTCGCCGGCCTCGCGCTGGCGCTCGCCGCGGGTGCCGAGACGCCCGAAGCGGCCGAGCTCGCCTCGGCCGCGGCGGCGGTCGTCGTCGGCAAGGACGGGACCGCGGTCTGCACCGCCCCGGAGCTCCACCGGCTCATCGCCGGCGGCGACAAGCGTCTCGACGACCTCGACGCGCTCGCCGAGCGCGTCCAGGCCGCGCGCGCCGGCGGCGCACGCATCGTCTTCACCAACGGCTGCTTCGACATCCTTCACCGCGGGCACGTGACCCTCCTCAACCGTGCCAAGGCACTCGGCGACCTGCTCATCGTCGGCGTCAACACCGACGACAGCGTGCGCCGCCTGAAGGGTCCGGGGCGCCCGATCAATACGCTCGAGGACCGCATCAAGGTGCTCGCCGCCCTGAGCTACGTCGACTACGTGATCGCCTTCGACGACGATTCTCCGCGCGACATCATCGCGTGCGTCCGGCCGGATCTGTACGTCAAGGGCGGCGACTACAGCCGCGACACCCTGCCCGAAGCCGAGCTGGTCGAGGGTCTCGGCGGCGCAGTCTGCATTCTGCCGCTGGTCGAGGATCGCTCCACCACCCATCTGATCGATCGCATTCGCGGCGTGGCGTGACCGGCGGCGGCATGACGAATCAGGTCGACCTTCTCATCGCTACGTACCGGCGTCCCGCGGCGCTCGCCGTGCTGCTCACGAGCCTGTGCGCCCAGACGTTTCGCGACTTCCGCGTGGTCGTCTCCGACCAGAGCGACGAGAGCGCCTTCGACGCCGGCGAGGTGCTCGCCGCGCTGCGCCTGCTGCGGGTGCACGGGCATCCGCTCGAGACGCACCGCCACCTCCCGCGGCGCGGTCTCGCTGAGCATCGCCAGTTTCTTCTCGACCGGGCGCAGGCGCCATACGCGCTGTTCCTCGACGACGATCTGATCCTCGAGCCCGACGCGATCGCGCGTCTCGTGCACGCCATGGAGCGCGAGCGCTGCGGTTTCCTCGGCCAGGCGGTCATCGGCTTGAGCTACGTCGACGAGGTGCGGCCGGATGAGCAGACCATCGAGCCGTGGAACGGGCCGATCGCGCCCGAGGCCGTAGCGCCGGGCACGCGCGCCTGGGAGCGCCACCGGCTGCACAACGCGGCCAATGTCTACCACGTGCAGCGACGGCTCGCGATACCGCCGGGAGGCTACCTCGCCTATCGCATCGCGTGGATCGGCGGCTGCGTCATGTACGACACCAGGAAGCTGCGCGCCGCCGGCGGCTTCGGCTTCTGGCGCGATCTGCCGCCGGCACACTGCGGCGAGGACGCGCTCGCGCAGCTGCGCGTGATGGCGCGCTACGGCGGCGCCGGTATCCTGCCGTCGGGCGTGTATCACCAGGAGCTGCCGACGACCGTGCCCGACCGGCGTGTCGACGCGCCGCACGTGCTCGGGCTCGAGGATCGGGGGATGCTGCATGGCTCATGTTGACGTGCTGCTGCCGACCTGCGACCGGCCGCATGCGCTGACGCTCACGCTCGCGGGCCTGGCACTGCAGTCCTACACCGATCTGCGCCTCGTCGTCGCCGACCAGAATCCGCAGCCGCTGGTGCACCTGCCCTCGATCGCGGCGCTGGTGCGTGTGATCGAGACGCGCACGGGGAACGCCGTCGAGTGGCACCACCGCCCGACACGCCTCGGCATCGCGGAGCAGCGGGATTTCCTGCTCGCGCGCTCCGCGGCACCGCTCGTGCTCTACCTCGACGACGACGTGCTGATGGAGCCCTGGGTGCTCGAAGCGCTGGTCGCGGCCCAGTCTCGCGAGCGCTGCGGCTTCGTCGGCTCCTTCCCCGCCGGACTTTCCTTCCGCGAGGACGTGCGCCCCGAGCAGCAGCACGTCGAGTTCTGGGACGGGCCGGTGCGCCCCGAAGTTCTCGAGCCCGACTCCGCGGAATGGGAGCGTCGGCGCCATCTGCACCGGGCCGCCAACCTGTGGCACGCCACCGCCCGTCATGCGCCCCGAACGCCGCGCCTCTACAAAGTCGCCTGGGTGGCGTCCTGCGTGCTCTACGACCGCGCGCGTCTGCTCGAGGTCGGCGGCTTCTCGTTCTGGCCGCGGCTGCCGCGCTATCACTCGGGCGAAGAGGTGCTGGTGCAGAACCTGCTGATGCGCCGCGCCGGCGGCTGCGCGATGATGCCCTCCGGCACCTATCACGCCGAGGAGCCGTCGACCGTGCTGAACGCCGAAGGCCGCGTCGACGGGCACGCGCTCGCGCTCCTGCCGGAGCTCGTCGCGGCGCTCGAGAGCACCGTGTGATGAACGCCGCCGGGCACGGGAAGAATCTGCTCGAGCGGCTGCCGCCGCCCCGCAAAGTCGCGGTCGTGCGCGCGCCGCGGCTCGGGGACTACGTGTGCGCGACGCCCGCGCTGCGGGCGCTGCGCGCCGCGATGCCCGATGCCGAGATCGTGCTGATCACCCTGCCCGCGCTGCGCGAGCTCGTGCTCCGGCTTCCGTACGTGGATCGCTTTGCGCCGTTTCCGGGCTTTCCCGGCGTCGCACAGCAGCTGTTCGAGCCCCGCACGGCGCTCGCGTTCCTCCGGCGGATGCAGCAGGAGCGCTTCGATCTCGCGATACAGCTCCACGGCTCCGGCGTCTACGCGAATCCGTTCACGCTGCTTCTCGGCGCGCGCGCGACCGTCGGTTTCGTGCGCCCCGAAGACGATGCGAGCTTGCTCGACGCCGCGCTGCCTTGGCCCCCGTCAGGGCGCGAGAGCCTGCGGCTGCTCGCGCTCCTGCGGCACATCGGCGTGACGCCCCGAGGCGAAGAGTTCGTCTATCCGCTCACGGCGGTCGACCGCCGCAGCGCGGAGATTCTCCTCCACGGGCTGCCGCGTCCCCTCATCGGAATACACGCGGGCTCGCACGATCCGCGCCGGCGCTGGCCGCTCCCGTATTTCGTGCAGGTGGCCCGCGCGCTGCTGCACCGCGGGGGCAGCGCCGTCGTCATCGGAAGCGCGAGCGAGGCGGTCGAGGCGGGCGCGCTCGCGCGGTCGATCGGTCCGCGCGCCCACAGCTTCGCCGGCCGCACCGGGCTCGCCACCCTGGGAGCCGTGATCGAGCAGCTCGACCTGCTGATCACGAACGACAGCGGTCCGGCGCACATCGGCTACGCCCTCGGAGCACCCACGGTTGTCATCTATCGCCGCGGAGGCACCGACCGCTACGGTCCGCCGGTTCAAGGGCCGTTCGCCGCGCTGGAACCGGATACGCCGCAGGACGATACGCTGGTATCGATGGAGCAGGTCCTCGCAGCGGCCGAACGGCTCCTCGGCGCGCGCACCGACCGGGTCTCGGAGCTCGCCGCATGTCCGCCAAGCGCCTTGAGGCGGTCCGCCGAATAGCGGTCGTGCGCGCGAACGGCATCGGCGACTACTGCTTCGCCGTGCCGGCGCTTGCGGCGCTTCGGGCCGCCTATCCCGACGCCGAGATCGTATTGCTCGGCAAGCGCTGGCATGCGGAGTTTCTCACGGGCCGTCCGGGCCCCGTGGATCGCGTGGTGGTGGTGCCCCCCTATGTCGGCGTCAGCGCCGAGCCCGGCGATCCGGTCGACTCCGATGCGCAGGAACGCTTTTTCGCCGCCATGCAGGCCGAACGCTTCGACATCGCGCTGCAGCTGCACGGCGGCGGCCGTTACTCGAATCCGTTCACGCGCCGCCTGGGTGCACGCTACACCGCCGGCCTGCGCACGCCCGACGCCGCGCCCCTCGACGCCGCGATTCCCCACGTCTATTTCCAGCACGAAGTGGCGCGCTACCTCGAAGTCGTAGCGCTCGTCGGCGCGCGCCCGCTGACGCTCGAGCCCGAGATCGCCGTCACCGAGGCGGATCGCGCCGAGCTCGCGCCGCTCGGCCTCGACCCGAACGCGCCGCTCGTCGTGCTGCATCCGGGCGCGACCGATCCGCGCCGGCACTGGCCGCCCGAGAAGTTCGCCGCGGTCGGCCGCGCGCTCGCATCGCGCGGTGCGCGCATCGCCGTCATCGGCACGGGCCCGGAACGCGAGCTCGCGCGGCGCCTGCGCGAGCGGCTCGTCGTGCCTGCGCTGGACGTCTGCGACCGCCTGAGCCTCGGCGGGCTCGCCGCGCTCCTCGCGGCGAGCCGCCTCGTGGTTTCGAACGACTCCGGGCCGCTGCACCTGGCCGCCGCCGTCGGCGCCGCTACGGTCGGCATCTTCTGGTGCGGCAATCTGATCAACGGCGGGCCGCTCACGCGTTCGCGTCACCGGCCGTTCATATCCTGGCGGCTGGACTGCCCGGTGTGCGGGCGCAACACCCTGCACGACAACTGCACGCATCGCGCGTCGTTCGTGGCCGACATTCCCGAGGAGGACGTCGTCGAAGCGGCGCTCGCGCTCTACGACGCCGAGGCCGATCGGGCAGCCGCCCGCTCCGCCAGCGCGCTGGCCTGAGCTTCGCCCAGGCAGAGGCGTCGCACTTTCGCGCACCGCGCCGTGCGACACCACGCTCGACCGTCCCGGATGCGTTCGGCCTGATCCTGCTCGTTGCCGCCAAGCTCGCCTCGAGCGGCCTTGTCGGCCCCGAAATATCTCGGCTAAAGTGCGGGGGTCATGAACGCGAACATCTACAACCTTTTGTTCTCCCGCTTCTCCTCGACCCTCGACCGACCCTGTATCGAAACCGAATCGGGCCGCGTCTACACCTACGGCGACCTGGAGCGCGAGACCGCGCGGCTCGCCCGGTTCTTCGTCGATCTCGGAATGAAACGCGGCGAGCGCATCGCCGTACAGGTCGAGAAGTCGCCGGAAGCACTGTTCCTTTACCTTGCGGCGGTGCGCGCCGGGCTCGTGTACCTCCCGCTGAACACCGCCTACCAGCGCGCCGAGATGGAATATTTCATGCGCGACGCCGAGCCCGGCCTGGTGGTTTGCGCTCCGGCGGCCCGCGACACGGTCGAGCCGCTGGCGCACGCCGCCGGCGCGCGCCACGTGCACACGCTCGACGAGAACGGCGGCGGCACGCTGATCGAGGCGAGTCGCGCCGTCCCCGCGGAGTTCGAGACAGTGCCGGTCGAAACCGACGAGCTCGCCGCCCTGCTCTACACCTCCGGCACGACCGGCCGATCCAAAGGCGCGATGCTCACGCACGGCAACCTCTCGTCGAACGCCCTCACTCTGTACGACTACTGGGGCTTCGGGCCCACGGACGTCCTGCTCCACGCACTGCCGATCTTTCACGTGCACGGGCTCTTCGTCGCAAGCAACCTCGCGCTCCTCAGCACGGGAAAGATGATCTTTCTGCGGAAATTCGACGCGAAGCAGGTGCTGCAGCACCTGCCGCGCGCCACCGTGTTCATGGGCGTTCCTACCTACTATACGCGGCTTCTCTCGGAGCCCGGCCTGAACGCCGAGGTCTGCCGCAACATGCGGCTCTTCATCTCGGGCTCGGCGCCGTTGCTCAAGGAGACGTTCGCCGAGTTCCGTCGCCGCACCGGCCACACCATCCTCGAACGCTATGGGATGTCCGAAACCAATATGAACACGTCCAATCCGCTGAACGGCGAACGTGTCGCCGGCACGGTAGGCCTGCCGCTGCCGGGCGTCGAGGTGCGCGTGGTGGACGACAACAACCGGCCCGTGTCTACCGGCACGATCGGCAATATTCAGGTGAAGGGTCCGAACGTCTTCAAAGGCTACTGGCGCATGCCCGAGAAGACCCGCGAGGAGTTCACTCCCGACGGCTGGTTCAAGACCGGCGACATGGGCTACTTCGACGCCAAGGGCTATCTCAGCATCGTCGGCCGCTCCAAGGACCTCGTTATCACCGGCGGCTACAACGTCTACCCGAAGGAGATCGAGACGCTGATCGACGAGATGCCCGAGGTCGTCGAGTCGGCCGTCATCGGCGTACCCCATCCCGATTTCGGCGAGGCCGTTACGGCCGTCGTCGTGAAGCGGCCGGACGCCACCCTCGATGAGCCCACGGTGATCGCCCGGCTCAAGGGCCAGATCGCGAACTACAAGGTGCCGAAGCGCGTTTATTTCGTCGACGACCTGCCGCGCAACACCATGGGCAAGGTACAGAAGAACGTGCTGCGGGAGCGATACCGGAATGGCTGAATCGCTTCCTTGCCGCCCAACGAGTTGTCCATGAGCGGAGGCGGCGACGCGTTCTTCTGTCCCAAACTGCACTGCCGGCGCTTGCCTGCCCAAGAGGCGCATAGCCGGGGATTGGCTTGCGCTAACTACGCTCGAAGATCTACAAGGCCAGTCCGACGATACAAAGAACCGGCATAGGCCGATGGCAGCCGACCCCTCACGTATCGAATCTGTCGCGCTGAGCCTCATTCAGCAATCGCTTCCGCCGGATAAGAAGATACTCGAGCTCACTCTCGGCGCCGGTCGGCTTTCTTCGGCACTCGTCAATCTCGGCTACCGCGTGGAAGCGATGGACATGCACCCGGAGAACTTCTCGGTTCCAGGAGTTCCGTGCCACCGGGGCGACGTAAGCGCGACGTTGCTTGGTGCCCGGGGCCGGAATCGAACCGGCACGGCCCTTTCGAGCCAACGGATTTTAAGTCCGATGCGTCTACCAGTTCCGCCACCCGGGCATTGGCAAGAAGTGTAAAGGGTCGCACCACCCGGACAAAGCCGGACGCTTCGCGCAGCTCTCAGTGATTGCGGCGCTACGGCCTATGACGAGCCGGAGACCGTCGAGGAGCACGAAAGTGAGCAGCGCACGTCGCCCTTGCCGAGCAGCTTCTCCGTCACAGGAGACGTCAGGCGCGATCTAGTGACGACGCCGCGACACGTCAAGGGATGAAGAGGACTTGCTGCTGCCTGCGCTGCGCAGGCAGCGCGCGCCGGACGTAAGGGAAATGGAGGCTGGGGTCGGAATCGAACCGGCGTACACGGCTTTGCAGGCCGCTGCATAACCACTCTGCCACCCAGCCGAATCGGTGGATGCCTGCGGGCCGGCCGCCCGCAAAGGCAAAAACGGGGAGACGTCTGACGTCTCCCCGCAGGAATCTGGAGCGGGCAACGAGGCTCGAACTCGCGACCTCAACCTTGGCAAGGTTGCGCTCTACCAACTGAGCTATGCCCGCAGAATTCGGCCATCATTCTATGCGGCGACCCCTTTCCGTTCAAGGTGAGCGGCGCTCCGGCCGGACCAGGTCCACCCAGGCCAGCCTTATATAAATGAGCATGGACCAGAGCGTGAGGCCCGCGGCGAGGTAGAGCAGGATTTCGCCCGTCCGCACCACCGAGAGCCCCGCGATCGGCTCGCGCCAGAGGAGCACCGCGATCGCCACCATCTGGGCGGTCGTCTTGATCTTGCCGACGTACGAGACCGCCACCCGCGAACGCTTGCCGTACTCCGCCATCCATTCGCGCAGCGCCGAAACCGCGATCTCGCGTCCGACGATCACGAGCACCACGATCGCGAAGAGCCGCGGGTCGAGCACGTCCGCGAGGATGCGGGGGTCGGCGGCGAGCATCACCAGCGCCGCCACGACCATGAGCTTGTCCACCACCGGATCGAGAAACGCACCGAAGGGCGAATGCTGCTGCAGCCGCCTCGCGAGATAGCCGTCGAGCCAGTCGGTGAGCGCGGCCGCGACGAACAGCGACGTCGTCAGCACGTGCGCCCAGCGGTACGGCAGGTAATACGCGACGATGAAGAGCGGGATCAGCGCCAGCCGCAGCAGCGTCAGCGCGTTGGGCGCGTTCCATACCATTATTCTTGCTAGTCCTAGTCCCGCTCGTGCAGTGCGTCGTAAATCCGCTGCGCCAGCGCCGGGCTGATGCCGGGCACCCGCGCCAGGTCCTCGACCCCCGCGCGCTCCACCTCGCGCATGCCGCCCAGGTTCTTGAGCAGCAGCTGGCGACGCTTCTCGCCGATGCCCGGGATGCGCTCGAGCGGCGACTCCACGCGGGCGCGGCCGCGCCGCTGACGATGCCCGGTGATCGCGAACCGATGCGCCTCGTCGCGGATCTGCTGAATCAGGTGCAGGGCCGGGGAATCGGCGGGCAGTATAGTGGGCACCTCACCCCCGGACAAGAAAAGCCGCTCGAGCCCCGGCTTGCGCTCGCGCCCCTTGGCGATACCGATGAGCTTCACGCCTTCGACCTGGAGCTCGTTGAGCACCGCCGCCGCCGCCGACACCTGCCCCTTGCCGCCGTCGATGAAGAGCACATCGGGGATCCGCCCCTCCCCCTCCTTCACCCGGCGGTAGCGGCGCGTCAGCGCCTGCGCGAGCGCGCCGTAGTCGTCGCCCGGCTGCACGCCCTCGATGTTGAAGCGGCGGTAGTCGGACTTGACCGGACCGTTGCGGTCGAACACCACGCACGCTGCGACGGTCGCTTCGCCCTGGGTGTGGCTGATGTCGAAGCACTCGAGGCGCTCCGGCACCTCCTCGAGCCCGAGTGCCGCGCGCAGCGCCTCGAAACGCGCTTCCATGTTGAGCCGGTCGTTCGCCGCGCGCCGTGCCTCCTCGAGCGCGTTGCGCTTCGCCATCTCGACCCAGCGCCGGGGCGCCCCGCGGAGCCGTGCCCCCGCGACGAGCGTCACCTTGCGCCCGGCGAGCTCGGCGAAGACCTGCTCGAGCACGTCCTTGTCCGCGACCGGCTCGCTCAGATAGATGCGCTCCGGAATCGGCTTGCCCGCCGCACCGGCGGCGTTCAGGTAGTACTGCGGCAGGAACGCGGCGAGCACTTCCTCGGGATCGGCGCCCCGGCCCGACTTCGGAAAGAAGCTCTTGGAGCCGAGATTCATACCGCCGCGGATGAACGTCGCGTGGATGCAGGCGATGTCGCCCGCGGTTGCGACCGCGAACACGTCCGCATCGCCGGCGTCGCGCGTGATGTACTGGCGCTCCTGCACGCGCTTGAGCGCCGCGATCCGGTCGCGATAGAGCGCGGCCGTCTCGTAGTCCTGGCGCGCCGCGGCCTCCTCCATGCGCTTCATCGTTTCGTCGATGACCACGCGGCTCTTGCCTTCGAGGAAGAGCACCGCGTGGCGTACGTCCTGCAGATAGCGCTCGCGCTCCACGAGCCCCACGCACGGCGCGGAGCAGCGTTTGATCTGATACTGCAGGCACGGCCGCGTGCGCGTGCGAAAGAACGTGTCTTCGCATTGGCGCACGGGAAAGACCTTCTGCAGCAGATTCAGGCTCTCGCGAACCGCGCCGGCCGAGGGATAGGGCCCGAAGTACCGCCCCTTCTCGCGCCGCGCACCCCGGTGGAACGCGAGCCGCGGCCACTCGCCCTCCGAGACGAAGATGTAGGGGTAGCTCTTGTCGTCGCGCAGCACCACGTTGTAGCGCGGCCGGAGCGACTTGATCAGATTGTTCTCGAGCAGCAGCGCTTCGCTCTCGGTGTGCGTGAGCGTCACCTCGATCGCGTGCGTGTGGCTCACGAGCGACTGGATCTTCGGCGACAGCGCCCGGCCGGCCGGCCGGAAGTAGCTGCTCACGCGCTTCTTGAGCGCGCGCGCCTTGCCGACGTAGAGCACCTCCCCCTTCGCATCGATGAAGCGGTACACGCCGGGCGTGTTCGGGAGGTTCCGGATGGTCTGCTGCAGATCGACGGACATGACTTGGTGTGTGCGGCCGCGTGGGCTTCGCCTTCCGCACCGCTCGCTCGCGCGGTTCCCGCGGCACCGTCGCCCGGGCACCGGTCGGCCGACGCGCCGCGCCGATTCGGAATCGCGCGCAAGCCCGTGCGCGAACCCCGTCGCTTCCCGCCGCCCGCGCAAGAGCCGGCCTCCGCGAAGCCCGAAGCGACGCTATTTTCCTGCGCCGGCGGCAGGAATGGAACGGCGGCGGCTCAGCCGCCCAGACGTTGGCGCGCTCGCCGCACCACCTCGGCGAACATCGCCTCCGTGAGCCGGCCCGTCTGCGTGTTGTACCGACTGCAGTGGTAGGAATCGAGCAGCACGCGTCCGCCCGGCAGCGGGTGCTCTTTGCCGTGGCCGAACGGAAAATCGCGCGCCTTGAGACCGAGCGCCTGGAGCACCGCGGCGTGGGCAATGGCGCCGAGCGCGAGCACCACGCTCCCCTCCCGGAGCGATGCGAGCTCCGCCGCGAGGTAGTGATTGCACCGCCGCACCTCGGCCGGAAGCGGCCTGTTCTCCGGCGGCAGGCACTTGACCGCGTTCGTGATGCGGCAGCCGATCAGCCGCAGCCCGTCGTTCGGATCCGCACCCTCCGGCTGGTTCGCGAAGCCGTAGCGGTGCAGCGTCCTGTACAGGAGGATCCCGGCGTAGTCTCCGGTGAACGGACGGCCGGTGCGGTTCGCTCCGTGCATCCCGGGCGCCAGCCCGACCACGAGCAGACGCGCGCGCCGGTCGCCGAAGGGCGCGACGGGCCGGGCGTGATAATCGGGATATTCGCGGCGCACCGCCGCGAGGTGCCGCACGAGCCGCGGGCAGGCGCGGCAGTCGAGGTCGAATGCGATCGTCATGAAGCCGCAACGATAGCAGATTTGCGCCGCCGCCGGATCGGCGAAAGCCGATGCGGCCGCCGGTCCGTCCGCACGCGCATCCCGACCGCCCCACCGCCGTCTCGCCGTCTCGCGACGCGCGGCTTCCGCCTCTACGCGAATAAGCAATTCGAAATTACTTGGTTCGACCGCGCGCCCGACGCTGTTAACGTCCAGCCGTTCGCAACTTTCCTTCGAGGCAAGCACATGTCGTTCGCTGTCGCACTACGGTCACTGCTCATCGCCTCGCTCGCGCCGCTCGGCGCGGCGCACGCGGCCACCGAGCTCCTCAACGTCTCCTACGATCCGACGCGCGAGCTGTACCAGGAGTACAACGCCGCGTTCATCGCGCACTGGAAGGCGCAGACCGGCACCTCGATCGTCGTCAAGCAGTCGCACGGCGGCTCGGGCAAGCAGGCGCGCTCCGTGATAGACGGCCTGCAGGCGGACGTGGTCACGCTCGCCCTCGCCTACGATATCGACGCCATCGCCGAAAAGACCGGCAAGCTCCCCAGGGACTGGCAGAAGCACCTGCCCCACAACAGCTCCCCCTACACCTCCACCATCGTTTTCCTGGTGCGCAAGGGCAATCCGAAGGGCATCAAGGACTGGGACGATCTGGTGAAGCCCGGCGTGGCGGTGATCACGCCCAATCCGAAGACCTCGGGTGGCGCGCGCTGGAACTACCTGGCCGCCTGGGGCTACGCGCTCCAGAAGCACGGCGGCGACGAGGTCAGGGCGCGCGAGTTCGTCGCGCAGCTCTTCGCCAACGTGCCCGTGCTCGACTCCGGGGCGCGCGGCGCGACCAACACCTTCGTGCAGCGCGGCCTCGGCGACGTGCTCCTCGCGTGGGAGAACGAGGCATTCCTGGTCGCCAACGAGCTCGGTTCCGGCGGCTTCGAGATCGTGGTGCCGTCGGTTTCCATTCTGGCCGAACCGCCGGTGGCGGTGGTCGAAGAGAATGCCCGGAAGCGCGGCACGCTCGAGCTCGCGCGCGCCTACCTCGAATACCTCTATTCTCCCGCCGGCCAGCGCATCGTGGCGCGCCACTATTACCGTCCGGCGAAACCCGAGCACGCCGACAAGGCCGATCTCGCGCGCTTTCCGCAGCTGAAGACGTTCACCATCGACGAAGTCTTCGGCGGCTGGGCGGAAGCACACCGCAAGCATTTCGCCGACGGCGCGATCTTCGATCAGATTCTCGCGCGCAGACGCTGAAGCGCACGGCCGGCCGCCGCGGCGGCCGGCCATTTCATCGACGACACGAAAAGGGTCAGACCCGATGCAGCTATTTCACGCCCGAGAATAAGCAACACACAATTGCATATTTCCCCCGCCCTCTCCGAGACTTCACACTCTTCGCGACGCGAGAGCAGGAACCTCTCAGTGATGTCCAGTCGTATCGGCGTCCACCGGGCGCGCCGCGTCTTGCCGGGATTCGGGCTGTCGCTCGGTTACACGCTCACCTATCTGTCGCTGATTGTTCTCATCCCCTTGGCGGCGGTTTTCGTGAAGACGACGAGCCTATCGTTCGCCGAGTTCCGCGACGCCGTGACCGCGCCGCGCGTGCTCGCTTCCTACAAGCTCAGCTTCGGCGCTTCGCTCGCCGCCGCCGCGATCAATGCCGCGTTCGGGTTCGCGCTCGCGTGGGCGCTGGTGCGCTACCGCTTTCCCGGCAAGCGCCTGATCGACGCGCTGGTCGATCTCCCTTTCGCTCTTCCCACAGCGGTCGCCGGCATTGCGCTGACCGCGCTTTACGCGCCGAACGGCTGGATCGGCCGCTACCTCGAGCCGCTCGGAATCAAAGTCGCGTTCGCGCCGCTCGGCGTGCTGGTCGCGCTGATCTTCATCGGGCTGCCGTTCGTGGTCCGTACGGTACAGCCCGTGCTCGAGGACCTCGATGCCGAGCTCGAGGAAGCGGCCGCGAGCCTCGGCGCCGCCCGCTGGCAGACGTTCCGCCGGGTCGTCTTTCCCCTCGTGCTTCCCGCGCTGCTCACCGGCTTTGCGCTCGCGTTCGCGCGCGCGGTAGGCGAGTACGGCTCCGTGATCTTCATCGCGGGAAACCTGCCGCTGGTGTCCGAGATCGCGCCGCTCCTCATCGTCACCAAGCTCGAGCAGTACGATTACGCCGGGGCCACGGCGATCGCGACGGTCATGCTGGTCGTGTCCTTCGCCCTGCTGCTCGCGATCAACAGCCTGCAGGCGTGGACGGCGCGGCGCAGCGGAGGTGAGCGCTGATGGCCGGCGCCGTCGCCGCCTTCGAGCGCGGCGCCGACCGTGCCGCGCGCTTCGAGGAGAGCGCCGCGACGCGCGAGCCGCCGTGGGTCAAGGGCGTCGTGCTCGGCGTCGCCCTCGGCTTCTTCGCGCTGTTCCTGCTGCTGCCGCTGGTCACCGTTTTCGTCGAAGCGCTGCGCAAGGGCTGGGAAACGTACCTGGCGGCGCTCGTCGATCCCGAAGCGCTCGCCGCCGTGCGCCTCACCCTGCTCACGGCCGCCGTCGCGGTTCCGCTCAATCTCGTTTTCGGCATCGCCGCCGCCTGGGCGGTCGCGAAGTTCGATTTCCCGGGCAAGCAGGTCCTCGTCACGCTCATCGACCTGCCCTTCTCCGTGTCGCCCGTGATCGCCGGACTGATGTACGTGCTCCTCTTCGGCGCGCAGGGCTGGTTCGGCGCCTGGCTCGCCGAGCACGACATCAAGATCATCTTCGCCGTGCCCGGCGTCGTGCTCGCCACGGTGTTCGTCACCTTCCCCTTCGTCGCGCGCGAACTGATTCCCCTCATGCGCGCGCAGGGGCGCGAGGAGGAGGAAGCGGCGACGGTGCT
The DNA here is from genome assembly GCA_036563785.1 of Burkholderiales bacterium. GTDB lineage: Bacteria > Pseudomonadota > Gammaproteobacteria > Acidiferrobacterales > Sulfurifustaceae > JACQFZ01. Next base: position 7,790 of record DATCLR010000024.1, on the reverse strand, counting down.
CGGCGCGTCGGGCTGGCAGACGTTCCGGCGCGTCACGCTCCCGAACGTCAAATGGGCGCTCTTCTACGGCGTGATCCTCTGCAACGCCCGGGCCATGGGTGAGTTCGGGGCGGTGTCCGTGGTGTCGGGCCACATACGCGGCGAGACCAACACCATGCCGCTGCACATCGAGATTCTCTACAACGAATACCAGTTCTCCGCGGCGTTCGCGGTCGCTTCGCTGCTCGCGCTGCTCGCGCTCGCGACGCTCGCGGTGAAGACCTGGGTGGAGCGCCGCGCCGCGCGCGCCCGGATGGAGGAGGCATCGACATGAGCATACGGATAGAAAATCTTTACAAGCGCTTCGGCGACTTCGTCGCCCTCGACGACGTGTCGCTCGACTTCCCAGCGGGCGAGCTGGTGGCCCTGCTCGGCCCCTCGGGCTGCGGCAAGACGACGCTGCTGCGCATCATTGCCGGCCTCGAGTGGCCCGACGGCGGCCGGGTGCTCCTGAACGGCGAGGACGCTTCGGGCAAGCACGTGCGCGAGCGCCAGGTCGGATTCGTGTTCCAGCACTATGCGCTGTTCCGGCACATGACGGTGTTCGAGAACGTCGCCTTCGGGCTGCGGGTGAAGCCGCGCAGGCAGCGCCCTGCGCCCGCGGAGATCGAGCGCCGCGTGCGCCGGCTGCTCGAGCTCGTGCAGCTCGAGTGGCTCGCCGACCGCTATCCGCCGCAGCTCTCCGGCGGGCAGCGCCAGCGCATCGCGCTCGCCCGCGCGCTCGCGGTCGAGCCCCGGGTGCTCCTCCTCGACGAGCCGTTCGGCGCGCTCGACGCCAAGGTGCGCAAGGAGCTGCGCCGCTGGCTGCGGCGCCTGCACGAGGAGCTGCACATCACGTCGGTCTTCGTGACGCACGACCAGGAGGAGGCGCTCGAGGTGGCCGACCGGGTGGTGCTCATGAACCGCGGCCGGGTCGAGCAGGTCGGCCGGCCCGAGGAGGTGTACGAGCACCCGGCCACGCCTTTCGTCTACGGCTTCCTCGGCGCCGTGAACCTCTTTCGCGGCCGCGCCGAAGGCGCGCACGTGCGCATCGGCGAGCACCGGCTGCCCGCCGGGGACGCCGATCTCGGGCACGGTAGCGAAGTCGTCGCGTTCGCGCGCCCGCACGAGCTCGAGATCGTGCTCGACCCCGCCTACCCGGCCGGCGTGCGCGCCCGGGTCGACCGCATCCTTCCCTTCGGCGCGTCCGTGCGCGTGGAACTGTCCGGGGTCGAACGCGGCAACGGCGCCGCCCCGCAGTTCGAGGTGCAGCTGAGCCGCGAGCGCCTCGAAGCCCTGGCGCTGCGCACCGGGCTCACCGTGCGGCTGGTGCCCTCGCGGTTGCGCGTTTTCGAACAGCAGGCCGAGGCGCTGATCGCATGAATTTCCGGCAGCTGCGCATCGTGCGCGAGACCGTCACGCGCAACTTCAACCTGACCGAGGTCGCCGCCGCGCTCTACACCTCCCAATCCGGCGTCAGCAAGCACATCAAGGACCTGGAGGACGAGCTCGGCGTCGAGCTGTTCGTGCGCAAGGGCAAGCGGCTGCTCGGCCTCACGGAGCCCGGCAAGGAGCTCCTGCAGGTCGTCGAGCGTATGCTGCTCGACGCGAAGAATCTGAAGCAGCTCGCCGAGCAGTTCAGCCAGCGGGACCAGGGCCGCCTGGTAGTCGCCACCACGCACACGCAGGCCTGCTACGTTCTTCCCGCCGTCGTCACGGCCTTCAAGAAGGAGTTCCCCAGGGTGCACCTGGCGCTGCACCAGGCCGGCCCGGACGACATCGTGTCCATGCTGCTCGACGGCCGCGCCGACATCGGCGTCGCGACCGAAGCCCTGGACGGCGTCGCCGAGCTCGCTTCGTTTCCCTACTACCAGTGGCACCACGCCGTCATCGTCCCGGCCGGCCACCCGCTCGAGACGACCCGCCCGCTCACGCTCGAGGCCGTCGCCGAGCACCCGCTCATCACCTACCACGAGGGATTCACCGGCCGCGCGCTCATCGACGCCGCTTTCGCCCGGGCCCGCCTCACGCCCGACATCGTGATGTCGGCCCTCGATGCCGACGTGATCAAGACGTACGTCGAGCTTCGCCTCGGCATCGGCATCGTCGCATCCATGGCGTTCAGCCCCGAGCGTGACAAGAATCTCCGGCTCCTCGACGCGAGCCACCTCTTCGAGCCCAACACCACACGCATCGCCGTGCGGCGGGGCCGGTACCTGCGCGGCTTCGCTTATCGCTTCATCCAGCTCTGCTCTCCGGCCCTCACCGAAGCGGTCGTACGCTCGGGGGTCGCGCCGACGACCAACGGCGACTTCATCGATTGAGGCCTGCCCGGCGGCCCGACGCGCGGGCGCAAAAAAGCCCGGATGCCGCTCGCGCGCCATCCGGGCCCGGTTCCGCCGCCCCGATCGTGCGTCAGCTCACGCGCACGATGTTGGTCCCGTAGAAGATCTCCTGCATCTCGTGCTTCAGGCGCTGCGGGACGGTCTTCGCTTCCGCCGGCGACAGCTCCGACTCCTTCACGCCGAAGAGGTAATTGTCGAGCTTGAACTCCTTCAGCATGAGCTTCGTGTGAAAGATGTTCTCCTGGTACACGTTGACGTCGATCGCCTGATACCGCTGCAGCGTCGGCTTGTCGATGAAGTTCTGAATCGAGTTGATCTTGTGATCGATGTAGTGCTTGGTCCCGCGCACGTCGCGGGTGAACCCGCGCACGCGGTAGTCGATGATTACGATGTCCGACTCGAACGAGTGGATCAGGTAATTCAGCGCCCGCAGCGGCGAGATCTTGCCGCAGGTAGACACGTCGATATCCGCGCGGAACGTGCTGATGCCGTTGTCCGGGTGGCTCTCCGGATAGGTGTGCACCGTGATGTGGCTCTTGTCGAGGTGCGCCACGACGGCATCCGAATGCAGCCGCCGCGCGTGCCCCTCCGGCACCGGCCCCGGGGCCTCCGGGTTGAGCGGCTCCTCGGACAGTGGCAGCTCGGAGATGAGCATGGTGACGCTCGCCCCCTCCGGATCGTAATCCTGCTGCGCGATGTTGAGGATGTTGGCGCCGATGATGTGCGCCACCTCGGTCAGGATGCCCTTCAGGCGCTCGGCGTTGTACGCCTCGTCGATGTAGGCGATGTATTCCTTCTGCGCCTGCTCGCTCGGGGCGTAGCAGATGTCGTAGATGTTGAAGCTGAGCGTCTTGGTGAGATTGTTGAAGCTTTCGAGCTTCAGCTTCTTGAGCGGCCGAATCGGGTCCACCAACTTGACGTTACCTCCAGCGCGCGGTGCCGGACGCGTATTGGTGATTATTATCGGTCATCCCGTCGGCGAATCAATAAATCCGGAAAAAATTTTTCACGCGAGCTCCGTCACTGCGGCGATCGCCTCGCGGTACGCCGCGAGCCGCGGGAGCTCGTCGGGCGGCGGCCGTCCGCGCATGCGCACGCGGCGAAGCTGCGAAGCGGCGTCATCGCGCCAGCGCAGCCCGTCGAGTACCTGCTCCGCGCCGGCCGGATCGTTGCAGACGAGCACCATATCGCACCCCGCCTCGAGCGCCTGCAGCGCGCGGTCCACCATGCCGCCCGCCGTTTTCGCGCCTTCCATAGACAGATCGTCGCTGAAAACGATCCCCTGGAACTTGAGGCGCCGGCGCAGGACTTCCTGGAGCCAGAAGCGCGAGAATCCGGCCGGCTGCGCGTCCACCCGCGGATAGACGACGTGCGCCGGCATGATTCCAGCCAGTCCGCGCCCGATCAGCCGCTCGAACGGCACGAGGTCCTCCATCGCGATGTCCGCGTAGCTGCGGTTGTCGACCGGCAGCGTCAGGTGCGAGTCGGCGGCGCAGCCGCCGTGGCCCGGAAAATGCTTGCCGGTCGCGGCCATTCCGGCTTCGGCCATGCCGGCGACGTACGCGCTCGCGAGGTCGGCCACGGCGTCGGGCCGCCCGTGGAACGCGCGATCGCCCACGATCTCGCTCAGGCCGCGGTCGAGGTCGAGCACCGGCGCGAAGCTGAAGTCGACGTCCACCGCCCGCAGCTCCGCCGCCATGAGCCAGCCGGCGGCGTGCGCCAGGCGCCGGGCGCGCTTGGGATCGCGGTCGTAGATCTCGCCGAACCGCCGCGGCGGCGGAAGGCGCGTGAAGCGGTCGCGAAAGCGCTGCACGCGCCCGCCTTCGTGATCGACCGCCACCAGCAGCCGCGGCTCGCGGATTTCATGTATCTCCTTAACCAACGCTGCGATCTGCTCCGGCGACCGGTAGTTCCGCGAAAAGAGGATCACGCCGCCGACCAGCGGATGCCGCAAACGCTCCCGCTCCTCGGGCGCGAGCTCCGGGCCCGCCAGGTCGAGCATCACCGGTCCGAGCGTCATACCTACTCCTTTATGAGTACGCGGGTGCCGACCGGAACCCGATCGAAGAGCTCGACGAGTTCGCGGTTGCGCATCTTGATGCAGCCGCGCGAGGTCGGCACGCCCATCGGGTCCTCGTCCGGACAGCCGTGGATGTAAACGTAGCGGCGCATGGTATCCACGTCGCCGAGCCGGTTGCGCCCGGGCTCGAGCCCGCAAAGCCAGAGAATTCGGGTAAGGATCCAGTCGCGGCCGGGAAAGGCGGCACGCAGCGCCGGCGTATAGGTCTCCCCGGTCGGGCGCCGCGACACGAAAACGGCGTTGAGCGGCTGGCCGGCGCCGATACGCGCGCGTATGTAGTGCAGGCCGCGCGGCGTGCACTCGCTCCCCCGCCGCTCGCCCGGCCCGTTGCGCGCGGTCGACACCAGCGTCTCCATGACCGCGCGGCCGGCCGAATTGAGCACCACCAGCGTCTGCCGGCCGATGTGGACCTCTATGCGGTAGGCGCCCGGATCTCTCATCGGAGGAACAGCGCGATCGATTCGACGTGGTTCGTATGCGGGAACATATCCGCCACGCCCGCGGCCGCGAGCCGGTAGCCGCGCGCATGCACCAGGTACTCGGCGTCGCGGGCGAGCGTCGCGGGATTGCAGCTCACGTAGACGATGCGCCCGGGCGCCTCGGCCGGCAGCGCTTTCAGCGCCTCCATGGCGCCGCCGCGCGGCGGATCGAGCAGGAGCTTGTCGCATGACGGCACCGCCCAGCCGCCCGCCGCGGGCGCCGCGTACAGATCCGCCACCTGAAACTGCACGTTGTCCCGACGGTTGCGTTGCGCGTTCGCCCGCGCCCGTTCGACCAGCCCGGCGTCGCCTTCGAACGCGACCACGCTGCCCGCTCCGCGCGCGATCGGGAGCGTGAAGTTGCCGAGCCCGCAGAACAGCTCGACGATCCGGTCGTTCGGGCCCGGCTCGAGGAGCTCGACCGCGCGCGTCACCAGCGCCCGGTTGACGGCCGCATTCACCTGGATGAAATCGGTCGGCGCGAAGGCGAGCGTGACGCCGAACGCCGGGAGCGCGTAGGTGAGCTCGGGCGGCGGCAGCGGCGCGAGCGGCTCGACGCTGTCGGGCCCGTGCGGCTGCAGATACACGGCGACCGCGTGCGCCGCCGCGAACGCGGCGAGGCGTTCCCGATCGGCCGCCGTAAGGGGCTCGAGGTGCCGGAACACGGCGGCGAGCACCGTGTCACCCGCCGAGACTTCGACCTGCGGCAGGCGGTCGGGGCGCGACAGACCGCCAATGAGCGCGTGCAGCGGCGCGAGCAGCGCCGAAAGCCGGGGGTCGAGGGTGAGGCATTCGTGCAGCGACGTGATGTACGAACGCCGCCGCTCCCGGAAGCCCACGAGCACGCCGCCCTTCTTCGGAACCACGCGCGCGCCGAGCCGGGCGCGCCGCCGGTATCCCCGATCGGGTCCGGCGATCGCGGGGAGCCAGCGCTCCGGCTGCACGCGCCCGACGTGCGCCAACGTCTCGGCCAGGATCTGCTGTTTCGCGGCGAGCTGCGCCGGAGCCGCCAGATGCTGCAGCGTGCAGCCGCCGCACACGCCGAAATAGCGGCAGGGCGGCGTTACCCGATCCGGGCTCGGCTCGAGCACCTCGAGAACCGCGCCGGTGTCGTAGCGGGCGCGGCGCTTGCGGTACCGGAACCGCACGTGCTCGCCCGGCAGCGCCCCGTCGATGAAGGTGGCCTTGCCGTCGACGTGCGCGACGCCCGCCCCTTCGTGGCTTAGCGACTCGATGCGGGCGGTCGCTTCATCGGCGCGCGGCGCAGACCGTGCCGCCGGCGACGAAAGCATGGATTCGGCCATTGCCGGTTTCAGACGGCCCGCTGCCCTTCCCAGGCGGCGAGGAACTGGTTGAGGTGGGGCTTCTCGGCGGCGCGCAGCGCCTGCCGCACGAGCTCCGTCTCCCGCTGCCACCCGGCCTCGTCCAGATTGCCCCGCATGAGCTCGAAGCGCAGATAGACGAGGTAGGTGTTGAGGGCGTCGGTCTCGCAGTAATTGCGGATGTCCTCGATGCGGCCCGCCAGGAACTGCTCCCACACCTCTGCGCCGCTCCGGCCCATTTTCCCCGGCAGGCCGAGCATGACCGCGATCTCGTCGAGCGGCGCGGCGGCGCGCGGCTGGTAATTCGACAGCACGTCCATGAGATCGGTGTGGCGTTCGTGGAAGCGGTTCAGGTAGTTGTTGAAGCGAAAGCTCTGGTCGCTGTTGCCGGTCTCCCAGTACCGCGGCGCGGAAATGCCGTACTTGAGCGCCCGGTAATGGAGGACCGGGAGGTCGAAAGAGCACCCGTTCCAGGTGACGAGGGTGGGCGTGTAGCGCTCTATGCCGTCGAAGAGCCGCCGGATGAGCTCCGCCTCGCTCGAGCTCGGATCCCCGAGCGACCAGACGCGCAGGCTCTCGCCGTGGCGCAGCACCGCCGCGATCGCGACGATCCGGTGCATGTGATGGCGCAGGAATTCGGAGTCGCCGGTCTGCTCGCGCCGCTTTGCCGCGAGCACCCGGGCGACGTCTGCGTCGCTCAGGCCGTCCAGGCCGTACAGCCGCCGGCCGGTCTCGACGTCGGGAACCGTCTCGATATCGAACGCCAGGACGTTCATGTCATGAACCTTCGCCGCCGGGGGAGCGGCCGGGCAACGAGATCGCGCCGGCCGTCACGGTCGCCTCCCTCGAGGGCCGCCGCCGATTCGCTCCGCGCGCTTCAACCGGCGGCCCCACTCCGCCGCGCGGCTGTCCGCAATCCCGATCAATCCGGAAAGACGCCGGTCGAGAGGTAGCGGTCGCCGCGATCGGGGATGATCACGACGATGGTCGCATTCGTCACTTCCGCGGACAGCCGCAGCGCGGCGCTCATCGCGCCGCCGCCCGAAACGCCGCAGAAGATGCCCTCTTCACGCGCGAGCCGGCGCGTGGTCTCCTCCGCCTCCTCCTGCGTCACCTCGATGATGCGATCGACGCGCGACGGCTCGTAGATCTTCGGCAGATACTCCTTCGGCCAGGCGCGGATTCCGGCGATCGACGCGCCGGGCGCCGGCTGCACGCCCACGATCTGGATGTCGCGATTCTTCTCCTTGAGGTAGCGGGACACGCCCATGATCGTGCCGGTCGTGCCCATCGAGCTCACGAAGTGAGTCACCCGCCCCTCGGTATCGCGCCAGATCTCCGGACCCGTGCTCTCGTAGTGGGCCCGCGGATTGTCCGGGTTCGCGAACTGGTTGAGCACGATGCCCTTGCCTTCAGCCTGCATCCGCTCCGCGAGATCGCGCGCGCCCTCCATGCCGGCTTCCTTCGACACCAGCACGATCTCGGCGCCGAACGCTTTCATGGTCGCGCGGCGCTCGGCGCTCATGTGCTCCGGCATGATCAGCAC
>DATCLR010000017.1:0-25358 GCA_036563785.1 Burkholderiales bacterium | reverse complement strand
GCGGCAGATCGAGCGGCTCCGCGAGCGCGGCATCGATGTAAGTGACGCTGCCCCCGACGACTTCCAGGTGCTCGATGACCGGGAGCGCGGGAAACGGCTCTTCCTTTTCCGGCGCCTTCTCGAAGTCCCAGTTGACTTCGCCCGCCGCGTTGCGAATCAGGTGCGCACGCGGATCGACGATGAGGAGACGGCGCAGCACGATGTCGCCGCGAAGGAGCGGTGCGAGCGCGAGCTCGAGCTGCAGATCGCGCAGCGCGAGCAGCGGCCGGGGCGAGGGCAGCGAGCCGGCGATGCGGAGGTCGCCGACGCGCACGCCGACAGTGCGGAGCCCGACGTCGACATCGAGCTCGCCGTCGATGCGCACTTCGGTTCCGAGAGCGCCACCGGCGCGCGCGGCGATCTCGCTCTTGACCGCGCTCCAGTCGAGCCAGCGCGGCAGCGCCGCCGCGAGAAGCAGCAGTAAGAGGAGTATGGCCAGTGTCGCGAGCGCGACCCGCGCGACCGTGTGCATGACGGGTGAACTCCTCGTGCCCGGCGCTCGGCCGAACAGGCGGGTAACGGTGCGACTGGAGCGCGCGGCGAAAGTTTCTGCCGCGAGTGCGCGGAAGGGACCGACGAACGGTCGAGGCCGTGCGCGGGAAGACCGCGTCCGCAGGAAGGGGATGCAGATTTCCTTGAAAATGCGGGCGCTTGGGTTGAGCCGGTCCTTCGGGTGAGGTAGTAATTAAGGCTCGTGACGGTGGGCGCAACGGCGCGTTGCGCGTTGCGCAACTCCGTCGCGACCCAAGTTCCAAGAACTGCCGGCTCCGTGTTGCCTGAAGGGGAAAGGGAGATGTGCGGCGGCAATGCCGCGAGGGAAAGTGCCCATGACGGCTGCACACGAACCGATTCGCGTACTGCTGGTCGATGACAATCGCGACGTCGCCGACAGTCTTGCGTGCGCGCTCGCGCTCGACGGCGTAGACGTCGAGGTCGCTTACGACGCCGAATCCGCCCTCGAAAAGGCGCGCACGTTCGTCCCGGAGGCGGTCATTGTCGACCTCATCCTTCCGGACATCGACGGTTACGCGCTCGCGCAATCGCTGCGCAGCGTCTGCGGAAGCGCATTCCTTATCGCCTATACGGGCGACGGCACGGAAACAGCGCGCGTGCGTTGCGCCAACTCGGGCATCGACGCGTACGTGCTGAAGCCCGCCGACCCGCGCGAGCTTCTCGACATGATCCGGCGCGCGACGGGCAGGGCGTCCGCCGAGGTGTGGGCGCGCGTCGCCGGAGCCGGCTCGGGAAAGTAGACCGGATATCGGTTCTTCGCGGGCGCTCGCCCCGAGACTTCCGCGTCGTATCCTTCGCTTTTCGTCCCCGCTTCGCTATTGCGGCGAATCCGTGTGACGTGAAGCGGCGTTCTCTCTCGCGGTAACCGGACCGTGCGCCTGCAGGCGCGTCCGGGCCGTCTTGCGCGTCGGAGGCAAGCCATGGAGTGGTTGTTCGGGATCGACTGGGCGAAGACGTTTCGACCGGAGCTGCCGCTGCTCGAAATCTTCGTGCGCGGTACCTGCATGTATCTCGGCATCTTCGTCATCATGAGGCTGCTGCTCCGCCGGGAGGCGGGCATGGTGTCGGCTCCCGACATCCTGTTGATCGTGCTCCTTGCCGACGCGGCGCAGAACGGGCTCGCGAACGGCTACAGCTCGATCGTCGACGGGCTGCTGCTGGTCGGTGTGCTGATCGCCTGGAACCTGATCCTCGATCGGCTCGCCTATTACTTCCCGGCCGTCGAGCGGTTCGTGCATCCTCCGCCGCTGCCGCTCGTGCGAAACGGCCGCCTGCTGCGCGCCAACCTGAGGCGCGAGTACATCTCGCACGAGGAGCTCTGGACGCAACTGCGGGCGCAGGGGATCGAGAACCTCTCGCAGGTGCGGTCGGCACAGATCGAGGCCGACGGCACGGTCACCGTGATCCGGCGCGACCGCAGCGGCACGCCACCGACGCGGCGGCGGGTGCCTTGATCTCCGGCTGTTCGGCGCGTTACCCGGAACCGGACGGGGTCGCGCGCGTCACCTCGGTGTCGAGCGGTCCTTCGTATACCTCGAGCGCGTTGGCGACGTCCCGCACTCCTTCGATGTACCAGACGTCGCGCTCGGCCAGGCGTTTCTCTTCCCTGGTCGCGACCGTGCCGCGCAGCGTTACGCGCCCGTCGCGCACCTCGGCGTCGATCCGGCCCGAGTGCACGATGGGGTCCTTGTTGAGCACGAGCTCGACCGCATCGCGGATCTCGTCGTCGGTGTCGCGCCCGGCCGGCCGCACCGCGAGCGCGTTGATGACGTTGCGGCAGCCGGGCGTCCACCAGGCGAGAACGGCGGCGAGGCGCTTGTGCGCGCGGCTTACCACTTCGCCCGAGAGCGTGATCACGCCGCCGTCGACGGTCACGGCGATCCGTCCCTCGGGTGCGTGCGGCGTGCGCTCGAGGACGTCGCGCCCGCAGGCGGCACAGTGGATCGTCATGCCCTGAAAGGAAGGTTCTTCGAACAGATGCCGGCAGACGGCATCGCATAGCGTGTCGTCGGCGAGGGCGGATGCCGGGCGCACGCGGAGCCGATCGTCGATGCGCTCTACGCCGTCGATGCCCTTCGCGACCTCGACGGCCGCACGCTTCTCCTCGATGCTTTCGACCTCACCGGCGAGCCGCACGGCGCCGCTCTGCATCTCGACGTCGATGGCGGAGCGCTGCGGATTGAGCCGCGGATCGTGCTCGAGCGCTACACGCACGTCCTTCTCGATGTCGCCACTGGCACGCATGCGGCCGTCTCCCGTGGATCGCGCCGGCGAGCGCGAGCAGAGTAACGGACAAGCTGAGGCGGCCGGCGTTCCTGCGCTCAGCGAACTCGCTCGATGCACCGGTGTTCTCCGGAGGATCTAGAGGTGTGTCGTTGCCGTGGATCGGCGGCGGATCGGTGGCCGGGATGCGGCGGGTGCAGAGCTGTCCGCCACACCGAGAAGGAGTGCAGGCGTCTCGATCCCGGCCGTCCGGACGGAGAAGCGAATATACCTGAGCGCGGTACAGGGAAAGTGCCAATTGTGCAACGGATGGAGCTATGTGAGGCTTGCGAGCAACAATGAGACCAAACGACCGAAGACCCCGGCGGCGCTGCCGCGGGGCAACTGTTCATCGTCCGCAGCAAGGACGCGTTGGAAGAACAAAGGAGAGCGCGATGAAATTTCCTCTGGTCGTAGCATTGGTAACCGCGTTGGCGGCCGGACCGGTGTATGCGCAAGGCGGCCGCCCGGCGAACCCGATTTATTTCGGCGTGAAGGGCGGGCTGGTCGATGTGGACGGTCCCGGGTTCGACGAGGCAACCAACCTCGGCGTTTTCGTGGGCTACACGCTGTACGAAGACCCGAACGGAGCGTTTTTCGCCGAGGGCGAGTACACGCGAACGCTGAGCGACGGCGATTATCCCGGCGGAGAGTGGGACATCGAGACGCTTGCCGCCTACGTGGGTTACCGCACGGCCGGCACCTGGTTCGCGATGGCGAAAGCCGGCTTCGGGTGGTGGGACGTCAGCGCGGACGGTCCGGCGACCCCGTTAGAGGGCGACGACACCACGTTCACGTTCGGTGCCGGCGGCGGCTACCGCATCGACCGGGACACGGGGCTGCAGGTCGAATATACGTACATAGACAGCGATATCAACGCCCTCTGGTTCAGCTTCTTCACCCGCTTCTGAGCGGCCGCACGACTCTTGTCGTCTGACACACCCCGGGGCCGAGGGCGGTTCCGGGGCGGGTACATTCGCCCCACGCTGCTTCTCCGCGCCCGGCCCCGCAGGGCGCCGGGCGCCTCCCGCCCTCCCTAGCGGACGCCCTCCCGGGATTGGAGTACATTACTCGCGTCGACCGCGGGCCGTACGGAACTTGCCTTCGTCCTGCCTTCACCGTCCCGCGACGCTCGATAGCCACTCGAGAGGAGGAGCCACGGCGATGACTACCAGTGTTTCCCTGACCGTCAACGGTAAACCGGTGAGCGCCGAGATCGACCCGCGCATGCTGCTGGTGCAGTTCATTCGCGAGCACCTCGGACTCACGGGCACGCACGTCGGCTGCGATACCGGGCAATGCGGCGCGTGTACCGTCCTCGTCGACGGCAACGCGATCAAGTCGTGCATGGTGCTCGCCGCGCAGATGCAGGGCGCAGAGGTGACGACGATCGAAGGTATCGGTGGCCCGAACGGGGACCTGCATCCGATGCAGGCCGCGTTCAAGGAATGCCACGGTCTGCAATGCGGTTTCTGCACGCCGGGGATGGTCATGAGCGCCATCGATCTCGTGAAGCGGAACGGCAAGGCGCTCACCGAGGAGGCGATCCGGGCAGGGCTCGACGGCAACCTGTGCCGCTGCACCGGCTACCACAACATCGTCAAGGCGGTGCAGCTCGGCGCCGCGAAGATGCAGGGGGTGTGACATGAATGCACCGAACGAAGTGGCGACGGGCTCGCTCATCGGAGCCGCGGTGCGGCGCAAGGAAGACGCGCGCTTCCTCACCGGCAGCGGCCGCTATACCGACGATATCAGCCTGCCGGGACAGACCTACGCCTGTTTCGTGCGCTCGCCGCACGCGCACGCGCGCATCGTCAAGATCGACAAGAGCGCGGCGCTCAAAGCACCCGGCGTTCTCGGCGTCTTCACCGGAGACGATCTCGCCGCCGACAAGGTGGGCAGCCTGCCGTGCGGCTGGCTCATCACCGACGTCAACGGACAGCCCATGAAGGAGCCGCCGCATCCGCCGCTCGCCCAGGACAAGGTGCGCTACGTCGGCGATCACGTCGCGGTGGTGATCGCCGAGACCTACTGGCAAGCCAAGGATGCCGCGGAGCGCCTGGACATCGAGTACGAGCCGCTGCCCGCAGTAGTCGATGCGGTCGAGGCGCTGCGTCCCGGCGCTCCGGTGGTGCACGAGCAGGCGCCCGACAACCTCTGCTTCCGCTGGTCCCTCGGCGACAAGGCGGCGACCGACGCGGCGTTCGCGAAGGCGCACCACGTCACGAAACTCGACATCGTCAACAACAGGCTCATCCCGAACGCCATCGAGCCGCGCGCCGCGCTCGCGCACTACAGCCGCGCGGAGGACGCGTACACGCTCTACGTCGCGAACCAGAACCCGCACGTCGAGCGGTTGCTCATGACGGCGTTCGTGCTCGGCGTGCCCGAGCACAAGATGCGCGTCATCGCGCCGGACGTGGGCGGCGGTTTCGGCTCGAAGATCTTCCTCTACCCCGAGGAAACCGTCATCACCTGGGCGTCGAAGAAGATCAACCGTCCGATCAAGTGGACCGCGGAGCGCGCCGAGGCGTTCCTGAGCGACGCGCACGGACGCGACCACCACACGCACGCCGAGCTCGCGCTCGACAAGGACGGCAAGTTCCTCGGTCTGCGGGTGAAGACGATCGCGAACCTAGGCGCGTACCTCTCGACCTTCGGCTCGTCGGTGCCCACGTACCTCTACGGCACGCTACTCGCCGGGCAGTACACGACGCCCGCGATCTACGTCGAGGTCGACGCCGTGTTCACCAACACCGCGCCGGTCGACGCGTACCGCGGCGCCGGCCGGCCGGAGGCGACCTACGTGGTCGAGCGCCTCGTGTCCACCGCGGCGCGCGAGATGGGAATCGATCAGGCCGAGATCCGGCGGCGCAACTTCATCACGAAGTTCCCGTACCAGACGCCGGTCGCGCTCACGTACGACACGGGCGACTATAACGCGTGTCTCGAGGGCGCCATGAAGCTCGCCGACGTGGCCGGCTTCCCGAAGCGGCGCGCGGAGGCCGAGAAGCGCGGCAAGCTCCGCGGGCTCGGCTACTCGACCTATATCGAGGCGTGCGGGCTCGCGCCGTCCAACATCGCCGGCGCGCTCGGGGCGCGGGCGGGGCTCTTCGAGGTCGGCGAGATCCGCGTCAACCCGACCGGCACCGTGACCGTGTTCACGGGGTCGCACAGCCACGGCCAGGGGCACGAGACCACGTTCGCGCAGGTGGTCGCGAGCCGGCTCGGGATTCCCATCGAGAACGTGGACGTGGTGCACGGCGATACCGGACGCATCCCCTTCGGCATGGGTACCTACGGCTCGCGCTCGATCGCTGTGGGCGGCGCCGCCATCATGAAGGCGCTCGACAAGATCGAGGCGAAGGGCAAGAAGATCGCGGCGCACCTGCTCGAGGCGGCGGAGAGCGACATCGAGTTCAAGGACGGCGTGTTCCGCGTGGCCGGCACCGACAAGAGCATTCCGTTCGCGCAGATCGCGCTCGCCGCGTACGTGCCGCACAACTATCCGCTCGACAAGCTCGAGCCGGGGCTGAACGAGACCGCGTTCTACGATCCGACCAACTTCACGTTCCCCGCGGGCGCGCACATCTGCGAGGTGGAAGTGGATCCGGAGACGGGGGAGGTCGACATCGTCAACTTCACGGCGGTCGACGACTTCGGCAACGTCATCAACCCGATGATCGTCGAGGGTCAGGTGCACGGCGGCATCGCGCAGGGCATCGGGCAGGCGCTGCTCGAGCACGCGATCTACGACAAGGAGTCCGGGCAGCTCGTGACGGGCAGTTACATGGACTACGCGCTGCCGCGCGCGGACGACCTGCCGACCTTCAAGGTCGACACGCGCGCGACACCCTGCACCCACAACCCGCTCGGGGTGAAGGGCTGCGGCGAGGCCGGCGCGATCGGCGCACCGCCCGCGGTGATCGAGGCCATCATCGACGCGCTCGCGCCGCTCGGGGTGAAGGACATCCCCATGCCGGCGACGCCGCAGGCGGTCTGGCGAGCGATCCAGGAGGCCAAGGGGCGGGCGGCGGCCTAGCGGCCGTTCGCGGCGCGAACTGATCGGCGCTCCGCCCCGGGCTGGCGCGCCCGGGGCGGACACAGCGAGAGGAGAAGAACATGTACGCATTCGAGTTTCACCGTGCGACGAGCGTGGAGGAGGCGGCGGCGTTGCTCGCGAAGACCCAGGGCAAGCTCCTCGCGGGCGGCCAGAGCCTGGTCGGGGCCATGAAGCTGCGGCTGTCGTCGCCGTCGAGCGTCATCGACCTCGGCGGCATCGCGGAGCTGCGCGGCATCCGCAAGGAAAAGAACGCGATCGTGATCGGCGCCACCACGCGCCACGCCGAGGTGGCGGCGTCGCCGGAAGTGCGAAAAGCGATACCCGCGCTCGCAACGCTCGCCGAGGGCATCGGCGACCGCCAGGTGCGCAACATGGGAACGCTCGGCGGCTCGCTCGCGAACAACGACCCCGCGGCCGACTACCCGGCCGGGGTGCTCGGGCTCGGCGCGACGGTGCGGACCAACAAGCGCGCCATCGCGGCGGACGACTTCTTCCGCGGCATGTACGAGACCGCGCTCGGCGACGACGAGATCATCACTGCCGTGAGCTTCCCGATTCCGCGGCGCGCGGCCTACCTCAAGTTCCGCAACCCCGCCTCGCGCTTCGCGCTGGTCGGCGTCTTCGTGGCCGACACCGGAACCGGCGTGCGCGTCGCGGTGACCGGCGCCGCGCCGTGCGTGTTCCGCGTGACGGATATGGAGGCGGCGTTCACGAAGAGCTTCACCCCCGACGCGATCAAGAGCGTGCGCGTCGATCCCGGGAAGCTCAACAGCGACATCCACGCGAGCGCCGAGTACCGGGCACACCTGATCGGCGTGCTCGCGGCGCGCGCCGTCGCGCAGGCCGCGAAATAGGGCGGGCCGCCTGTATCGACCGCGAACGCCGGGCGCCGCGCGAGCGGCGCCCGGCGTGCGCGCGTGCCCGGCGCTCGGGGCATCGAGGACAGCGGGGCGCGTCCGACGTCGGCGGCGAAGCGGGCGCCCGTTCGGCTCGCGGATGGCGTAAGATTGCCCCGTATCGTTCAATTCTCCGCGCTCGCCCGCACGGATAGCTCTTATGGTCGAATCCAAGCCCGTTCCCGCCTCGGTGGACGAGGTGCTCGAGCTCCTGGCCTCGCACGACTACGTCGCCGAGCGGCGTCTGGCCACCACCGTTTTCCTCGCCCTGCGCATGGGCCGGCCGCTGTTCCTCGAAGGGGAGGCCGGAGTCGGAAAGACCGAGATCGCGAAAGTGCTCGCGCAGGGTCTGGGGCGGCGGCTGGTGCGGCTGCAGTGCTACGAAGGGCTCGACATTGCGGCCGCGGTCTACGAGTGGAACTACCCGCGGCAGATGATCGAGATCCGGCTGGCCGAGGCGGCAGGCGAAGCGCGGCGCGAGCAGCTCGCGGCCGATATCTTCACGGAGCGCTTCCTCATCAAGCGGCCGCTGCTGCAGGCGCTGAGCGCCGACGGCGCGCCGCCGGTGCTGCTGATCGACGAGCTCGACCGGACCGACGAGCCGTTCGAAGCCTATCTGCTCGAGGTGCTGTCCGACTTCCAGGTGAGCATTCCGGAGCTCGGCACCATCAAGGCCGCCCGGCCGCCGATCGTAGTCATCACCTCGAACCGCACGCGCGAGATCCACGACGCCGTCAAGCGCCGCTGCCTCTACCACTGGGTCGACTATCCGGACAAGGAACGCGAGCTCGCGATCGTGCACCGGAAGGTGCCGGAAGCCGGCGCGCGGCTGAGCCGCGAGATCGTCGCGTTCGTCGCGCGGCTGCGTGCCATGGATCTCTACAAGCTGCCCGGCGTCGCCGAGACCATCGACTGGGCGCGCGCGCTCACGGCCCTCGACCGCACGAGCCTGGACCCCGATGCGGTCGCGGAGACGCTCGGCGTGCTGCTCAAGTACCAGGACGACATCGCGAAGCTCGATCGGGCCGAGGTCGCGCGGCTCGTCGAGGAGGTGCGCGCCGAGGCGGGCGCCTAGGACGGCGAAGCGATGACCGCGACCGGGGAACGATTCGCCGACAACATCGTGCACTTCGCGCGGGTGCTGCGCCGCGCCGGCCTCCCCATCGGGCCGGCGAAAGTGATCGACGCCATCCGCGCGGTGCAGGCAGTCGGCGTCGAGCGGCGCGACGACTTCCGCGATGCGCTCGCCGCCGTCTTCGTCAACCGGCGCGAGCACGAGGAGCTGTTCCGGCAGGCGTTCGAGATGTTCTGGCGCGATCCGTATCGCATCGAGCACGCGCTGCAGGAGCTCCTGCGGCTGCTCGGCGGGCTGCGCCGCGTCGAGATGTCCCCGCCGAAGCTCGCCGAGCGCGTAGCGCGGGCCATGCTGCCGGGCGAACGGCGGATCCCGCGCCCGACCCAGGCGCCGCCGCCCGAGCTCGAGGCGGACGCGCGCTTCACGGTGTCGTCGCGGGAGGTGCTGCAGCACAAGGACTTCGCCGCCATGACCCCCGAGGAGCTCGAGGAGGCGAAGCGGATGCTGCGCGCGCTGCGGCTGCCGCTGCCGCAGCTCCCGTCGCGGCGACTGCGTCCCGACGCGCGCGGTGCGCGCATCGACCTGCGCGCGACCATGCGGCGGATGGTGCGCGAGGCGGACGGGATGATCGCGCTGCAGCACCGCTGCCCGCAGGAGCGCCACCCGACGCTGGTCGTGCTGTGCGACATCTCGGGCTCCATGGAGAGCTACACGCGCATGCTGCTGCACTTCGTGCACGCGATCACGAACGATCGCGACCGGGTGTACACGTTCCTGTTCGGCACGCGGCTCACGCATATCACGCGGCATCTGCGGCACCGCGACGTCGACGTCGCGCTCGCCGGCGTCACGGCTGCGGTGGCCGACTGGGCGGGCGGCACCCGCATCGGGGCGTGCCTCAGGGAATTCAACCGGCGCTGGGCGCGGCGGCTGCTCGGGCAAGGCGCGGTCGTGCTGCTCATCAGCGACGGCCTCGACAGCGACGCCGCCGAAGGGCTCGCGCCGGAGATGGAACGGCTCGCCAAGTCGTGCCGGCAGCTGATCTGGCTCAATCCGCTGCTGCGCTACGCGGGCTTCGAAGCGAAGCCCGCCGGCATACGCGCGATGCTGCCGCACGTCGACGCGTTCCTGCCGGTGCACAACTTGGCAAGCCTCGCGCGCCTCGGCGAGGCGCTGAGCGCGCTCGGCGGTACGCGCCGCGGCTATGCGCAACGATTCGCGGCCTGACGGCCGCAGGGGAAACGGCTTATGGAGATGTCGAGCAGTCGGACGATTCCCGCTTCCCAGGAGGAGACCTGGCAGGCGCTCAACGATCCGGAGATCCTCAAGGCGGCGATCCCGGGGTGCGAGAGCATCGAGAAGCTCTCCGACACGGAATACCACATCGTCATGGCGGCCAAGGTCGGACCCGTGAACGCGCGCTTCAGGGGGCGTATGCTGTTGAGCGACGTCGACGCGCCGAGCGCGTACACGCTCACGTTCGAAGGGCAGGGCGGCGCGGCGGGCTTCGCGAAGGGCGGCGCCTCCGTGCGGCTGGTGCCCGAGGAAGCCGGCACCACGCGGCTCGAGTACACGGTGAGCGCCCAGGTCGGCGGAAAGCTCGCGCAGATCGGCTCGCGGCTGATCGACGGCGCGGCGAAGAAGATGGCGGATGAGTTCTTCGCGGCGCTCGCGGCGCAGCTCGCGGGCGAGGCCGAGGCCGCGGCGGATGCCGCCGAGGCGGCGCCGCCGAGCGGCGGCGCGGAAGACGGCGCGAAGAAGCGCAGGTGGTGGCAGCGCCGGAAATAGGCGCGCGACGAACGCAGGGTCCGGCGGAGGTGAGCCTATGGACAACGTCGATCTCGAAGTCTTGCGCAACTGCGTCAGGTGGCTGCAGGACGGACGTCGGGTGACGCTCGTCACCGTGACGCGCACGTGGGGGTCGAGCCCGCGCCCCGCAGGCGCGATGCTGGCGCTGCGGGACGACGGCCTGGTCACCGGCTCGGTATCCGGCGGCTGCATCGAGGACGATCTGATCCATCGCGCGCGCACGCATACGCTCACCGGCGAGAAGCCGGAGGTGGTCACGTACGGCATCAGCGGGGACGAGGCGCGCAAGTTCGGGCTGCCCTGCGGCGGCACCATTCAGGTGGTGCTCGAACCGCTGGTCGCACCGGAATCCATGCAGGCGCTGCTCGAGCGTGTGGAGCGCCGCGAGCTCGTCGCGCGCGAGCTCGACATCGCGACCGGCGCGAGCACGCTGCGTCCGGCGAGCCCCGAGGAGGGCCTCACGTTCGACGGCAAGCGGCTCGTCAACGTCTTCGGCCCGCGCTACCGCCTGATCATCATCGGTGCCGGCCAGCTCTCTCGGTTCCTCGCGCAGATCGCGCTCGGGCTCGACTACCAGGTCACGGTCTGCGATCCGCGCAGCGAGTACATGGATCTCTGGGACATTCCGGAGGTGACGCTCGTGCGCGGCATGCCGGACGACGTGGTGCGCGAGATGAAGCCGGATGCGCGCACGGCGGTGATCGCGCTCACGCACGACCCGAAGCTCGACGACATGGCGCTGATGGAGGCGCTGAAATCCCCGGCGTTCTACGTCGGCGCCATCGGGTCACGCGCGAACAACGACAAGCGGCGCGCCCGGCTGCGCGAATTCGACGTGACCGAGGAGGAGCTCGCCAGGCTGCACGGTCCGATCGGCATCTATATCGGCTCGCGCACGCCTCCCGAAATCGCGATCTCGATTCTTGCCGAAATGACCGCCGTCAAGAACGGCGTCGTGCTGCCGCCGGAGGTGCGGGTCGACGTGGCGAAGGCGAAGCAGGCGTCGACCGCCGGCTGCGTCGTGGCGTAGCGTGCGCGGCGCGAAGGGCGGGGCCGCTCAGCCCAGCCGTCCGAGCGCCGGAAAAGTCTCGAGCAGCCAGTAGGAGAGCGCGGTGAGCCGCCCGGTGATCATGAGCACGCCCATCAGGATCAGCACCGCGCCGCTCAGGATGTATAGCGGGCGTCCGATGCGGCGCAACGTCTTCGCGTGCCGGAGAAAGCGCTCGAGGAAGAGCGCGCTCAGAAGGAACGGCAGACCGAGGCCGAGCGAGTAGAACGAGAGCAGCACCACGCCGCTCGCGGTGGTGGCGCTCGAGGCGCTCACGGTGAGGATGCTCCCGAGAATGGGCCCGATGCAGGGCGTCCAGCCGAACGCGAACGCGAGCCCGAGCAGATAAGCGGCCGTCGGTCCGCCGCCGCCGTGCTGCAGTCGATGCACCCAGCGCAGATCGAGATGCAGCAGGCGCAGGTTGAGCAGGCCGGTCATGAACAGGCCGAAGACGATGATCACCGCCCCCCCGACGATGTTCGCCTCCTGCTTGTAGGCGAGGAGCCACCGGCCGATGGCCGTGGCGCTCGCGCCGAGGGCGACGAAAACGGTGGAGAAGCCGAGCACGAACGCGAGGCTCGCCCCGAGGACGGCGAGACGCTCGCGGCGTCGACCGGCCGCCTGGAGCTCGTCGAGCGAGCGGCCTGCGACGTAGGAGAGATAGCCGGGCACGAGCGGAAGCACACAGGGCGACAGGAACGACACCGCACCGGCCAGCAGGGCGCTCGCGAGCCCGACGTTCGCCACCTCGAGCACGGGCTAGCGCCCTCCGTGGTCCGCGTCGAGACGCACGGTCTGCTGCCGCTCGCGCCCGATGATCTCGCGCAGGAACTGCACCATCTCCGGGCTGTCCCATTCGGCCGTGCCGAGCAACCGGCCGAGCTCGCGGCCGTTGCGGTCGAGCAGCAGCGTGACGGGAAGGCCCAGCACGTCGAGGCTGTCCAGCGTCTGCGGCGACGGATCGACCCAGGGGCGCAGGTGCTTGATGCCGATGTCGCCGTAGAACTTCTGCACCACCTGCATGCCCTTGTGGTCGACAGAAAGCGCGAGCACCTCGAAGTCGGGGCCGCCGAGCTCCGCCTGCAGGCGGTCGAGGGTGGGCATCTCCTCGCGGCACGGCGGGCACCACGTCGCCCAGACGTTCAGCAGCACCACCTTTCCCCGGTGCGCGCTCAGCTTCACGTTCTCGCCCTGGGCGTTCTGGAAGACGAGATCGGGCACGGGGCGCGGCGAAGCGTGCATCGAGAAGGAGCGCGTCGGCGCCGCCTGGGCGTCGCTCACGGGTTCGCTCGGTGCGCGATCGCAGGCGCTCAGGAGCAGCGCGAGCGCAACGAGAACATAGTGCGTGTATCGCATGTCAGCGCGTATCGTAGAGTCGCAGCGTGGGGCTGTCGTCCAGGTAGTAGACGTGCAGCGGTCCTTCGCGGCGGCCGCCCATGCCGGGCGAGCCCGCCGGCATGCCGGGGACGGTGAGACCGCGGGCGGGCGGCTTCTCGCTCAGGAACCGCTCGATGCTCTCCGCCGGGACGTGCCCCTCGAAGGTGTACCGGCCGATGCGCGTGCTGTGACAGCCGGCGAGCCGGACCGGAACGCCGGCCTCGCGCTGCAGCTCGGCCAGCCGGTCCGTGTTGACGACGTCGACGTCGAAGCCGTTCGCGCGCAGGTACTCCGCATATTCCTGACAGCAGCCGCAGGTCGGGCTCTTGTAGACAGTGGCCGCTATTCCGGCGCCGAGCGCCGGCAGCGGGATCGCGGGGGCGAGGAACAGCAGCAGAGCGAAGAGGCGCTTCTTCACGAATAAGACTCCGGAGAACGCGGGGATCCGAGCACTTCGTCCGTCGTCGCCAATATTAGTTCCGCCCGCCGATTCCGGTCACGCGCGTCGGCGACGGCACCGGTGGGCGCCGCCGCGCCCGGCCGGATGCAGTCGCCGATTCCATATATACCGTCCGCCATGCTGCGGGAAGCCTTGACGCGGCGGGCACGGTGGTGCACGGAGCATAAGGGGCCCCGCAGCGGCCGCGCCGCACGAGCGGCAAGCCTCAGTGATGGGCGAGCAGGCGGGCTATTTCGGCGAGCAGGTACGAGATGTCGCCGGGCTTCCGGATATAGGAATCGCCGCACGCGCCGGGGAGCTCGGAGGGCTCGAGGGCACTGAAAAGCACGATCGGGATGTGGCGCGTCGCGGGGTCGTTGCGCAGCCGCCGGCACATTTCCTGGCCGTTCAGGCGCGGCATGAGCACGTCGGAGATCACCAGATCCGGCCGCCGATCGGCGATGCGTGCGAGCGCCTCATGGCCGTTCGCCGCCTCGAGCACCTCGTAGCCTTCGAGCGTGAGAGCCGCAGACAGGCACCAGCGGATGTCGTCCTCGTCGTCGACCACGAGAACGAGACCTCTGTGAGATCGCCGGTTTTCCATTACTCGGGCCATCCCTGTAAGACCGCCGGCCTTTGCATTCGCTCCGGCCCGCACCTTACGTAAACACCGGAGCGGGCGTTTCGCATGACAGGAGCACTCCCTAAGGGGTCGCGCCGGCCCCGGCCTCACCCCGGCCGTGACGCGCGCCGACTCGACCGTTACCGGGCACGGCGCTACCCTCATCGTGACAACACACGGACAAGCGCATGGCCAAGACCGCCTTCGTGACCGGCGGTACCGGTTTCATCGGCCTGAATCTCGTCGAGCAGCTGACCGCGGCCGGATGGCGGGTGGTCGCACTGCATCGGCGCGGCGCGATGCTGCGCCGCCTCGAGCGCTTTCCCGTCACCCTGGTCGAGGGCGACATCCTCGATCCGGCCTCGCTCGAGCGCGCGATTCCGCCGGGTGTCGACGCGGTGTTCCATGTCGCCGGAGACACCAGCATGTGGTCGCGGCGCAATGCGGCGCAGGATCGGGTCAATATCGACGGCACCCGCCACATGGTGGAGGCGGCGCTCGCGGCCGGCGCCGGCCGGTTCGTGCACACCTCGAGCATCTCGGCCTACGGTCTCCACTCCGGGCGCATCGACGAGCGCGCGGAGCAGCGCGGGGCACACTCCTGGATCAACTATCAGCGCTCGAAGTACTACGGCGAGGTGGAGGTGCGGCGCGGGATCGAGCGCGGTCTCGACGCCGTGATCCTCAATCCGGCGAGCGTTTTCGGACCGTACGACACGACGAGCTGGGCGCGCCTCATCCGCCTGGTATGCACCGGCAAGCTGCCCGGCATCCCGCCGGGCAGGCTGTCCTTCTGTCACTCGCGGGAGGTCGCGAAGGCACACATCGCCGCCGCCGAACGCGGGCGCACGGGCGAGAACTACCTGCTCGGCGGCACCGACGCGACGCTGCTCGAGCTCGTGCAGACGATCGGTGCGGTCGTCGGATGCCCGGTGCCGTCGCGCACGACACCGCGGGGCGTGCTCATCGCCGCGAGCCGCGTCGCCGAGTGGATCTCCCGGATCACGGGCCGGGCGCCGAGCATCACGCCGGAAATGGTCGGGCAGGCGACGCGCGACATGATCTGCGACAGCACCAAGGCGCAGCGCGAGCTCGGGCTGGAGCCGGTCGACCTGCGCCGGATGGTCGAAGACAGCATCGACTGGCTGCGCCGCGAAGGATTCCTCGGGCGCTGGATGGCCGCGCAGGCCGCCTGACGCCTCGGCGCGCTCAGCCGGTCCGGCGGCTGTGCGCCGCGAGCCAATCGAGCACGAAAGCGTACACCGCTTCGCGTATGTCCTTGCGCGAGAGCACCACGTCGTGCAGCGCGCCCGGAAACTGGCGCAGGGTCACGTCCGGACCGAGCACGCGGCTCCAGCGCTCCATGTGGCGCCAGTCGAGCACGATGTCCGCCTCGTCCGAGTAGGTCGAGAGCACCGGACAGCGGATGTCGAGCCCGCGGCGCACGCGGGCCTGCGCCTCGCGAATCGCGGCGAGCCAGCCGTAGTAGGCGGGGAAGCCCCGGATCGGCTTGAGCCGCAGATCGAACTCCCATTCGCCTCGATAGTGCTTGTGCAGGCTCTTCGGGTAATCGGGCGACACGGCGCGCGGATCGTTGAGAAACGGAAACACGCGCCCGACCCGCGCGCCGACGGCGAGGAGGGCCCGCCGCCACGGCGGCAGCTTGAAGTCGAAGAAGGGGCTGTTGAGCCAGAGCGCGGTGAGCTGCGCGCGCCGCTCGCCCTCGTGGGCGTAAAGGGAGCAGACGAGCCCGCCGGTCGAGTGCCCGACGAGGACCGTCGGCTCGCCGATGATGCGCAGCGCTTCCGTAAGATCCGCGTAGTACTCCCTGATCGACCTGCAGAAATTCGGGTGCTGGTGCGGGCGCAGGGAGCGCCCGTGCTTGCGGAGGTCGAGCGCGTGGAACGCATAGCCAGCCTGCGCGAAGCGCTCGGCCGTCTCGCGCTGAAAGAAGTAATCGATGAAGCCGTGCACGTAGAGCACCGGACCGTTCGGCGCCGAAACCACCGGATACCGCACGAGGGTGGCCACGACGGGGCCGTCGTAATCGTCCGGAAACGGAAGCTCGAGCGCCTCGAAGCCCGGCAGCAGACGATCGGGCTGCCAGACTCCGGCGTTCGTCGCGATATGCGACGGCTGCTGCATCTGCGTGCCGAGAAGACGGGATCGTTGCTCGGGGGCGCACGCGCTCCGCGCCGCCGGCGCGCCGGCGAGGAGGGCGCGCGGGGGTGCTGCGTCTCAGGTCCGCTGCGCTTTGAGCAGATCGCGTATCTCGGTCAGCAGTTGCTGCTCCGGGCTCGGCGGCGGTGGCGGGGGCGGCGCTGCCGCCGTCCGGCTGCGCAGGACGAAGCCGAGGAACTTGACGATGAACACGAACAGCGCCAGAGCGACGATGAGGAAGTTGACGACCTCGCCGATGAACAGACCGTAAGGCACCTCCGTGCCGCCGACGACCCATTTCCATTCGAGATAGCTCTGATCGGTCGGCAGGAGCAGCGAGACGAGCGGCATGATGATGTGCTTTACGAGCGAATCGATGATCTTCGCGAAGGCCGCACCGATGACCACGGCCACGGCGAGGTCGACGACGTTTCCCTTGAGCGCGAAGTTCCTGAATTCCTCGAGCAGCGAACCGACGCGACGACGAGCTTCTGGGAGTGCACCTGCACGAGTGGATGCCATGGAATCCCTCCGGGCGGATTGGGCCGTTTCATGATACGCGAACCGGCCGCTCCGGGCTCGCCACGGGAACGAGCCGGGCACGAAGGGCGAGTGACCGTGCGCACACCGGGGAAACCGCCGACGCAAACCGGCGACGGGAACCCCGTTCGCGCCGCTTGTACCAATGAGCAAGGTCGCGGCGGGAGCGCGGCGCAGGGACGGATCGACAGGTACGGAGGACGAACATGGCAGAGGAGAAGCAGGAAACACCGCGGCGCGGGGTGCGGCGCGGACCGGGGGAAGTGATTCAGACGACGGTCGCCAACGTGGCGGAAATCCCCGCACGCGAGCGGCCTATGCGGGAAGCGGCGGCGCCGGAGCGCGCCTGGCGCAGGGACGGCGGGCCGCCGCCCAACGTTGCGGCGACGGAACGTACTCTGTGCATGCTCGGGGGTGGGCTGCTCGTGGCGCAGGGTCTGCGGCGGCGCTCCTGGCTTGCTGCGCTTCCATTGATCGGGCTCGGGGGTGCGCTCGTGCGGCGCGGCGCGACGGGTCGGTCCGGGGTGTATCGCCGGATGGGGGTGCGCGGGGCGGAAGAACCGGTGACGCTCGCGCAGACCGTGACGATCAATCGTTCGCCCGAGGAGGTTTACCGCTTCTGGCGGCAGCTCGAGAACCTGCCGAAGTTCATGCGTCATGTCGCGCGGGTGGAGACGCTGAACGCGACGCGGTCGCGCTGGACGGTGCAGGCCGGGCCGCTCGGGCGGGCGGTCGAGTGGGAATCGGAAATCGTCGAGGACCGGCCGAACGAGCTCATCCGATGGCGCACGCTTCCGAACGGCGCCGCGCAGCACAACGGCGAGGTGCGCTTCGCGCCCGCGCCCGGCAATCGCGGGACCGAGGTGCACGTGCGCATCGAGTACCGGCCGGCGTACGGCACGGCCGTTGCGGCGCTCACTTATCCGCTCAACAGACACACTCTCCGGGAAGAGATCCGGCGCCTCAAGCAGGTGCTCGAAGCCGGCGAGGTGCCGAGGGTGAAAGGGCAGCCGTCCGGACGACGGGTGTGGCGCCTGCACCACGCCGCGCGGGGAGGTGCGGCATGAAAGCGGTATGCTGGATCGCGCCGGGGCGCGTGTCGGTGGAGGAGGTGCCGGAGCCGCGGATCCTCAACCGGCGCGACGCGATCGTGAAAGTGAGCGCCACGGCGATCTGCGGCTCGGACCTGCATCTCTACGACGGCTACATCCCGGGCATGAGAGCCGGAGATATCCTCGGACATGAATTCATGGGCCAGGTCGTCGAAGTCGGACCCGACGTTACGGGGCTCAAGGTCGGCGATCGCGTCGTCGTGCCGTTCACGATCACCTGCGGCCGCTGCCATTATTGCGAGCGCGGACAGGCGTCGCTCTGCGACAACTCGAACCCGAACGCCTGGATGGTCGAGAAGCTGTACGGCTACGCGGGCGGCGGTTACTACGGCTACTCGCACCTCTTCGGCGGCTATGCGGGCGGGCAGGCCGAGTACGTACGCGTTCCCTTCGCGGATGCCGGGCCGATCAAGCTGCCGGACGGTTTGCGCGACGAGCAGGCGCTCTTTCTTTCCGACGTCTTCCCGACGGGCTACCAGGCGGCGGAGAACTGCGACATCGCGCCGGGCGACGTGGTCGCCGTGTGGGGCTGCGGGCCCGTCGGGCAGTTCGCGGTGAAGAGCGCGCTCATGCTCGGCGCCGAGCGCGTCATCGCGATCGACCGGGTGCCGGAGCGTCTCGAGATGGTGAAGCGCCACGCCGACGGCCGTACGCATACCGTCGATTACGCGGACGAGAGCGTGTTCGAGGCCGTGCGCGAGCTGACCGGCGGGCGCGGCGCGGATGCGTGCATCGACGCCGTCGGCATGGAGGCGCACGGCTTCGGGCTGGCCGGGTGGTACGATCGCGTAAAGCAGGCCGTGAGGCTCGAGACCGACCGGCCGACCGCGCTGCGCGAGGCGATCATGAGCTGCGGCAAGGGCGGCACCGTCTCGGTGCCGGGCGTTTACGGCGGCGTGTTCGACAAGATGCCGTTCGGCGCCGCGTTCGCCAAAGGGCTCACGCTCAAGACCGGGCAGACGAACGTGCCCGCGGTGACGCCGAAGCTGCTCGAGCGGGTGCAGCAGGGCGAGATCGATCCGTCGTTCGTGATCACGCACCGCATGCGGCTCGATCAGGCGCCGGAGGCCTACCGCCTGTTCCGCGACAAGCGCGACGGCTGCATCAAGGCGGTGCTGAGCCCGGCGAGCGCCTGACGGCGGCCGTCGCCGCCGCGCCGGCGCGGCAATCTAGGCGACGAGCAGGCTGCCGAGCTCGCTCGCGGCCGCCCGCAGATGCGGCAGGATGCGCGTTTCCATGTCGCGCACGCTCACGCGCGCCGCCTGTGCGCCGACGTTGATCGCGGATACCACGTGGCCGTGCACGTCCTTGACCGGCACCGCGATCGAGCGCAGACCGATCTCGAGCTCCTGATCCACGATCGCGTAGCCGTCGGCGCGCACTTCGTCGAGGATGTGCGCGAGCTTCTCGCGCGAAGTCACGGTGTACTCGGTGTAGGGCCGGAGCCTGACGCGGGCGAGGTACGCCTTGAGGTCGGCCGGCGGGAGATGCGCGAGCAGCACGCGGCCCATGGAGCTGCAGTACGCCGGCAGCCGGCTGCCGATGCGCAGGTCCACGGACATGATGCGCGTCGTCCTTTTCGAGCGCGCGACGTAGAGGATCTCGTCGTCGTCGAGAATGGCCATGGAGCACGACTCGTGCACCAGCTCGTTGATCCGGTCGAGATAGGGCTGCGCCGAGACCACGAGCGGCGTCGAGGACAGATAGGCGTGCCCGAGCGTCAGGATCTTCGGCTGCAGGGAGAAGTGACGATCGTTCGCGGTCACGTAGCCGAGCTTGGCGAGCGTGTACAGGCAGCGGCGCACGGCGGCGCGCGGAATGCCGGTCTTGTGACTCAGCTGCGCGATCGTCTGGCTCTGCGGGCTCTGCGAGAACGCGCGAATCACGGCGAGCCCGCGCGCGAGCGAAGCCATGAAGTTCGGATCGCCCGGATAGCTCGGCACCGCGCTCGGCGGCGGCTCCGCGGGCGCCGCGTCGAGCTTCGTCCCGCCCGGACCTTCGTTCTTGCGTCTGCCGCGCGTGACGACTGTTGCCATTCGCCTCTCCCGCGTAGTCTTTACTGCAGATGAGCGATAACCGCACGAACCGCGGATAATCGCCCTTGTAACGCGCACGTTTATACCAAATAATCCGCGCGTTCGTGAGTACGCGCCGCGCAAAGCGCCGCGTGCACCGGGCGCCCGGAACGGCGCCTACAGCAACAGACAGCAGGCCGCGTGCGTGCCGCGCCCGCGGCGGCGCATCCCAGCGGAGAAGCGTGTAAATGGCGGAGCTAACGTCGTTGCGCGACGCGATCGCCTCGCTCATCCACGACGGCGATACCGTCGCGATGGAAGGGTTCACCCACCTGATTCCGTTCGCCGCGGGCTACGAGGTCATCCGGCAGCAGCGCAGGAACCTCACGCTCGTGCGCATGACGCCGGACCTCATCTACGACCAGCTGATCGGCGCGGGCTGCGCGCGCAAGCTCGTGTTCTCCTGGGGCGGCAATCCGGGCGTCGGCTCGCTGCACCGACTGCGCGATGCGGTCGAGAAGGGCTGGCCGCACCCGCTCGAGATCGAGGAGCACAGCCACGCCGCGCTCGCGAACGCCTACGTCGCGGGGGCGTCCAATCTTCCCTTCGCGGCGTTCCGCGGCTACACCGGCTCCGATCTGCCGAAGTACAACGACCGCATCCGGTTCATCCGCTGCCCGTTCACCGGGGAGGAACTTGCGGCCGTTCCTTCGGTGCGGCCCGACGTGGCCGTGATTCATGCGCAGAAGGCCGACCGCAAGGGTAACGTATTGCTCTGGGGTATCCTCGGCGTGCAGAAGGAGGCCGTTCTCGCGGCGAAGCGGGCGATCGTGACGGTCGAGGAGATCGTCGACGATCTCAACGCCCCGCCGAACGCATGCATCCTGCCGTCCTGGGTGGTGACCGCGGTGTGCCACGTGCCGGGCGGCGCGCAGCCCTCGTACGCCATGGGCTACTACGAGCGCGACAACCGCTTCTATCAGGAATGGGACGAGATCGCGCGCACCCGCGAGAGCTTCCAGGCGTGGATCAAGCGGCACGTGCTCGATACCGAGGATTTCGAGGCGTTCAAGCGCGTGTTCCGCGAGTCGGCGCGGCGGGAGGTGGCCTGATGAACGGTCCCGCTTTCACGACCGAAGAGGTCATGACGGTCGCCGCCGCGCGCATGCTGAAGAACGGCGCAGTGTGCTTCGTCGGCATCGGGCTGCCGTCGACCGCCGCGAATCTCGCGCGCCTGACGCACGCCCCCGACCTCGTGCTCATCTACGAATCCGGCCCGATCGGCGCGAAGCCGCACGTCCTGCCGCTGTCGATCGGCGACGGCATCCTCGCCGAGACCGCCGACACGGTGGTGTCCACGCCCGAGATCTTCCAGTACTGGCTCCAGGGCGGGCGCATCGGAATCGGATTCCTCGGTGCGGCCCAGATCGACCGTTACGCCAACATCAACACGACGGTGATCGGCGACTACCGCCAGCCGAAGACGCGCCTGCCGGGCGCCGGCGGCGCGCCCGAGATCGCCGCCTGCGCGGGCGAGATCTTCATCATCCTGCGGCACGCGAGGCGCGCGTTCGTCGAGAAGCTCGATTTCATCACCTCGGTCGGCCATCTCGACGGCGGCGACGCGCGCCGCCGGCTCGGTCTGCCCGGCAAGGGACCGACGGCGGTGATCACGGATCTCTGTATCCTCGAGCCCGATCCCGAGACCAAGGAGCTCGTCGTGACGCACCTGCACCCGGGCATCAAGCGGGAGCAGGTACAGGAAGCGACCGGCTGGCCCATCCGCTTCGCGGCCGACGTGCGCGAAACCGCGGCGCCGACCGCGCACGAACTCGAAGTGCTGCGCGACCTGCATCGCCGCACGGCCGAAGCGCACGGCCGTGCCTGATTCATCGGTCGGGCGGGGCAGGCGCACGATTGCCGTCGCCACGCCGGACCGGCGCTCGGAGCCCGAATCGTGCGAGCGCGCCGGTCCGGCAGGCAGGCACGCACCGGCGGCGGGCCGCGCTGCCGGACGCCCGCCGCGCCGGTCCGCGACAGAAACGGAATCGGAAGGGATGATATCCTCCGGGGCGGACAGGAAACCCGATTTTTCGGCTATCGACGTGCACGCCCTGAAGCCATCGATCCCGTTGCGGCGCGCGTCATCGCCCGCACCAGGGTACCCGTTATGAACGAGACGTCATCGCGCTCGCGGCGGCTGCTCGATCCGCTCTTCACCACCGAAGCGATGCGCGCCGTGTTCAGCGATCACGGCCGGCTGCAGGCCATGCTCGACTTCGAGGCCGCGCTCGCGCGCGCCGAAGCGGCGGTGGGCGTCATTCCGGAGAGCGCCGCAGCGGCGATCGCCGCGAAGTGCCGCGCCGAGCTCTACGACGTCGACGTGCTGGCCGCGGCCGCGGCGACGGCCGGCAACCTCGCGATTCCCCTGGTGAAGGAGCTCACCGCGCGCGTGGCGCAGAGCGATCCACGAGCCGCCCGCTTCGTGCACTGGGGCGCGACGAGCCAGGACGTGATCGACACGGGCCTCGTGCTCCAGCTGCGCGCGGCGTGCGATCTCATCGAGGCCGACGTCGAAGCGCTCGCTTCCGCGATCGCGCGCCTCGCGCGCACGCATGCGCGTACGCCGCTCGCGGCGCGAACCCTCCTGCAGCACGCGCTGCCGACGACGTTCGGTCTCAAGCTCGCCGGCTGGCTCGATGCGCTCGAGCGCGATCGCGCACGCCTGCGTGCGGCGCGGGAGCGGATCCTGGTCCTGCAGTTCGGCGGCGCCGCCGGCACGCTGGCCGCGCTCGGCGGGCACGGGCTCGCCGTGGCGGCGGCGCTCGCGCGCGAGCTCGGGCTCGCGTGTCCGGCGCTGCCGTGGCACACCCATCGCGACCGCCCGGCGGAGGCGGCCGCGGCACTGGGCCTGCTCGCCGGCACGCTCGGCAAGATCGGGCGCGACATCACGCTGCTCATGCAGACCGAGGTCGCCGAGGCGCTGGAGCCGTCGGCGCCCGGACGCGGCGGCTCCTCGACGCTTCCCCACAAGCGCAATCCCGTAGGCAGCCTGGTTGCGGCAGCCGCGGCGCTGCGCGTGCCGCAGCTCGTCGCGACGATGCTCGTCGCCATGGTGCAGGAGCACGAGCGCGCCGTCGGGGCCTGGCACGCGGAATGGGAGGTGCTTCCGGAGATCTGTGCGCTCACGGCAGGCGCCGCCGCGCAGCTGCGGCAGGCGATCGAGGGGCTCGAGATCGATCCCGCGCGCATGCGTGCGAATCTCGAGCAGACGCGCGGGCTGATCATGGCCGAAGCGGTCACCATGGCGCTCGCACGCACGCTCGGGCGCGACGCCGCGCACCGGCTCGTCGAGGCGGCGAGCCGCCGGGCGGCGGCCGAGGGCCGGCATCTGCGCGACGTGCTCGCGGCCGACGCCGAGGCGGCGCGCCATCTCACTGCGGCCGATCTCGATCGACTGTTCGATCCGTCGAGCTACACCGGATCGGCGGAGCAGATGGTCGAGCGCGTGCTCGGCGAGCGGTCGGGCGCGCGCGAACCGGAGTGAAGGGCGCCGGCGGCGCGACCTCGGCCTTGCCGGCGCTTCGTTTTTCATCGTTCTCGGGAGGAAGGCATGGCTTTCGTTGATCTGGAGGGCGAACGCTTCCGCTGCGAGCTCGACGGACCGCGCGACGCGCCGGTGCTCGTGCTCTCCAACTCGCTCGGCACCGACCTTTCCATGTGGGAGCCGCAGCTTCCGGCGTTCACGGCGCGCCTGCGCGTGCTCCGATACGATCAGCGGGGGCACGGCGAATCGGCGGTCACGCCGGCGCCGTACACCATGGAGCAGCTCGGACGCGACGTGCTGCGGCTGCTGGACGCGCTCGGGATCGAGCGCGCGAGCTTCTGCGGCATCTCGATGGGCGGCGCCACCGGCCTGTGGCTCGGCGTGCACGCGCCCGAGCGCCTGGACAAGCTGGTGCTGTGCAATACCGGCGCGCGCATCGGAACGGCCGAGCTCTGGAACGCACGCATCGCGGCGGTACGCCAGAGCGGCACCGCCGGCATCGCCCAGGGACTGATGGAGCGCTGGTTCACGCCGGCGTTCCGGGAGCGCGAGCCGCAGACGGTGGAGCGCATGCGGCGGATCGTCGAGCGCACGTCGACGGAAGGGTACGTCGGCTGCTGCGAGGCGATCCGCGATCACGACGAACGCGAGACCGTGAGCCGCATACGCGCACCGACGCTCGTCGTCGCCGGCACCCGGGACGTCGCGACGCCGCCCGCGGACGGGCGGTTCCTGGCCGAACGCATCCCGGGGGCGCGCTACCTCGAGCTCGACGTCGCACACCTCTCGAACATCGAGATGCCGCGCGAATTCAACGACGCGGTGCTGCGGTTCCTGACGGAGGGCAACTGAGGTGGACGACCGCGAGCGCTACGAGCAGGGCATGAAGGTGCGCCGCGCGGTGCTCGGCGATGCGCACGTCGATCGTACGCTCGAGCGGCGCAGCGCGTTCAACGAGGAGTTCCAGGATCTCATCACGCGCTACGCCTGGGGCGAGATCTGGACGCGCCCGGGCCTGC
The DNA here is from genome assembly GCA_036563785.1 of Burkholderiales bacterium. Lineage (GTDB taxonomy): Bacteria > Pseudomonadota > Gammaproteobacteria > Acidiferrobacterales > Sulfurifustaceae > JACQFZ01. The sequence continues at coordinate 822 of DATCLR010000017.1, read as the reverse complement.
CGCGCAAGACGCGGAGCCTCCTCACGCTGGTGATGCTGGTCGCGCTGAACCGCGGGGAGGAGCTGCGCATGCATACGCGCGGCGCGCTCAATAACGGCGTCACGCGCGAGGAGATCAAGGAGGCGCTGCTGCAGGCGGCGATCTACTGCGGCGTGCCGGCCGCCAATTCGGCCTTCCACATCGTCGAGCAGACGCTCGCGGAGATCGACGCGGCCGAAAAAGCGCCGTAAGAACCGGCCCAGAAAAATGCCCCGCGGGCGCGCGGTGCAGCGCCGCCGCGCGCCCGGCATAATGGCCAACCCGCCCCCGGGCGCCGGTGCTGCGCGCGCCGCCATTGGAACCGGCGGATAACCGCGGGCGCGGGCCAAGGACGGGAACGCATGGAATCGCGCCTGCCGCCCGACCGCTCGCAGGACCGGGTGCTTACGCATCGCTCGCTCCTCATGACCGGCGTGTTCGCGTCGGTCGTCATCCTGCTCGTTCTCGTCTGGTACCTCATCGACGTGCTGGTGCTCGCATTCGCCGCGGCCCTGCTTGCGCTCGTCGTGCGCACCCCGGCCGACTGGCTGAGCAGCCGCACCGGGCTGCCGGTCGGCTGGTCGCTCGCCGTCGTGCTCGTCGCGTTCGGGGCGCTGTTCGTCGCCGGCGGGATCGCCTTCGGCACCACGATGGCGGCGCAGATGGCGCAGCTGATGCAAAAGCTTCCGGAGATCATTCGCTCCCTCACCCGCCAGTTCGAAGGGTATGCCTGGCTATTCGGCCAAATCGATCTGCGCCAGCTCCTCACGGGCGGCGCCGATTTCCTCGGTCGCGGCTTCCGGC
>DATCLR010000003.1:0-4547 GCA_036563785.1 Burkholderiales bacterium | reverse complement strand
ACCGGACACGGTGCGATCGATGCTCGAGCAACGGGAACTTCATGTGGAGCGGCCCGACCGCAAGACCCTACAAGCCCGCGGCGTCGTGGAGGTACTTCGCGCTCGGCGTATCAAGGTCGGGACAGGCACGAACTTCAAGTGGAATTTCAGCCCTGCCCGGAGTGTCTAGCTCCGCGTCCCCTACCTGCCTGGAATCCGACCCGGTAATCCTGTCTCACGGATCCGCGAGACACCGCTGCGCGATCCTGCGAAGGCGCCGCAAAGCCATGGCGGCTCGGTACCGTGCGCCGGGCAGCGCACCTTCAGTGCGAGCCGATGCGAGCGCTGGCGGGACCTCGCCTGCCGACGAGATGGACGAGAAGCGATGTGGACGATGCAGACGGCCGCCGTGCAAGGCGAGCTTGCACGCTCGGTGTTGCTCACGTCGGCTCGGATTTAAGGCATCGCCTGGACCGCGACAGGTTGCGGGCGAGTGTTCCTGAACCTCCTGTAGACGATTTTCAGGAACCGCGTTCAGACGGCGCACAATCGGACAGTCGGACGGCGAAGGACGGCGCGGTTGTCGGTTGATGCGGAAAGCGTACATGTGATAAGGTCGCGCGTAGCGCGACGCCGTTGGGGATGTCAGAGCCGAGAGCGTCGGCGCTTCTCGAAGGCGGCGATGCCGTGAAAGACCGTGGTGTGATCCCTCCGGAACCAGGCGGCAATTTCGGAGACGCTGTGGTCGTGACCGGGCAGGGAACGAATGCGCCACCAGAGCTCGTGACGAGCGCACGCAACGGCGCGCGTGCGCGTGCGACCGCAGAGCTCGGAGGCGGTGACGCCACGAGCTGCGCAGATCTGCTCGATCAGCGGCAGAAATCCACGGCATTTCAGCTCGGCGAGTACGCCCTGCGCGAGGGCTTGATCAGGGCCGATGGTGCTGATGTGCAGAGTCATGGCTGTGGCGGCGAGGCTTCTTGGCGGCGCGCTCCTTGGCCTCTTTGAGCCGGTAGCTGTCGCCCTCGATGGTGATGAGCTCGGCGTGGTGGATGAGACGGTCGACGAGTGTGACGACGCAGGCAGCGTGGGGGAAGACCTCGCTCCATTCGGCGAAGGGCTTGTTGGTGCTGATCACGATCGACGCCGGCGTGTTGTAGCGGCGGGAGACGACCTCGAAGAACAAGTCGGCGTAGCGATTGTTGTACGAGAGATAGCCCACCTCATCGACGCATAAGAGGCGCGGCAGGCAGTAGCGCGAGAGCCGTCGCGCGAGCGCGCTCGGGCTGTCCTGCGCGGCGAGGTCGGCGAGCATGGTGCTGGCGGAGGTGAAGCGCACGGTGAAGCCGCGCAGCAGCGCCTGGTGCGCGAGATTCTTGAGGATCATGGATTTTCCGACGCCATTTGGACCGAGCAAGATCGCGTTGGAGCCTTCGGCGACAAAGTCGAGCGAGAACAGCTCGTCGATAGCAGCGCGGTCGATGGCTCTGGGCCAATTCCAGTCGAAGTCGACCATGGGTTTGAAGCGGCCGATCTTGGCATGCTTGAGCCGACGCTCGAGGCTGCGTTTCTGGCGCTCGGTTTCCTCGAGCTCGATGAGCTGGGTGACCCACGGCGCTTTTCCGAGCTCGTCCCAGCTTTGCACGAGCCCGAACAGGCCGAGCCTTCGAGCACGCTCGCAGAGCGGATCCTGATCGGGAGCAGCACTCCTATTTTTCATCTTTGATGCCTCCAAGCACGTCGTAAGTCCCAAGGTCGTGGGGCTCGACGACCAGGTTTTGAAGCCGCTCATCGCGCAGGTGAGCGGTGACGGGCGGCGGCTGTCCGCGGTGCTTTCTACGCTCGTCGAGCAGATGGCGAACAGCGCCGAAGTGTGGCGTGCCGCGGGCGAGGGCCTCGGCAATGGCGCGGTCGAGCTCACGGGCGGGATGATTCTGAAGCAGCCTCAAAAGCAGCAGCGTGGCGTTGCCGAGATTGGCGCCCTGCTCGGCGAGCGTGCGCAGAAACTTTTTGCTCGAGGGGACGGTGTGCTCGAGGCGCGCCAGCGCGCTGCCACGACGGGCGCGGCGTTTTTCCTGCCGCAGTGCCGCCGTGTGCTCGGGCTTTTCGACGCGGGCGCCGCGGTCCCACGAGCGCTCGTGCCGAGTGACTTCCGTTTGTCCGTCGATCACCCGAAGCTCTGTAGGTGAGGCCAGAACCAGGAGCGTCTGGCGCGCGTACTGATGGGGCACCGAGTAGTCGTTGGAGTCGAAGCGAAAGAACGGCGTCTTGCCCACTTCGACCTCGGCGCGATGCTCGATCGGAAAGGGATTTTCGGGCAACGATAGCAAGAGCGGCTGCTCCTCTTCGAACGCCTCGCGCACGGTGCGCGTCCGATCGCCGGGGCAGGCGCGCTCGGCGGCAAAGCCTGCGGTCCAATGCTCGGCCTGAGTGTTGAGATCGGCGACGTCGCGGAAGTTTCTCGCCGCGAAGAAGCTCTGGCGGATGAAGCGAATGCTGCGCTCGACGCGGCCTTTTTCGTTACCCCGGCGAATACCCACGGGCACCGGGGCGAAGCGATAGTGCGCGGCGAAGTCGAGGAAGGTTTGATTGAAGCGGACGACAGAACCGGCGCGCTCGAGCACGACGCTTTTCAAGTTGTCGTACAGATTGCGGCGCGCCACGCCGCCGAAGGCCTCGAAAGCTCGGACATGCCCGTCGAGGAAGCACTCCATCTTGGCGCTCAGGTAGAAGCGCAGAAACAGCCGGCGCGAAAACGACAGCACCATCACGAACGCCCAGAGCGCCCGGAATGTCGAACCCACGGCGATCTTACCGAAGTGAGCCCAGTCGACCTGCGCCTCCTCGCCGGGCAACGTGGACAGCCGCAGGAATGCCTCGTGCTTCTTCTTTGGCCGATGCCGGGCGACGACCGAGCGGAAGTAGTCGGCCGCGCCGCGGTAACCGCGCTCGACCGCCATCTGGTAGAGCCGGCTCGACGGCAACGACGGGTATTGCTCGAGCGTTTCGCGGATGAACGGCACAAAGGGCTCGAGCTTGCTCCGCCGCTCGAAGCTCCGCCCCGCATCGACGCCGGCCTGCGCGAGCACGCGCCGCACGGTCGTGTGGTGCAGGCCGAGCTGGCGCGCGATCGTGCCGACCTTCCACTTTTCGGCGTGGTACAGGCGCAAGATCTCCGACTCGCGCTCGCGGCCGATCATCTCCGGCCTCCGTCGACGACGCGCAGAGCCCGAAAGTCACCGAGGCCGCGCAGGCGGGCCGCGCGGCGGCCGGGGGCGGCGACTCTGTACTGAACCAGCGGACTTTCCGCCGGCCACAGCTCGTCGCCGAAAACGCTCGACTCGAACAGCGACCGCCAGCGGTCGCCCGCAGACCAGGCAGCGCCGATGGGCTGGCCCTGCCAGAGCGCCAAGCCCTCGAGCAACGTCAAGAGCGCTCGCGGGTGCGAGGGCACGAGCGGCAGCCGGGCCTTGAGCACGTCCCCCACTTCGGCGCTCGTCACCAGCAGCTTGACTTGTTTCGGGTCGATCTGAACTCGGGCGTTCCAGGAACTGAGCATGCCGCACCTCCGTCGTCGTGGACGGAGTGCTCGCCGAGATCGCCCCCAATGTCAGCTCCTGATGCGTCACTTTCTGATCCGAAAACTTGACGCGACGACGGAGCCGCAACCGGCCCTGCCGAGCCGCATGCAGATGACGGCCGCGTTTGCTCCTCTGGTACTTGGCGCCGGCGCGCCGTAGCGTTTCCCGCCGGGCCAAGCGGCTGCACGGCGGACAATACCGGCGCCCGTGATCGCACAGCCGGCAGACCACGCCCTGCGCGCCGCAACGCGCGCAGTTGAAAAGCCTCCCGATCTCCTCGTCCAAGCCGCAAACGACGCCGTTTTCTGGACGAGGCGGCGGCCGCTGAGCGATACCGCTCGGCAGGCGAGCGTCCCGCTCATCGCGCTGTCGCGCCCGCCCCGGAAGGCTCGAAGGATGAGTCCGAGCCTCCCACTATTTCCGTCCTGCCTTACCAAGGCCGCCCCCACTCCGGCCAGAAATCGGGCTCGCCTTGTGCGCCGGCGCGTATCGCGCCTCCTGCACGCCTCCCGAGTGGCGCACTTATTTGAGTGCTCAGACGCGTTTTGCGCCGTCTACGCGCGCTTCGTTACGATCGGCGACAGACGTAGGGTTCCGCGAGGGACGAAGGGGCGGGGACGATTCCCATCCCGGCGATGCCTGCGCGAAGGGCGAGCTCGAGATCGTTGACGACCAGGCGCGGACGAATGGCGACGCGCTTCTCCTTCCCGCCGGCTACGAACGGCCACTCCGTCGCGCCCGCCTCCTTCGTGATGGTCACGAGATCGTGCGCGGAGAGGTCGTCGGGAGACCTGGGCGCAGGTCGGCGCGCAAGGTACGTCGGGCTCGCGAAGTAGCCGCCGCCGGCGACGCCGATCTTGCGCGCGACGAGTGACGAGTCTTCGAGCGGCCCGCCCCAGACCGCGACGTCGAAGCCCTCGCGCACGAGGTCGAGGCGACGCTCACTCGCGTGGAGGACCAGCCGCACGTCCGGGTATCTCTTCACAT
>DATCLR010000198.1:0-2006 GCA_036563785.1 Burkholderiales bacterium | reverse complement strand
CTCTACCGCCGCCTCGCGGATGCGCTCGAACTCAAACAACCTGTCGAGGATGTGATAGGTCTGGCCCGGCGGGAGCGGATTGCACTTCCCGCGCACGTGAAGGAATCGCTTCAGCCGCAGCCTGCGCATTGTGCACCCGGTCGCCTGCGTGAGCCGGGACGAGACGTGCACGATCGAGCGGGGCATTGCCGGGTGCATCACCGATTCCCGTAGCTCGAGCTTCTCGCGCCGACCCTTGACGAAGTACGCCGACAGATAGGCCGCCGCTGCAGACGCGCTCAGCACTCGATGTTTTCTCTCGACGAACCCGAAGCCGAACTTCGGCGCGAGCTCTGCGAGATGCTCGACGTACCGCCCCGCTGCCCGCTTCTCCGACGCCGTTGAGTAGCCCAACACCGGGTGGACATGGAGAACGCCACGATGCTGGAGTTCCCACACCCTCACGAGCAGCATCGGTTTGAGCCCCTCTCTTCGGCACCGGATGTAGGCCGCCCGATGGAGAGCGCGCCAGCGCTCGGGCGCCGTCACGTTCCACCGCGTCGCCGCGCCTAGGTGCACTCGGCACCCCAGTAGCCCCGAGTGCTCATGCTCGCCGAGCGCTCGGCAGTGCTGCTCGTCCCACGGGAGCTGGTCAGCGCCCGGAGCCGTGACCGCCGACAGCAGAACGCGCGCTTCTCGCACATCGGCCGGTTGATGGCTGGCGTACCACGCGAGGTTGACGAACAGTTTGCGCCGCTGGTCGCCCGCCCACAGGTCCGCATACCCGGGGCAACGACGCCGCCTGCAGCGCGTCAGGGGCTCCGGGATCCAGCGCCCGCAGTGAGGGCAGCTCTTAACACCGAAGGTGCCCATCACGGTTCGGGCGGACGTCCCCGACTGGGGCGCCAAGCGATGAGGTGTGCCACATCCTGCGCGTCATGACGCCTAGGCTGCCAGGCGCATCGGACGGAAACGAAGAGACGGCGCCCCCGAAGGAGCGCCGCCGCGCTGGATGTTGGTCACAGACTCATCGAGCCCGAAACCGTGACTCCAAGCCTACACCCCGGAGCCGCGGGAGTAAATGGGGCCGCGTGGTGACGCGAAGCGCAGGAGGTACCGCCCCGCGCCACGGCGCGCAACCCGCTTCGGGGTTCCCCTCGCTTCGCTCGCTTCGCTCGCTTCGCTCGGTGCGCGCCGCTGGCGCTGGGGCGGTCCTGGGCTCTCAAGGTGGGGGCTGCGCCCCCGCCCGCTCGCGAAGCCGCGAGCCGTTACGCGCACGCTCCCGGTCCCGCGCCGCTCATGACAACGACGCCGTCGCCCTGGTCGTACGCCTCGGCCCACACTTCCGGATAGGCGGACGTATAAGCGACGACGCTGCACGCGTCGCGCGTCTCGCGGAGCTCCTGGAACGCCACATCCTCGAGGAAACCGCGCGCGTCCTCCTCGTCGTCGAACGCGATCGCTGCGATCGGCGTCGCGACGGTGCAGCGCCCGTCAAGGTGAGTGATCTCTATCCGGACGTTTCCTGCTGCCTTCATGGTGTCCTCCTGCTGCGTTCCCCGTTCGTTCCCTAGGTCGGCGCAGCGCCGCCGGTTCTGACAGCGCCGCTTCCCTCGTCTCTGATAACGCGGTGCGATACGGGATCAAGTCGCGCCCCCGCAGGCGGGCTGTCCGTGCGGCGAAGGCGCCCGGTCCGGCCGCCGCCGCGCCGCCCGCCCCGCGGTCGCCGCGCCGCCGGGCGGTCCGTGCGGGCTTCGGCGCGCGGGCAGTCCATCGCGAGGGCACGCCCCGGCACCCCCCTTCGGCCCGAGGGTCCGAAGAAACCTCATGCAGATCGAGAGTCACGCCCCGCAGCGACCCTCTCATGGTGCGCGCGCAGCCATCTGCTCTACCGCCGCCTCGCGGATGCGCTCGAACTCAAACAACCTGTCGAGGATGTGATAGGTCTGGCCCGGCGGGAGCGGATTGCACTTCCCGCGCACGTGAAGGAATCGCTTCAGCCGCAGCCTGCGCATTGTGCACCCGGT
>DATCLR010000195.1:0-2258 GCA_036563785.1 Burkholderiales bacterium | reverse complement strand
TGCCGGTAGAGGGCGAGAGCAGGCCCGCCACGGCGGAGACGTTCGGCTCCATCTCGGCGAGCTGGGCGCGGTCGAGCCATTCGAGGTCGAGGACGCCGTTGCGCTCGGCTTGCGCCTTGTACGCGTGCAGCGTGGGCACCTCGTCCTCGGTGGTGGCGACGATCACCTTGGTGATGCGCCGGTGCGCGATGCCCCGCTCCGGGCAGTAGCGGTAGAGCGCCTGCTTGCCCGCGACGCAGAGCCGCGCGCGCAGGCTCCCCGTGGGATAGTAGATCCCGGCATGGATGACCTCGGAATTGCGCGAGCTCGTGTGGTTGCCGATCGAGCTCTCGGCTTCGAGCACGATCACTTCGCGGCCGGCGAGGGCGAGCCGGCGCGCGATCGCAAGCCCGACGACGCCCGCGCCGATGACGGCACAGTCGATGGTCTCCATGGGTTTCCTTGCCTGGGGAATGTCCGCGAGCGGTGCGGACGCGCGCCGCCGATTCTACCGCAGCGCCTCGCTAGCCCGGGTCGAACAGCGTGACGCGGTTGCGGCCGGTCTTCTTCGAGAGGTACATCGCCTGGTCGGCCTTGTTCAGGATGCTGCGGAAGTCCGTCCCGTGCTCGGGGAAGGCGGCAATCCCGATGCTCACGCTGGTCTGGATCGTGCGCCCGCGCACTTCCATGCCCTTGGCCGCCACCGCGCGGCGGATGCGCTCGCTCAGCTCCTGCGCGCCGCGCGCGCTCGTCTCGGGCAGCATCACGACGAACTCGTCGCCGCCGTAGCGGCCCGCCACGTCGGTCTCGCGCAGCTCGCGCCGGATGCAGGCGGTGGTGAGCTTGAGGAGCTCGTTGCCCACCTGGTGCCCGTGCGCGTCGTTCACCGACTTGAGATTGTCCGAGTCGATCATGATGAGCGCATAGGGCCGGGAATAGCGCTTCGCCTGCCGATGCAGCCGCTCGGCGATCTGCATGAAGGCACGCAGGTTGTAGAGCCGGGTGAGCTCGTCGGTCTCCGAGATGAAGCGCATGCGCTCGATGGTGCCGCGGACGTCGGCGGCGAGCCGCGCGGCAACGTAGCCCACCACCGCGAGGGCCGCCAGCACGAAGCCGAGCCCGGCGCGCCAGTCTCCGCCCGGCGGTCCGGCCGGCCACACGAGCGCCAGCGAGGCGGCGACGAGGGCGAAGTTGAGCACGGTCGCGCGCGGGCCGAGCGCCACCGCGCTCGCGATGATCACGAGGTGATACAAGCCGGCGAGCACGGCCCGGTCCGCCGGCGCGTGCAGGAGGACCCACGCGATGTAGGCCGTCATCGCCCAGCAGCGGCACAGCATCGGCCACGGGCGGCGCGCGGGAATGGGGGCGAGCGTGTGCAGCGCGACCAGCAGGGCAGCGAAAACGAGGGAGCCGCCGAGGATCGCCGTCGCGGCGGCGGCCGGGAGCGACTGCCGGGCGAGCGCGAGGTAGCCGAGCACGAAGGCGAGCAGCAGCCAGCCCGCCTCCGCGACCGTGCGCGCCACCGCGCGCGTCTCGTCGGGAGCGCCGTACGCCAGCTGCGAAGCCGGGAGCGACCACAAGCGCCGCGGCCGCTTGCGCTGCGGGCGCACGCCGCCGGAGTCCGGCTCCCGTTCAGACACGTGCTACCTCCCCTATTCGCTTCGCCGGCTGCTCGCGCATGCGCGCCGCATCCCGATAGAAGGCCGCATCATACGCGATGCGGGCCGACGGCTAGTTCCGGCTCGCGGCTCCGCCGGTCCTCCGGGGAAGGAAGAAGTCGCGCGTGTGGAAGACGCTCGGCGCGAACGCCTTGCCGCCTGCCCGCAGGTTCCGCTTGAGCACGAAATCGAAGAGAAGCGGGTTGTAGCCGCGGATCGCTTTCAACACCGGCGCAGCTGCCGCCTCGAGCAGCCCCCGGTCGATGAGCCGGCGCACCGAGACGAGCGGCATGACGCCGGGGAGCGGGTAGTCGGAGCCGTTCAGCAGCCGTGCGTGCCAGTCGGTGCGCTCGATGAGCCGCTGCAGGACGGTCGCGGAGCGGTTGACCTGCGTCACCGCCGACACGTCGCCGTAGAGAAGTCCGTGGTAGCGCGGCTCGTCCATGAGGCGCGCGAAGAGCTCGAAGCTCGAGCGCGCCGGCCCGTTCGGGCCGGCGTCGAGATCGACGTCGCTGCCGACCGAAGCGCAGTGCGCGACGACGACGCGCACGCCCGCGTCGAGCGCGCGGCGCAGCCTGAGCGGATTGCCGAAGCCCCGGGCTTCGGCGCCGTGCACGGCCT
>DATCLR010000190.1:0-6211 GCA_036563785.1 Burkholderiales bacterium | reverse complement strand
CGCCGCTTCGAACTGCTCGATCATGGCGGCCGCATCCGGTGTGTACGGAACGATGAGGGCCGTATCGGTACCGTCGTAGCGCAGGTGCGCCCGCGGAATCACCCGCACACGCTCGGGCCGCACGCCCTGCGCAAGCAGCGCGGCGGTCGCTTCGTCCGCGAGCCGCGCAAGCACGGCATCGAGCGCCGCGAGCCGCTCCGGCTCGAGGCGCGCTTCCACGGCCTGCTCGCGCATGACCGTCTGATCCGCGAGCCCCATGCCGTAGGCAGAGAGCACACCCGCGAAGGGATGGATGAAGACGCGCTTCATGCCCAGCGCATCGGCGACAAGGCAGGCGTGCTGTCCGCCGGCGCCGCCGAACGTCGTGAGCGTGTATTCGGTGACGTCGTGCCCACGCTTGACCGAGATCGCCTTAATGGCGTTCGCCATGTTGCCGACCGCGATCTCGATGAATCCTTCGGCCACCGCTTCGGGCGTGCGGGCGTCGCCGGTCGCGGCGCGGATCTCCTCCGCGAGCGCCGCGAACTTCTCGGCGACGACGTCGTACGCGAGCGGCTGGTCGGCGCCGGGACCGAAGACCTTCGGAAAGTAGTCGGGCTGAATCTTGCCGAGCATCACGTTCGCGTCGGTCACGGTCAGCGGCCCGCCGCGGCGATAGCAGGCGGGGCCCGGGTTGGCGCCGGCGCTGTCGGGGCCCACGCGGTAGCGCGCGCCGTCGAAGTGCAGGATCGATCCGCCGCCCGCGGCGACCGTGTGAATCGACATCATCGGTGCGCGCAGCCGCACGCCCGCGATCTGGGTGTCGAACTGGCGCTCGAACTCGCCGGCATAGTGGGAGACGTCGGTCGAGGTGCCGCCCATGTCGAAGCCGATCACCTTGTCGAACCCGGCGAGCAGGCTCGTACGCGCCATGCCGATGATGCCGCCGGCCGGACCGGAGAGGATCGAGTCCTTGCCCTGGAAGCGGTGGGCGTCGGTAAGGCCGCCGTTGCTCTGCATGAACAGCAGCCGCACGCCCGGCAGCTCCGCCGCGACGCGGTCGACGTATCGGCGCAGCACCGGCGAGAGATAGGCATCGACCACGGTGGTGTCGCCGCGCGCGACGAGCCGCATGAGCGGGCTCACCTTGTGCGACACCGAAATCTGCGTGAAGCCGGCCTCGCGCGCGAGCGCCTCGATGCGCTCCTCGTGCGCCGGATAGCGGTAGCCGTGCAGCAGCACGATCGCGATCGCACGGAAACCTTCCGCGCGGCACGCGGCGAGATCGGCGCGCACGCGCGCCTCGTCGAGGGGCTGCACGACTTCCCCCTGGGCGCTCATGCGCTCGTCGACCTCGACGACCTTGCGGTAGAGCAGCTCCGGGAGCACGATGCGGCGGTCGAAGAGGCGCGGACGGTTCTGGTAGCCGATGCGCAGCGCATCGCGGAATCCGCGCGTGATGAAGAGCACCGTCGGCTCGCCCTTGCGCTCAAGCAGCGCGTTGGTCGCGACGGTCGTGCCCATCTTCACCGCCTCGATGAGGTCGGGGCCGAGCCGGTGGTCCGGCGGCACGCCGAGCAGCTGCCGGATGCCGGCGACGGCGGCGTCGGCGTACTGTTCGGGGTTCTCGGAGAGGAGCTTGTGCGTGACGAGTCGGCCGTCCGGCCGGCGCGCGACGATGTCCGTGAAGGTACCGCCGCGATCGATCCAGAATTCCCAGCGCCCGGGGCCTGCGGGTGCGTGCATGTCGATTCCTGCGGTGTTTGGGAACGCGCGCGGGCGCGTTCGCCCGGCAGCGCGCGATCATACAATATGTTGACATTTTATCAACGTTCTAATAGCGTGAATGCGTCTCCAGCCAGCAGAGGAGGTCCCATGAAGGCGTTGTGGCGATGGCTCATGGCGTTCGGCTGCGCGGCATTCGCGGCCGCGGCGCAGGCGCAGGTGCAGTGGGATATGCCGACCGGCTATCCCGCGAACAACTTCCACACCGAGAACATCGAGCACTTCCGCAAGGACGTCGAGCAGGCGACCGGCGGCAAGCTCAAGATCGTGGTGCACCCCGCGGGGTCGCTGTTCAAGGCGAACGAGATCAAGCGTGCGGTGCAGGGCGGGCAGGCGCCGATCGGCGAGATCATCATCTCCGGCTTCTCCAACGAGGATCCGCTGTTCGGTCTCGATTCGATTCCGTTCCTCGCGACGAGCTACGAGGACGCGCGGCGGCTGTGGCAGGCGTCGAAGGACGCGATCGAGGCGCGGTTCGCGAAGCAGGGAATGAAGATCCTTTATACGGTGCCGTGGCAGCCGCAGGGGATCTACAGCGCGAAGCCGATCGGCAGCGCCGCCGACCTCAAGGGGATGAAGTGGCGCGCCTACAACCCGCAGACCAGCCGCATCGCGCAGCTCGTCGGCGCGCAGCCGGTCACGATCCAGGCGGCGGAGCTTTCCCAGGCGCTCGCGACGGGCGCCGTCGAAGCGTTCATGACCTCGTCGGCGACCGGCTACGACTCCAAGGTCTGGGAGCAGGTGCAGTACTTCTATGATGTGCGCGCCTGGCTGCCGAAGAACGCGGTGATCGTCAATCAGCGCGCGTTCGACGCGCTCGACACGGCGACGCGGCAGGCGGTGCTCCAGGCGGCGGCCGCCGCCGAGGAGCGCGGCTGGAAGGCGAGCACCGAGAAGAACGACTGGTACCTCGACCAGCTGCGCAAGCATATGAAGGTCGAGAAGCCGTCGCCGCAGCTCCAGGCCGACATGCAAAAGGTCGGCGAGACGATGATCCAGGACTGGATCAAGCAGACGGGCAAGGAGGGCGAGGCGATTCTCAGCGCTTACCGCAAGTGATCGGCGCGCGGCGCGGCCCGCCGGGCCGCGCCGCGGCCGGTGCCGCTCCGTGCGCGCGCTGCTCGACAAGATCTATCTGGGCGCCGGCTACCTCGCCGGCTTCTTCATGGTGCTGATCCTGCTGTCCATCCTCACGGGGATCGCCGGGCGGCTGTTCGGCATCGATACCCCCGGCATGGACGCGTACGCCGGCTACAGCATGGCGGCGTCGTCGTTCCTCGCGCTCGCGTATACGCTGCGGCGCGGCGAGCACATACGCGTGACGCTGATCCTGCAGCAGCTCGGCCCGCGCGGCCGCTACGCGCTCGAGCTGTTCGCTCATGCCGCGGCCGTATGCCTGTCGTTCGCGCTCGCCTGGTTCTCGGTGCGGCTCGTCTGGCAGTCCTACGTTTTCAACGACGTCTCGCAGGGGCTCGACGCGACGCCGCTCTGGATCCCGCAGATCGGCATGGCGGTCGGCGCCGTGCTGCTCCTGATCGCTTTCGTGCAGGGTCTGGTGGAGCTGCTGATCACGCGCCGCACGGTCGAGGGACGCGAGGTCACGGCGCCGATCGAGTAGGGAAGACCATGGATGTCGGCGCCGCCATCGTACTGGTTGTCCTGGTATTCGTGCTCCTCGGCGCCGGCGTCTGGATCGGGCTTGCGCTCATGGGCGTGGCGTGGATCGGCATGGAGCTCTTCAGCCCGCGCCCGGTGGGCGACGCCATGGCGGTCACGATCTGGGGGGCGTCGTCGTCCTGGACCCTGACGGCGCTGCCGCTCTTCGTGTGGATGGGCGAAATCCTGTTCCGCACGCGCCTGTCGGAGGACATGTTCAACGGCCTCGCTCCCTGGCTCGAGAGGATTCCGGGCCGGCTGCTGCACACCAACATCCTCGGTTGCACGCTGTTCGCGGCGGTCTCCGGCTCCTCGGCCGCGACCTGCGCCACGATCGGGAAGATGACGCTGCCCGAGCTCGCGAAGCGCGGCTACCCGGAGTCCATGGCGATCGGCACGCTCGCCGGCGCCGGCACGCTCGGACTCCTCATTCCGCCCTCGATCATCATGATCGTGTACGGCGTGACGGCGTCGGTGTCGATCGCGCAGCTCTTCATCGCCGGCGTGATCCCGGGGCTCGTGATCGCCGGGATGTTCATGGCGTACACGATCGTCTGGAGCCTGCTGCACCCGGACGCCATTCCGCGCCCGGAGCGCCGTCTGACCCTGATCGAGAAGCTCAAGGCGTCGCGGCACCTGTTCCCGGTGGTCGCCCTCATACTCGCCGTGCTCGGGTCGATCTACACGGGCATCGCGACCGCCACCGAAGCGGCGGCCCTCGGCGTCGTCGGCGCGCTTCTCGTCGCGGCATCGCAAGGAGTGCTCTCCTGGCGCACGTTCGTCGAGAGCCTGCTCGGCGCGACGCGCCTCTACTGCATGATCGCGCTGATCCTCGCGGGTGCCGCGTTCCTCACGCTGGCCATGGGCTATATCGGCCTGCCGCGTCATCTCGCCGAATGGATCCACGGCCTCGGGTTGTCCCCGCTCGCGCTGATGCTCGCGCTCATGGTCTTCTATATCGTGCTCGGGTGCTTTCTCGACGGGATTTCGGTCGTCGTGCTCACCATGGGCGTGGTGCTGCCGACCGTGCAGGCGGCGGGGATCGATCTCATCTGGTTCGGCGTCTTCCTGGTGCTCGTCGTCGAGATGGCGCAGATCACGCCGCCCGTCGGATTCAACCTGTTCGTGCTCCAGGGCATGACGGGCAAGGAGATCACCTGGATCGCGCGGCACGCGGCTCCGCTGTTCGTGCTGCTGATCGCCGCGGTCCTCCTCATCTATTACTTTCCGGGTCTGGTCACCTGGCTGCCGCGGCAGATGATGTGACCACATGCCGGGTGCGACCCTCGTGCAGGGAGTAGTGCCTGTTATGGACGATACGCGAGTGCCTTCCTACCTGTCTCCCGACCGGCTCGGCCCCTGGGAAACCTTTCTCGCCCAGATCGACGCCGTGGTGCCGTGGATCGACCCGGAGCTGCAGCCCTGGGTCGAGACGCTGCGCCGGCCGAAGCGCGTCCTCATCGTGGACGTGCCGATCAAGCTCGACAGCGGGGTGATCATGCATTACGAGGGCTACCGCGTGCAGCACAACGTCTCGCGCGGGCCCGGCAAGGGCGGCGTGCGCTACCACCCGAGCGTGACGCTCGCGGAGGTGATGGCGCTCGCCGGCTGGATGTCGATCAAGACAGCGGTCGTGAACCTGCCCTACGGCGGCGCGAAGGGCGGCATCCGCGTCGACCCGAAAAAGCTCTCGCGCGACGAGCTCGAGCGGCTAACGCGCCGCTACACCAGCGAGATCAACATCCTGCTCGGGCCGGACCGGGACATTCCCGCGCCGGACGTCAATACCGACGAGCAGGTGATGGCGTGGATGATGGACACCTATTCGATGAACGAGGGCCGCACGGTGCCGGCCGTCGTCACGGGCAAGCCGGTCGCGCTGGGCGGCAGCCTCGGGCGGCACGATGCGACCGGCCGCGGCGTCGTCATCATCGCGCGCGAGATCGGCCGGCGTCTGTCGCTGCCGCTCGCCGGCGCGCGCGTCGCGATCCAGGGCTTCGGCAACGTCGGCGGCGCCGCCGCGCGGCTGTTCGCGGAGCAGGGCGCGGTGGTGATCGCGATCCAGGACGAGACCGGCACCGTGTACAACGAGCGCGGGATCGACGTCGCGGCGCTGCGCGAGTACCAGCGCGAGCAGCGGACGCTGCGCGGCTTTCCGGGCGCCGAGACGATCGACAACACCCAGTTCTGGGAGCTGCCGTGCGAGTTCCTCGTGCCGGCGGCGCTCGAAGGGCAGATCGACGCGCACAATGCCGGGCGCATCCGCGCGCGCGTCGTCGTCGAGGGCGCCAACGGCCCGACCACGACCGAGGGCGACCGCATACTCGAGGAGCGGGGCATCGTGGTGGTGCCGGACGTGCTCGCGAACGCGGGCGGTGTGACCGTGAGCTACTTCGAGTGGGTGCAGGACATCTCGAGCTTCTTCTGGACCGAAGCGGAGATCATCACCCGCCTCGATCGTATCCTGACCGAAGCGTTCAAGACCATCTGGGAAGTGGCCCAGCAGAAGCGCATTCCGCTGCGCACCGCGGCATACGTCGTCGCGTGCCAGCGCGTGCTCGCCGCGCGCGCCCAGCGCGGGCTCTACCCCTGATCTCTCGCGGTCAGGCCGGTTTCAGCGCCGGGACGATGCGCGCCTCGCGGATCGGCAGGTTGAGCACCGCGGCGGCCGAGGCGAGCGCGATGTCCGCGTACCACATCCAGTCGTAGCTTCCCTGCTGCACGAGCGCGACGCCGCCGAGCCAGGCGCCGAAGAAGGCGCCGGTCTGATGCGTGAGGAGCGTGAGGCCGA
>DATCLR010000187.1:0-1561 GCA_036563785.1 Burkholderiales bacterium | reverse complement strand
ATCTGCTGCTCGATCTCCTCGAGCTCGGATTCGAGCTGGTCGAGCAGCGGGAAATAGCGGTCGACCACGGCGTCCATGAGCGCGTAGAGCACGTAGCTCGCGCCGTGGCGCAGCAGCGCCGGCTCGCGCTCGCTGCGCCGGCGCACGTCCTGAAAGCCGCGCTCGCTGCGGTTGCGCACCGAGAGGATGTAGTTGCGTCCGACGAAGATGTGCAGCTCCCCGGGCGTCAGCTCGCCGCCGCCGTTCGGCTCGAGCGTGTGCAGGACGACGAAGAGCGAGTCGCCGTACTCCTCCATCTTCGGGCGCTGGTGGCCGTGACGCGCGTCCTCGACGGCGAGCTCGTGGAGCTTGAACTCCTCCTGCATTTGCTTGAGCTCGGCGTCGCTCGGGTCGCGAAGCGCCACCCACACGAAGCATTCCGGGCGGCAGACGTAGGCGGAGATTTCCGAGGGCGGGATCTCGGCGAGCACGCGCCCTTCTTGATAGACGACGCAATTGACGAGCATGCGGCCTCCCGCGCGTTGGCGCGCTAATGATACGTGGCGCACCGAGGGAGACAAGCAGAAGTGAGCAGCGCCGCGACGCCGCGGCCTTACCGATGACGTGACCGCGCGGATGCGCGGCGATACGTCGCGCGCGCATCGCGGCACGGAAGGCTCGCTCGATGGTGAACGGCAATGGCGATTGCGGCCGCAGGGCGGTTCCGGCTTTCCCCGGCGCCTCACATTCTGGATTCCCGCTTTCACCGGAATGACGAGCTTCCGTGGCTTCGGTTCTCGTCAGGACAAAAGTTCGCGCCGTGCGCTACCTCACGCTGCCCGGGCCCGGTCTCGGCGCGGATGGACTGAAGGCGACGTCGCAACGACGGCCGAGAGGCGTCAGCCTTTGCGCAGGGCGGCGATAACGGGGCGGGTGTCGGGACGGACGTTGCGCCAGACGAAGTACGACTCGGCGGCCTGCTCGACGAGCATGCCGAGCCCGTCGGCGGTGCGCGCGGCGTTGTGCAGCGCCGCCCACTCGAGAAACGCCGTCGGCCGGTCGCCGTACATCATGTCGTAGGCGAGCGCCTCGCGCGTGAACAGGGTTTCGGGGAGCGGCGGCACTTGATCGTTCAGGCTCGCGCTGGTGCCGTTGATGACGATGTCGAAGTGCTTGCCGCGCAGCTCCTCGAACGTGCTCACCTCGATCTTGCCGTGCTCCTGGAAGTGATAGGCGAGGTCGCGCGCCTTCGAGACGGTGCGATTCGCGAGCACGAGGCGTGCGGGGTGGTGCTTGAGCAGCGGTCCCAGCACGCCGCGCACCGCGCCGCCGGCGCCGAGGACGAGGATCTGCTTTCCTTTGATCGAAAAGCCGAGGTTCAGCTCGATGTCGTGCACCAGGCCGACGCCGTCGGTGTTGTCGCCGAAGATGCGCCCGTCCGGCTCGAACTTGAGCGTGTTCACCGCCCCCGCGAGCTTCGCGCGCTCGCTCAGGTGATCGGCGAGACGGAAAGCCTCGAGCTTGAACGGCACCGTCACGTTAACGCCCTTGCCCCCCGTCGCCCGGAACTGTTCGACCGCCT
>DATCLR010000181.1:0-7630 GCA_036563785.1 Burkholderiales bacterium | reverse complement strand
AGCCGCTCTCGGTAATCGCCGTTGGAAGGTACGGGTGCGAGGGATCGCCGTAGGTGATCGTCGTCGTCCTGGTCTGGCCCGGGGCGACGCTCGGCGATGAAATCTGAGTCGGCAGATCGAGGGTCGGCGACAGGTACTGATATGTTGTCGTGCGGGTGGCGCTCGTCGCGGCGGGTGCTGCACAGGTGCCGCTGAGGCCTTCGGTTACCGACGTCCTCTGGTTGGTGGCGTTGTACGTATAGGTCGTGACGCGGCCTTCCTCGTCCTTCCTGCAGATCAAATTGTTGTTCGCATCGAACACCTGCTCGAGCGACTTGCCGTCTGCCAAGTTGACCTTGGAAACCAGATTCCTCATCCCGAGGTTGGTCGCGAACGTCATCACCTCCTGGGTGCCGGCGGCGTCGGTGACGGCCGTCTGGGTGCCGGAGTGGTATCCAAGTGTGAATCGCTCCTGCCCGCCTGCGTGCTCGGTGGAGATCGCCTTGCCGTCACTGTCGTAGGTATAGGTCGCGTAGCGGGTAGTCGTGCCATCCGCCTCGACGAACGAGATGCCCGTGAGGTGGTGAGGAAACGCGCTGTTCTCGTAGTGGTAGAGCTTGGCGGTGCCGTCCGGGTAATCGACGCGGATCAGGTTGTTCTGGGCATCGTAGCCATATGCAATGACTTTGCCGTCGGGGCCGGTCAACGTAGCTACGCGACCGGTGCTGTCATGGGCAAAGACCAGCTTGGAACCGGAGTGGCTTGTGATTGCGGTGAGCTTATAACGCGTGTCGTAAGTGTAGGTGGTGGTTTGCCCCGCGCGGTTCGTCTCGGAAACGAGATAGCCAAAGACATTGTAGCGCTCGGTGACGCCGTCGGGTCGCAGAAGAGTGTAACCGGTCGCATCTTGAATGAGCGTCAGTAAAGAATCAGGATCACCGCTCCAGTCACCATCCGCAACTCTCACGAACGGTTCTCCAGATCCATCCTCTCGACGAACTTGTATCCTGACGTCGTTTTGAATCTCCAGACGTCTTGCTACGATCCAGTTGTGGCCATGCTCTGACGCTCGATTGAGCAGACTGTTGTAGGAACGACGATAGAGTAACGCTCCGTCCCCGCTGCGATAGTCTTCATCTATTTGCCACTTGTTCCCCGACGCCGGATTGCAAGGATTACCAACAATGCCGCTCTCGGGACAACCGCGGCGCTGGGAATTGCTGCTGCTCCCATATCCTTTTTCCACTCGAAGGTTGGAACATATTCCGGGAGATACGAAATCACTACCTTCGAGACACGGGTATGCCGGGAAGTGGAAGTACGCTATCGCGCCGCCGTAAGGATAGTCGCCCGCCCCTACCTCTAGCGTTATGGTATGTCTTCCGGGACCTGCTTTACATGAAGTGCCCGGTTTAATTATCGGAGCGAGATGCTTCTTACAGTCGGCCATCGCTTCGTCCGGCGTGTTGTAGTAATGGTGCGGGGCGAACACACGCGCCGTTCCGGTGTGGGCGTGGGCGGCGAGCGCTAGAGCCATTTGCAGAAGCGTCAGTGCCGCACAATGTAGAATTCTGGGGCGCAGTACTCGATTAATCGTTGCCATGAGTCCTCCCTGATGTATGTGGCGTTGCTCAGCGCTGTCTTTTAACGAAGAAATCGCGACCTCCTCACTCGCGAACGCCGCCTCTGCAAGCTCTTTTCGTAAGAAATCGGGCACTGTGACCAACCGATTCCTGTGTTGGCAGTACTCGTAACTTGGATTGAATTTGCCCAGCTGCGCGCACACGTCTCTCGACGACGGGTGCGTAACGGAAGTGCGATTCGAACCGTAGCAGGTTCGCCTATGTAGCGGTGGAATCTCCTCGGTTCCTGTCGTGTGGCGAGTTGAGGCTCCGGAAGCAGGAAGAATTCAGTCAGTAAGACTAGAAGCTGAGGTTTCCCAAACTCCATGGCTTCCTCCCACTGTTACTGCTGCCCCGAGGCAACCTGCCCAACAACTTTTCCGGCCGGCAGTTTCCCGACAGACACACGGGACGTTGCATCCTCAAATAGCGATCCCAGAACAAAGTGGCCAACTGACGTTGCCCGAAACGGTGGTCCCTCCCTGTCCCGTCATGCTTATAGACTTCAGCGAACGGAAAGGTCTAAAACCCTGTTGGGGTGATTCAAGGTAACTGCGGCAGGCATTTCAATGGCACTCTAGTGCCGTTGACGTATTGGTCGATATGCGTTCCAGAAGACGGTGAGAAGCGCGCTCCAGCACCTCACAGTAGCCAAAGACAGACACTACAACGGCGAGGATTACCGTTCGGTCAGTCGATGTTGAGCAATCTTAACGGAGCCTGTGCTCAGAAGCGGCGCTCATTTCTATGGCTGTCGTGTGCACCGCTCGCTGCGCGTGCAGACCAATCGCTTCCTCTAAGTCTCGCTGCGCCTCCTCCCTCCCCTTCTCTTTCCCCGCTTTGAAGACAAGCCAGAACATGGGTATGAGCGCGAGATAGAGCATCTGCGTGTAAAGCGCGAAGAGCGAAACGGCGAGCATGAGAAAAGCGACCGCATGGCTGCGGATGTCGCGCATGCGCTGGCGGCGTTCGATGGCTTCGTAGTCGTCCATGACACCCTCCATTGTGATCCGGCCAGTATGGCGTAAGCCGTAAGGTGCAAACACGAGGGCGGCGCTGCGGGCTTCGAGTGCCAAGGAGAGACCAGCTCCGCACACGGAAGATGCGAAGCGCCCTGCCTGGAGTCGCGAGATTGCTTCGTCGCTTCGCTCCTCGCAATGACAACCGAGGATTCGGCCGCGGACAGTCGAGCACCCCGATAAGACGTGGGCATGAGACCAATAGGCGCGTGCCGCGGCGGGACGATGGACCTACAAGTCTCCGGGACGACGAATCTCTAGCGAACGGAAGCTATGAGCGCCGGACGCGGGCGGAGCGTACGGGTTTCGTGGGCATTGCGCGCGTCGGAGACTTATATAGGGGCGCCGGCGGAAGCCCGGTGTGCTGTGTGCGGAAGCTGCCTTTGGTGCGTTTGCCTTCGGGGTTATCGCCCGTGCCCGGCGGCTGCCAGGGCGGCACGAGGTGGTGCTTGCCCGGCCCGATGAGGTCGGCGCGGCCCATGCGCCGCAGCGCTTCGCGGAGCAGCGGCCAGTTGTTCGGGTCGTGGTAGCGCAGGAACGCCTTGTGCAGCCGCCGCTGCTTGAGGCGCTTCGCGGTGAAGACTTCCTCCGAGTCGCGCGTCACTTTGCGCAGCGGGTTCTTGCCCGTGTAGTACATCGCGGTTGCGGTCGCCATCGGCGACGGCAGGAACGCCTGCACCTGGTCGGCGCGAAAGCCGTTCTTCTTGAGCCAGAGCGCGAGGTTCAGCATGTCCTCGTCGGTCGTGCCCGGGTGCGCGGCGATGAAGTACGGAATCAGGTACTGCTCCTTGCCGGCGGCGCGCGAGTAGCGCTCGAAGAGCTCCTTGAAGCGGTAGTACTTGCCGATCCCGGGCTTCATCATCTTCGAGAGCGGCCCGGGCTCCGTGTGCTCGGGCGCGATCTTGAGGTAGCCGCCGACATGGTGCGTCACGAGCTCCTTCACGTACGCGGGCGACTCGATCGCGAGGTCGTAGCGCACGCCCGAGGCGATCAGCACTTTCTTGACGCCCGGCACGGCGCGGGCGCGGCGGTAGAGCCGGATCAGCGGCGTGTGGTCGGTGTTCAGGTTGCCGCAGATGTCCGGGTACACGCACGAAGGCTTGCGGCAGGCGGCCTCGATCTCGCGGCTCTTGCAGGCGAGCCGGTACATGTTCGCGGTCGGCCCGCCGAGATCGGAGATGACGCCGGTGAAGCCCGGCACCGTGTCGCGCACCGTCTCGATCTCGCGGATCACCGAGTCTTCCGAGCGGCTCTGGATGATGCGCCCCTCGTGCTCGGTGATCGAGCAGAAGGTGCAGCCGCCGAAGCAGCCGCGCTGGATCGTGATCGAGAAGCGGATCATCTCGTACGCCGGGATCTTCGCGTCGCCGTAGGAAGGATGCGGCCGGCGCCGGTACGGCAGCTCGTAGATCGCATCCATCTCGGCGGTGGTGAGCGGAAGCGGCGGCGGGTTGAGCCACACGTCGCGGTCGCCGTGGCGCTGCACGAGCGCGCGGGCGTTGTGCGGGTTCGATTCGATGTGCAGCACACGCGACGCGTGCGCGTAGAGCACGCGATCGGCGGCGACCTGCTCGTAGCTCGGCAGGCGGATTACCGTGCGCGCGGGGTCGAGCTTCGGGCGGCGGCGCTCGAAGCGGACGACCTGCGCGCTCTCGGCGGCCGGCGCGGGGGCGCGGCGCTCGCCTTCCTCGGCGTAGGGGTTCGGCGGCGGCTGCACGGGGCCGGGTGTGTCGACCGAGGTGCTGTCGATCTCGTGCCAGCCCTCGGGCACCTGCTTGCGGATGAACGCCGTGCCGCGGACGTCGGTGATGCTCGCGATCGGCTCGCCGGCCGCCAGCCGGTGCACGATCTCGACGACCTGGCGCTCGCCGTTGCCGTAGACGAGGATGTCGGCCTTGGCATCCACCAGCACCGAGCGGCGCACCTTGTCGGACCAGTAGTCGTAGTGCGCGATGCGCCGCAGCGACGCCTCGATGCCGCCGATGACGATCGGTACGTCGGGGTACGCCTCGCGGGCGCGCTGCGCGTACACGATCACCGAGCGGTCCGGCCGCCTGCCGCCGACGCCGCCCGGGGTGTAGGCGTCGTCCGAGCGGATCTTCCGGTCGGCCGTGTAGCGGTTGACCATCGAATCCATGTTCCCGGCGGTGACGCCGAAGAAGAGGTTCGGCCGCCCGAGCGCGCGGAACGGCTCGGCGCTGTGCCAGTCGGGCTGCGCGATGATGCCGACCCGAAAGCCCTGCGCCTCGAGCAGGCGGCCGATGAGCGCCATGCCGAAGCTCGGGTGATCGACGTAGGCGTCGCCCGTCACCAGGATCACGTCGCACGAATCCCAGCCGAGCGCTTCCATCTCGGCGCGCGACATCGGCAGAAACGGCGCGGTACCGAAGCGCTTGGCCCAGTACTTGCGGTAGGAAAAGAGGTTGCGGGGGGCTTCCATCGGCGGCCGATGTGAAAAGGCGGGCAAGTATAACCCGCCGGGCGCCCGCGCGGCCGGATGACGCGGGACCCCATTAATGGTGTACTAACGCCCCGCCCCGCTTCGGGAATGCCGAAGCGGCAGGCGACCCGAAACGCTTACGATTTGCAACCGATGACCGTTGCCGCCGCCCCTGCCGAGCCCCTTCCCGCCGAGGTCGAACGCGAGCTGATCGCGGGGCTGCGTGCGATCCTCCCGCGCGGGAACGTGCTCACGAGCGAGGAGGAGCGCCGGCCGTACGAGTGCGACGGGCTCTCGGCCTACCGCAAGCTCCCCCTCGTCGTGGCGCTTCCCGAGAACGCCGAGCAGGTCGCGGAAGTGCTCAAGCTCTGCCACCGGCTCGGCGTGCCGGTCGTCGCGCGGGGCGCGGGCACCGGGCTTTCGGGCGGGGCGCTCCCGCTCGAGAACGGCGTGCTGCTCGTCCTCGCGAAGCTCAACCGCATCCTCGAGATCGATCCGGTCAACCGCACCGCGCGCGTGCAGCCCGGCGTGCGCAACCTCGCGGTCTCGGAGGCGGCGGCGCCCTACGGCCTCTACTACGCGCCCGACCCCTCGTCGCAGATCGCCTGCTCGATCGGCGGCAACGTCGCCGAGAACGCGGGCGGGGTGCATTGCCTGAAGTACGGCCTCACGGTGCACAACGTGATCGGCCTGCGCTTCGTCACGATCGAGGGCGAGATCATCTCGATCGGCGGCAAGACGCTCGATGCGGCGGGCTACGACCTCCTCGCGCTGCTCACCGGCTCCGAAGGGCTCCTCGGCGTGATCGTCGAGGTCACGGTGAAGCTCCTCCCCCGCCCCGAATGCGCGCAGGTCGTGGTCGGCGCCTTCGACGACGTGCGCAAGGCGGGCGACGCCGTCGCCGCGATCATCGGCTCCGGCTTCATTCCGGGCGGGCTCGAGATGATGGACCAGCTCGCGATCCGCGCCTCCGAGGACTACGCGCACGCGGGCTACCCGGTCGACGCCGCGGCGCTCCTCCTCTGCGAGCTCGACGGCACGGAGGCCGAAGTGGCCGAAGGCATCGTGCGCGTGAGCGAGATCATGAAGCGCTGCGGCGCGACGGGCCTGCGCATCTCGCAGACCGAGGAAGAGCGGCGCAAGCTCTGGGCCGGGCGCAAGGGCGCGTTTCCGGCGGTCGGACGCATATCGCCCGACTACTACTGCATGGACGGCACCATCCCGCGCAAGCACCTCGCGCACGTGCTGAGCGAGATCGGGCGGCTCTCGGCGGAGTACAACCTGCCGGTCGCGAACGTGTTCCACGCGGGCGACGGCAACCTGCACCCGCTCATCCTCTACGATGCGAACAAGCCCGGCGACCTCGCCCGCACCGAGGAGCTCGGCGCGAAGATTCTCGAGCTCTGCGTCGCGGTCGGCGGCACGATCACGGGCGAGCACGGCGTCGGCGTCGAGAAGATCGGACAGATGTGCGTGCAGTTCCGGCCGGCGGAGCTCGCGCAGTTCCATGCGGTGAAGGCCGCCTTCGACGAGCGCGCGCTCCTGAACCCCGGGAAGGCCGTCCCGACGCTCGCGCGCTGCGCCGAGTACAACGCCATGCACGTGCACGGCGGCAAGCTCAAGTTCCCGGAGCTCGAGCGGTTTTGACGTCGAACCGCGGCGGCTCTAGCGTCGCCGCGGCGTCATCGGAAAGAACAAGATAACGTGACCGACAAAGACCTCAGTGCAGACCTCGCCGAGGCGGTGCGCGCCGCGGGCAGCGGCTCGCCGCTGCGAATCGTCGGCGGCGGCACCAAGGATTTCTACGGCCGCGCGCCGCGCGGCGAGCCGCTGCACGTCGCCGGACACCGCGGCATCGTGTCGTACGAGCCGACGGAGCTCGTCATCACGGCGCGCGCCGGCACGCCGCTCGCGGAGATCGAGGCCGCGCTCGCGGCGCAGAACCAGCGGCTCGCGTTCGAGCCGCCGCACTTCGGCGAGGCGGCCACGCTCGGCGGCACCCTCGCCTGCGGCTTCTCCGGGCCCGCGCGGCCCTACACGGGTTCCGCGCGCGACTTCGTGCTCGGCGCAAGGATCATCAACGGCAAGGGCGAGATTCTTTCCTTCGGCGGCCAGGTGATGAAGAACGTCGCCGGCTACGACGTCTCGCGCTTCATGGTCGGCGCGCTCGGCACGCTCGGCGTGCTGCTCGAAGCGTCGCTCAAGGTGCTCCCGCGCCCCGAAGCCGAGACGACGCTGCGCTTCGACATGCCCGCCGAGCGCGCGATCGCGGAAATGAACGCGTGGGCCGGCAAGCCGCTGCCGATCTCGGCGGCCTGCCACCTCGACGGCGTGCTCTACGTGCGGCTGTCGGGCACCGCGCAGACGCTGCGGGCGGCGCGCGCGAAGCTCGGCGGCGAGGAGTACGCCGACGGCGCGCGTTTCTGGGAGGCGCTGCGCGAGCACCGGCTCGATTTCTTCGCAACCGACGGCCCGCTCTGGCGGCTTTCGGTGCCGCCGGCGACGCCGCCGATGGCGCTCGCGGGCGAATGGCTCATCGATTGGGGCGGCGCGCAGCGCTGGCTCAAGAC
>DATCLR010000172.1:0-4935 GCA_036563785.1 Burkholderiales bacterium | reverse complement strand
AGGCGGCGCGGGCGCTCGCATTCCTGCGCGGCCGTTCCTACGTGCTGCCCGAGGACGTGGCCGACATGGTCCTCGACGTGTTCCGCCACCGGCTCGTCCTCTCGTACGAGGCGCTCGCCGAAGGGCAGACCCCGGATGCGCTGCTGCAGCGCATCCTGCGACACATCCCCGCGCCCGAGAAGCCGCTGGAGGCCCATGCCGCCGCCGGTGCCAAATCCTGAGCACATCCTCCGACGCCTGGAGTGGACCGTCATCCGGCGCCTGGACGGGCTGCTGCACGGCGACTACCGGACGCTGTTCCGCGGCTTCGGGCTGGATCTCGCCGATCTGCGCGAGTACCAGTACCACGACGACATCCGCTATATCGACTGGAACGTCACCGCGCGGCTGCAGACGCCGTACGTGCGCGAGTACAACGAGGACCGCGAGGTCATCGCCTGGTTCCTGCTCGACCTCAGTCCCTCGGTCGACTTCGGCGCGCACGTGCAGAAGCGCACCGTGGCGGCCGAGTTCGTCGCGGTGCTCGCGCGATTGCTCGCGCGCAGCGGCAACCGCGTGGGTGCGGTCTTCTACGGCGACGGCGTCGACGCCGTCATCCCGGCGCGCGGCGGGCGGCGCCACGTGCTCTACCTGCTGCACCGCATGCTGACGCACCCGGCGCTTCCGCGCTCGAAACCGACCGACCTGGCCGAGCTCCTCAAGACGGCGTATCAGATGATGCGCCGGCGCTCGCTCGTGTTCGTCGTTTCCGATTTCCTGAGCCGTCCCGGCTGGGCGGAGCCGCTCGCGCATCTTACGCAGCGGCACGAGGTCGTCGCGGTGCGCCTGTACGATCCCCTCGAGCACGCGCTGCCCGATCTCGGCCTCGTCGTGGTGCAGGACGCCGAGAGCGGCGAGCAGCTCGTCGTGGACACGCACGACCGGCGGTTCCGCGAGCGCTTCGTGCGGCTCGCCGAGCGGCGCGAAGCGGAGCTGCGCGCGGCGCTCGCGCGCGCCGGCGTCGACGCGCTCGAGCTCGCGACCGACGGGGATCTCGTGGACGCGCTGCTGCGCTTCGCGGATCTGCGCAAGCGCCGCAGCCAGCTCGCCGCCGGAGGCGGCGTACCGAAACATCTAGGAGGTGCGGCATGACGTTCATCTGGCCGCAAGTGCTCTGGTTGCTCGTCCTGGTCCCGATTCTGATCGCCGCGTACGTGATCGTGCTGCGCCGCCGCAAGAAGGCGGCCCTGCGCTACGCGAGCCTGAGCATCGTCAAGGAGGCGATGGGGGCGGGGCAGCGCATCCGGCGCCACGTGCCGCCGCTGCTGTTCCTGCTCGCGCTCGTGGCGCTCCTCGTCTCGATCGCCCGTCCGGCCGCGGTCGTGACCCTGCCGTCGCAGCAGCAGACCATCATTCTCGCCATCGACGTGTCTGGCAGCATGCGCGCGACCGACGTCGCGCCGACGCGTCTCGAGGCCGCGCAGGCGGCGGCGAAGGCCTTCGTCGAGAAGCAGCCGCGCACGACGCGGGTCGGCGTGGTGTCCTTCGCCGGCACCGCCGCCGTCGCCCAGGCGCCGACCGAGAACCGCCGCGACATCATCGCGGCGATCGACCGGTTCCAGGTGCAGCGCGCGACCGCGATCGGGAGCGGGCTGCTCGTTTCGCTCGCGACGCTGTTTCCCGACGCGGATTTGTCCGTCAGTCCGATGTTCGGCGAGCGCACGCCGGTGCGGCGCCCGCTCTCCCCGGACCGGACCGAGCAGAAGAAGAAGTTCGAGCCGGTGCCGCCCGGCTCCTACAGCTCGGCGGCGATCATCCTGCTGACGGACGGGCAATCGACCATGGGCCCCGATCCGGTGGAGGTGGCGAAGCTCGCCGCGGAGCGGGGCGTGCGCGTGTACACGGTCGGCATCGGCACCAGAGAGGGAGAGATCATCCACTTCGAGGGATGGACCATGCGCGTGCGTCTCGACGAGGATACGCTCAAGCAGATCGCGGACATCACGCGCGGGGAATACTTCAATGCCGGCACCGCCGACGAGCTCATCCGCGTCTACGAGACCCTCAACACGCGGCTGGTGCTGGAGCAGAAGGAGACGGAGATTACGGCGCTCTTCTCCGCGGCGGCGGCGCTCCTCGCCGTGATCTCGGGGTTGCTGTCGCTGCTCTGGTTCAACCGCCTGCTGTAGTCCTCGCCTCAGGCGCGGGGCAGGAAGCCGAAGCCGAACGAGCCGGGACCGAGATAGACGCCGGCCGTCGTGCTCATGATCGACACGAGCAGCTGCACCTCGCGCGCCTTCGCCGCGAGCTCGAGGTCGCGGTATTTCGGAAACTGCGTGATGTCCTTCGGGTTGCCGGCGTAGGCGAGCGGCAGGACCGGGAGGCGCAGGCCCCGATCGACCACCGAGATGGCACGGTCGAAGAGCTCGTTCAGCGCGTCCTGCACCCGCGCGCCTTGGTGACGACGGCGGTTTCCGCGCCGCGCGCGTGGATGATCGGCTTGATGTCGAGGGCCTGTCCCGCGAGGTACTGCAGCAGCCCGATGGACTTGTCGCCGCGCCTGCGGGCCCGCGCGCGCATGTAATAGAGGTCGTGCGGCATGGCGTACGCCTCGACGATCGTCGCGCAATGCCGCACCTCGCGCACGATCTCGTCGAACGACGCCCCCTGTTCGCGCATCTCGATTGCCGCCGCCACCACGGCGGCCTGCCCGGCGAAGAGCGAGTTGCTGTCGATGACGTCGATGCGATCGCCGGCGTTGAGCAGCCGGCGTGCCTCGTTGCAGTGCTCGTAGATGCGGCTGCGCCGGCTGGTGATGGTGATGCAGAGGATGCGCTCGTAGCGCGTGAGCAGCCGGCGGAAAAACGCCGCCGTCTCCTGCGGCGTGTACGGCGCGGTTTCGGCGTCGATGTCCCTGTGCTCGAGGTACGTGCGGTAGAAGCGCATCGCGAGCGTCGGGTCGCGCACATCGTTCGGATCTCCTGCCCGAAGCGCAGATGTATCGGCAGGATCTCGAGCTGGTTCGCCTCGACGTAGCTCTTCGGCAGGTCGCAGGCGGCGTCGGAAACGATCGCAAGACTCATGGGCAGTCACCCCGAGCGATGGCCGTTCCCCGGCCCGAACGGCCGTTCTTGTAGTTGATTCGAGTATAGTCGGCGGCGGCCAGCGTCACCTTCGCGGTACCCTTCGAAGAACGAGGCATCGTCCGAGGCCGCTTGGGATCCGCGAGGGCGCCGGCCGAATCCCGGTGGGCGATACGCATTCGCCAGGCTTTCCGCGCCGTTTCGACCGATCGCGCAGCGGCCCCCGACGGGCCCGAACGCGGCCGCCCGCGCCGTTCAGGCTCTTCCCGTCGATGGCGTTATCATTCGGCCTTCGTCCGCAACGCTACGTTCAAAGGAAGCAGTACAGGAGGGTACGAATGAATGCGGTGGAGAAGCTGACGGCCGCCGGTTTCGGTGCGGCGGAGGTACGCGACTGGCTGACGAGCGTGGAGCGTCTGCAGTGGGGCGAGAACGCGCCGGCGCGCACGCTCGACGCGCAGGCGGCCGCGGCGGCCGAGGCGATACTTCGCGGCTGGTCGTTCCTCGAGAAGCTGCCGCGGCGCTCGCGGCGGACGCCGGCCGAGCGCGCTGCGGGCGAGACGATCGTGCGCGAGACCACCGAGATCACGCGGCGCCTGACGCGTGCCTACCGCGAGCCGATATACGACGCCCTGAGCGACGGCTTTCGCCGCCACGTGCGCGTCGACGATCTCGTTTACGCGGCCGCCGAGCGCTGGCCGGGGCTCGTGCCGACGCGCGCCCAGGTGCGCGAGGAGGCCGAGCGCATGCTGGCCGACAAGGACGGCCTCGAGATCTTCCAGGGCTGCTTCATCAGCGAGCTGCTCGCGTCCCCGCGGATCGGCCTGCACATGGTGAACGGCATGCTGCGTCCCACGCCGGAGGCGCTCGAGCGCATCGCCGAGTTCGAGCGTACCGGCGCGATCGATCTCGGCTACACGCGCGTCGAGGCGCGGGGCGAGACCGGCTACGTCTACTTCAAGAATCCCCGGTACCTGAACGCGGAGGACTGGGAATCGCTCGGCCCGCAGGAGACCGCGGTCGATCTCGTGCTGCTGCACCGCGGGCTCAAGATGGGCGTGCTGCGCGGAGACTACGTCGATCATCCGCGCTACAAGGGCCGGCGGGTATTCGACGCGGGCCTGAACCTGACGAAGGTCTATCACGGCAAGCTGCCGTATCTCTTCTACATCGTGCGCGACCTGGGGCTGGTCAACAAGCTCTACCGCGGCCACGCGCTCGCCGACTACGCGCCGGACCTGCCCGAGGAAACGCGCGAGAAGCCGTGGATGGCGGTGGTCGAAGCATTCGCCATCGGCGGCGGCTGCCAGCTCCTTCTCGTCATGGACTACGTGCTCGCGGAGACGGGCGCCTACTTCAACCTCCCGGCGCGCAAGGAAGGCATCATCCCGGGCGCGGCCAACCTGCGGCTGCCGCGCTTCGTCGGCGAACGCCAGGCGCGCGCCGGCATCATGTTCGACAAGACGTTCGCGGTGGACAGCCCCGAAGCGTCGCTGATGATCAACGAGGTCGTGCCGCGGGATCAGATCGAGGCGGCGATCGAGCGCGTGGTCGCGACGGCCGTCGGCTCGGGCATGGTGAGCGCGGCCGGCAATCGGCGTGCGCTGCGCGTGCAGACCGAGCCGATCGACACCTTTCGGCGCTACATGGCGGTCTACGCCTACGAGCAGGCGTGGTGCCACCTGAGCGAGCAGCTCGTCCAGAACCTCGAGCGGCACTGGAACGCGAAGCAGCGGCGCCTCGCGGAGGCGTAGCCGCCGCTGTCCCCGGGCCCTCGGGGCCCGGGGATGCCGCGGCGGCGGTGCAATTCGCGCAGGGGCCGGATCAGCGGGCCTTGGCGATCTTGGCCGCGAGCCGTTCCTTGTGCTTCGCG
>DATCLR010000168.1:0-2025 GCA_036563785.1 Burkholderiales bacterium | reverse complement strand
GCGGTGCTGTTTCGTTACTTCCAGATCGCCGAGCTGCTCCAGACCGGGCTCTACTTTCCGCTGGCGATCGACGTCGTGCTCGGCGTCGTAGGCATCGTGGTGCTGCTCGAGCTGACGCGCCGTACTGTCGGGCTGCCGCTCGTGCTCGTATGCCTGCTCGCCATCGCCTATGCGCTGTTCGGCGAGAGCCTTGCCGGCGTGCTCTCGCATGCCGGTGTGGACCTGCCGGACTTGATGATGAACCTGTGGTACAGCTTCGACGGCGTGTTCGGCCGGCCGATGGCGGTGGTGACCGGCACCATCATCGTTTACATCGTGTTCGGCGCCATGGTCGAAGGGCTCGGCGTCGGAGAGGTGCTGCTCAAGCTTTCGATTCGCGGACTCGGTTGGCTGCCCGGCGGCGCCGCCCATGCGGCGGTGCTGGCGAGCGCCCTGTTCGGGACGATTTCCGGCAGCGCCGTGGCGAACGTCGTCGGCACCGGGGTCGTGACCATTCCCATGATCAAGCGCAGCGGCTTCAGTGCGCGCTTCGCCGGTGCGGTCGAAGCGGCCGCGTCCAGCGGCGGTCAGATCATGCCCCCGGTCATGGGCGCGGTGGCCTTCATCATGGCCGATATGACCGGGGTGCCGTACCTGTACGTGTGTCTCGCGGCGCTGTTTCCGGCGCTGTTCTACTACGGCAGCTTGTTCGCTTCCGTCGCGGCCGAAGCGCGCCGGCTCGGCATCAAGCCGGCCGACCGGGCGGCGCTGCCGACGCTCACGCGCCGCGACTGGCTCCTGGTGTCGGTGTTCGTGGTGCCGCTCGCGATGATCGTGTTCCAGCTGGTACGCGGCGTGTCGCCCGCGCGCGCCGGCGGCTGGGCGCTGGTGACCGCGGTGGTGCTCGGGCTCGTGCTCAATCCCAAGGCGCGCTCCCTTGCGCGTCTCGCCGAGGCCGTCAAGCGCGCCGGCGCGGCGAGCGCGATGGTGCTGATCGCCGTGGGCGCGGTCGGCATCGTCGTCGGCGTAATGAACATGACCGGCCTCGGACTGCGCTTCGCCTCGTTCGCGCTCGATCTGTCGCAGGGCTCGCTGGTCGCGTCGCTGCTCATGATGGCGGCGGCGTGCCTGGTGCTCGGCATGGGCATGCCCACGGTGCCCGCTTACCTGGTGATCATCCTGGTCATGGGTCCTGCGGTCGAGGCGCTCGGCGTCTCGACGCTGTCGGCGCACATGTTCGTAGTGTACTTCGCGGTGATGTCGGCGATCACGCCCCCGGTCGCGCTGGCGGCGTACGCGGCCGCACCGATCGCCGAGGCCAACCCCATGGGCGTCGGTGCGACCGCGGTACGACTGTCGCTGCTCGGATTCCTCGTGCCGTTCGTGTTCGCCTACGACCCCTCGCTGCTCCTGATCGACGGGTTCTCCTGGTCGGGATTCGGCTGGGCCGTGCTGAAGCTGTGCGCCGCCGGCTGGACGCTCGCGGCGATGAGCACCCGAGGCGCGCGCTGGACCCTGTTCGGCATTACCGCCGCCGTCCTCGCGGTCGTGCCGCCGGAAACCGTCGTGCAGGGGAGCGCGCTCGGCATTGCTGCGGCCGCGGAGATCGCGTACCGGCTGGGACTGCTCGGCGCTTCCCGAGCCCGCACCATGGCGGCTGCAGGAAACAAGACGACATGACGCGGCCGTCGCTCGAAGCGTTTGTCGCTCGACGTTCGCCGGCCCGACGTGCCGCGGCTTGGGACGCGATCCGCCGCTACCGCGCGGGCGGTCGGATTGTGGTCGGCCCGGCGCTGCACCGCCTGAGTCCATTACGTCTCCAACACCCGCAACCGGAGGAAACGCCGTGAAACCGTCACAGAAGCGCACACGCATTGCTCGTGCGGCCGTCGCCTCGTTCGCAGCGGCGGCTTTGCTCGGCGCCGGCGCTGCGTCGGCCGAGAACTTCCGGCTGTCCACGCTCGGACCGGGTACCTCGCCCTACGTGGTGATGAGCACCTTCGCCAATATCGTCAATGAGAAGGTGCCGAACGCGCAGGTGCAGGT
>DATCLR010000165.1:0-2680 GCA_036563785.1 Burkholderiales bacterium | reverse complement strand
GCGTACGCCGATGCAGCCGGCGGCATGCGGGTCGGACCGCGCAGCGCCGGCGCCGAGCCGGGTCCCGTGTGCTACGGGCGCGGCGGCACCGCGTCGACCGTGACCGACGCCAACCTGCTGCTCGGCTATCTCAATCCGGCGACGCTGGTGGGCGGCGATCTCCCGCTCGACTACGCAGCGGCCGAGCGCGCCATGGGCGACCTCGGATCACAGCTCGGGCTTTCGCTCGTCGATACCGCCTACGGCATCCACCTCATCGCCAACGCGACCATGATGCGCGCGCTGCAGGCCGTCACCTCCGAGCGCGGCCGCGATCCCTCGCAGTTCAGCCTGCTCGCGATCGGCGGCAACGGGCCGGTGCACGCCACCCACCTCGCCGAGAGCCTCGGCGTGCGGCGCGTGATCGTGCCGCCGGTGGCGGGGCTCTTCAGCGCGCTCGGCATGCTCTTCGCCGACGTCGAGCACCAGTTCATCACCGCCTTCTTCCGCCGGCTCGACGGCGTCGGTGCGCGCGACCTCGACGCCGTGGCCGCGCCTTACGTCGCAGAGGCGCGGCGCCTGCTCGCGCTCGAAGGCTACGGCGATCCCGGCCGGCACGAGATCGCGCTCTATGCCGACGTCAAGTACGTGGGCCAGACGGCGCCGCTTGCCCTCCGTCTGCCGGCCTTCCCCGCCACCGACGCGATGCTCGCCGAGATCCCGGCGCGCTACGGCGAGCTGCACGAGCAGACCTACGGCTACCGCTCCGACCGCGAGCCGCTCCAGCTCGTCGCGCTCAAGGTGGTCGGGCGCGGCATTCCGGACCGGCCGCGGGTGCCGCAACGGATCGTGCAGGCGCGCGAGGCAACCGCGCAGCGTGCCGAGCGCCGCGCGTACTTCGGACCCGATCTCGGCTGGCAGCCCGCGCAGCTCCTGCCGCGCAGCACGCTCGGCTGGGAGCCGGTTCGCGGCCCGCTGATCGTCGAGGAGTACGACGCGACCACGGTGGTGCGGCCGCAGTGGAGCGCGCGCGTCGACGGCTGGAACAACATCGTGCTGGAGCGCATGGCATGAACGCGATCCGGATCGATCCGGTGCGCCGCGAGCTCGTGAAGAACGCGCTCGTCGGCATCTGCGACACGATGCTGGTGACGATCGTGCGCACCGCCCGCTCGACCAACATCAAGAACACGATGGATTTCTCGGCGGCGCTCTGCAACGCGCAAGGCGAGCTGGTGGCGCAGGGGCTCGCGGTGCCCGTTCACCTCGGCGCGATCATGCCGGCGCTCAAGGGCTGTCTCGACTACTTCGGCGAGGACGTGCACGAGGGCGACATCCTCGTGAGCAACGACCCGTACGCCGGCGCGAGCCACCTGAACGACATCTTCATGTTCGCGCCGGTCTTCGCGGAGAGCCGGCGCATCGCCTTCCTGTGCCTGGTGATGCACCACACCGATCTCGGCGGCCGGGTGCCGGGCGGCAACGCGGCCGACAGCAGCGAGATCTTCCAGGAAGGCCTCATCGTGCCGCCGTCCAGGATCCGCGCCCGCGGCAAGATCGACACGACCCTCATGCGCATCTTCGAGCACAACACGCGCATCCGCGAGCGCATGATGGGCGACATCCAGGCGCAGATCGCCGCGCTCGATCTGGCGGAGAAGGAGCTGCAGAAGCTCGTGCGCGGCGTGGGCGCGGACATGCTCGCCGTCCACATGACCGATCTCGTCGACTACGCCGAGCGGCTCGCGCGCGCGAAGATCGCGGAGCTTCCGGACGGACAGGCGGACTTCACCGACTGGAACGACGACGACGGCGCGGGCGGCGGGCCGGTCGAGTTCCACGTGACGGTGACGAAGAAGGGCGACGAGTTCGTGGTCGACTTCACCGGCACCTCGCCGCAGGGGCGCGGCGCGCTGCACACGAACTACGCGTTCACCGCGTCGTGCACCTACGCGGCGATTCGCTGCATGCTCGATCCCGACATCCCCAGCAACGCCGGCTTCTACAAGCCGATCACCGTGATCGCGCCGGAAGGAAGCTTCGTCAACGTGCGTTACCCGGCCGCGCTCGGCGCCCGCGGCCAGGGCGGCTACCGCATCCGCTCGACCGTCCTCGGCGCGCTCACGAAGCTCTTCCCCGACCGCGGCGCGGCCTGCGCCGGCGGCTCGGAGTTCGCGATCGTCTTTGCCGGCTACGAGGGTCCCGAGCGGCGGCCCTTCCTGCATCTCGAGTTCCACAACTGCACCGGCCAGGGTGGCGGGCCCGACCGCGACGGGCAGGACGGAGGCCCGTATGCCATCGGCAATCTCGCCAACGTGCCGGCGGAGCTTCTGGAAGCGGAGAACCCGGTGCTGATGGAGGCGTACGCCTTTCTTCCGGACAGCGGCGGCGCGGGCAAGTACCGCGGCTCGCTCGGGATCGTGCGCCAGTACCGCATCCTCGCCGAGGAGGCGACGGTCAATCTGCGCTCGGACCGGCATCTCTACCCCTGCTGGGGCATCTTCGGTGGCAAGCCGGGCAGCCTCGCGCGCTCGATCATCGATCCCGGCACGCTGCAGGAGGAGCACACGCCGTCTAAGTTCGTCCGCACCATGCGCCGCGGCCAGGTGTTCCGCGGCGAAATGGCCGGCTCCGGCGGCTACGGCGATCCGTTCACGCGCGATCCGGCCGCCGTGCTCGAAGACGTGCTCCAGGAGAAGGT
>DATCLR010000158.1:0-2197 GCA_036563785.1 Burkholderiales bacterium | reverse complement strand
GCCTGGACGCGCTCGGGCGGTCCTCCGGCGCGCATCGGCGGCATGCGAGCGCGGCACGCTCCGTGCGAAGCGCGGGCCGCATGACCCGACGGTTCTTCCTCCTTCTTCTCTCGTCGGCCGCCTTCGCGTCGCTCATGGGCTGCGCCGCGCCGATCGGCGCCGAGCCCGAGGACGAGACGGCCGTGTCGCAGGACGCGCTGAGCTGCAGCGGCGGATGCTGCGGGAGCCGCTTCAACTGCCGCGTGCCCGACCCCGAAAAGCGCGCGGGCTGCGGCGGCGCGCGCATCAAGAACCCCGCGACGGGCAGCTGCGAGTGGCCGCTCCGCCCGGACGCCGAGCGCTCGATCTACGACGGCCTCGGCAACCGCATCGGCGAAGTGCGCAGCGCCTCGGTGCGCCTCAACCAAGGCATCCGCAAGCACTTCGGCGGCCGCTGGCTCGTCTACGTGTTCAACGCGACGGTGCGCATGAACGACGGCTCGCTGCGCCCGGCGTCGGGCTGGATCGAGCAGGCCGACCTCGTGCACGCGAGCCGGCTGCACGGCTACACGCTCGCGCTCGAGGATCCCGGCCACGGCCACTACGAGACGCGCTGGCGCATCACGGGCGGCGATCCCTCGCGCTTCGACCACCTCCACCTGGTCGCGACCCAGGGCGACACCTATCCGGCGACCGACTACCTCGTCCGGCCCTACGGCCTGCAGCACCTCACCTACTCGGTGCCCGGCTTCAACCTCGGCGGTCACGCGACCGACTCGTTCCCGCCGGGCGCGATCTTCCGGCGCGCCCGCGGGGTGCCGCAGATCGAGATCCCCCTCTACACGCCGCGCGGCTTCCGCTCCGCGCTCAGCCTGCACTTCGTCTACGGCTACGTGCACGACGGCGAGCAGCGCCGCTACGGCTGGATTCCGAAGGAGGCGCTCGAGCCGGTGGCGGACCCGGAGCCCGCGCCGCCGCCGAGCGGGCACACGTGCAGCGCGCGCTGCTGCGACGGAACGGTCGTGACCGGCATCGCGGCCGAGAGCGCGGGCGCGTGCGTGTCGGCGTCGAGCCCGGCCTGCGAGGGCCACGACTACGTGCTGCGCGCGCGCTGGGACGGCGCCGTCGTGTACGAGCGCACCTCGTTCTGCTGGGCGAAGTGCGCGAACCGCAGCGCCTACCACCGCGTCGAAGGCGTCACTTCCGGCTGCACCGAAGCGGCGCGCGCGTTCTGCGCGGTGGGCGATCGCGGCCGCTTCGAGGACGCGATGTGGGATCCCTGTCGCCCGCTGTGAGCTCCCGCCGCGCGGCGGCGCGCGGCGGGTTTTTCCCCACGAGCGCCGGACCGACCTCTGGTATGGTCCGGCGCATGAGCCACGCTGGAGGGAAGCGGTTTCTTGCCGCCGGGGTCCTGCTCTTGGTCGCGCTGCTCGCTCCCACGGAGGCGGCGGCGCACGACCGCCCGATGTACGCCGGATTCGGCGGCGGTCCCTACCTGAACCTCGACTGCTGCCGCGTGCACGGTCGCCTGACCGGCGAGTTCGGCTTCCACTTCTCCCGCAACGACACGGGCTTCCTCATCGCCTTCGAGGCGATGCCGACCTTCGGAGACGACTTCTTCTTCTTCCTGGGCGGCGTCCGCTTCGGCGGCGACATCGAGGTCTACGGCCGCCACGAGTACGCCATCATGCTGCGCCCGAGCGGGCTGGTCGGCTTCGGCTGGTTCGACCTGTACGGGGGCAACCCCGACTGGGGCGTGTTCGTGGTCCAGCCCGCCTTCGATTTCCGCTTCGTGTTCGCCCACCGGGTGCTCGCGCTGTGGGTGAGACCGGTGGCGTTCGATTTCATCTTCTTCTTCGACCGCGGCGGGCGCGACCTGTACTGGACCCCGAGCTACCAGTTCCTGCTCGGCCTGGACTTCCAGTTCGGCTGACGCGGCGGGCGAGGCGCGCCGGCTCCGCGCGGTGCCGCCACGGCTTGCCCGCCGGCTCGCGTGCGTCGCGCGCGCGCGTCCTTGACGCGCGTGCCGCCGCCGCGGGACGATGCAGCGAGCATGGGGGCTCGACCCAATGCGAGGCGGCAGAGCCTGCCTCCGGTCGGCAGCGTGCTGAGCGGCCGCTATCGCCTGACGCGCCTGATCGCGACGGGCGGGATGGGCGCCGTCTACGAAGCGCGGGACGAGCGCGAGGGGTGCCGCGTCGCGCTCAAGCTGCTGCAC
>DATCLR010000157.1:0-4389 GCA_036563785.1 Burkholderiales bacterium | reverse complement strand
CGGCTTTCCGACGACGCGCGAGGAAGCCTGGCGCTACACGAACCTCGCGAGCCTCGCGCGCCAGCGGTTCGATCTCGCCGCGGCCGACGCGGCGGTCGACGCGGCGGTGCTGCGCGCCGTGTGGTTCGACGCGGTCGACGCCCACCGGCTGGTGTTCGTCGACGGGTACTACCGCGCGGAGCTCTCGTCGCCGCCCGCGGGCGGCGAGGTCGCGGTCGGCTCGCTGCGCGAGCTCCTCGCGCGCGACCCGCAGGCGCTCGAGGGCCGGCTCGGCGCGATCGCGCCGGCGGAGCGGCATGCGCTCGCCGCGCTCAACACCGCGCTTCTGCTCGACGGCGCCTACGTGCACCTCGGCCCGGGCGCGGCGCCGGCGCGGCCGATCCAGATTCTCTACTTCGCGAGCGCGGGCGCGCTCACGCAGCCGCGCACCCTGATCGTCGCCGAAGCGGGCAGCCGCGCGGTGGTGATCGAGCAGTACGTCGGCACGGACGCGGCGCGCTACTTCAGCAATGCCGTCACCGAGATCGCGCTCGGGGAACGCGCGCGCATCGAGCACTACCGCGTGCAGCAGCAGGGCGCGCAGGGCTACCACATCGGCGGCGTCTACGTGCGCCAGGCCCGGGGCAGCGAGCTCGTGTCGAACGCGCTCGATCTCGGCGGGCTGCTGGTGCGCCACGACCTGCAGACGGCGCTCGCGGAGGGCGCGGTGTGCGCGCTCAACGGGCTCTATCTCGCCGGGGGCCGCCAGCACGTCGACAACCATACCCTGATCGAGCACGCGGAGCCGCACAGCACGAGCCGCGAGCTGTACAAGGGCGTGCTCGACGGACGGGCGCGCGCGGTGTTCAACGGCCGCGTCGTGGTGCAGCCCGGCGCGCAGAAGAGCGACGCGCAGCAGACGAACAAGAATCTGCTGCTGTCGGAGGACGCCGAGATCGACACCAAGCCCGAGCTCGAGATCTACGCCGACGACGTCAAGTGCACGCACGGCGCCACCGTGGGCCAGCTCGATCCGGATCAGCTGTTCTATCTGCGCTCGCGCGGCCTCGACGCGGACGCGGCGCGCGACCTGCTGACGTTCGCGTTCGCGAACGAGGTCCTGCAGCGCTTCCACATCGCGCCGATGCGCGCCGCGCTCGACCGGCAGCTCCTCGGGCGGCTGCTGCAGGGGCGCGCGATCGAGGAGGTGGAGCTGGTATGAGCAGCCTCGTGACGGAAAAGCGCACGCCGGGGGCGGCGCGGTTCGACGTCGCGCGGGTGCGCGCGGATTTTCCGGCGCTCGCCCAGGAAGTGCGCGGCAAGCCGCTCGTCTATCTCGACAACGCGGCGACGTCGCAGAAGCCGCGCGCCGTGCTCGAGGCGATCGAACGCTACTATCGGTGCGACAACGCCAACGTGCATCGCGGCGTGCACGCGCTCAGCGAGCGCGCCACGCGCGCCTACGAGGAGGCGCGCGCCAAGGTCCGGGTCTTCCTCAACGCCGCTTCCGAGCGCGAGATCGTGTTCGTGCGCGGCGCCACCGAAGGCGTGAACCTCGTCGCTTCGTCCTGGGGGCGCGCGAACGTGCGGGCGGGCGACGAGATCCTGATCAGCGCCATGGAGCACCATTCGAACATCGTGCCGTGGCAGATGCTGTGCGAGCAGGTCGGTGCGCGGCTGCGCGTCGCGCCGATCGACGACTCCGGGGCGCTCGTGTTCGAGGAGTTCGAGCGTCTGCTGAACGAGCGCACCCGCTTGGTCGCGATGGTGCACTGCTCGAATGCGCTCGGCACGATCAATCCCGTGCGCCGCGTCATCGAGCGCGCGCACGCCGCGGGCGCGGTCGTGCTGCTCGACGGGGCGCAGGCCGCGCCGCATCTCGCGATCGACGTGCGCGCCCTCGACTGCGACTTCTACGTGTTCTCGAGCCACAAGGTGTACGGCCCGACCGGGATCGGTGTGCTCTACGGCAAGGAGCGCCTGCTCGAGGCCATGCCGCCGTATCAGGGCGGCGGCGACATGATCAAGGCGGTGACGTTCGAGAAGACGATCTACAACGATCTGCCGTACAAGTTCGAGGCCGGCACGCCCCACATCGCGGGCGCGATCGGGCTCGGCGCCGCCATCGACTACCTCGTCGCGCTGGGGCTCGACGCCGTGGCCGCGCACGAGCACGAGCTGCTCGCCTACGCCACCGAGGCGCTCGCGACGATCCCGGGGGTGCGGGTCATCGGCACCGCCCGCGAGAAGGCGGCGATCCTCTCGTTCACGCTCGACGGCGTGCATCCGCACGACATCGGCACCGTGCTCGATCACGAGGGCGTCGCGATCCGCGCGGGACACCATTGCGCCATGCCGGTGATGCAGCGCTTCGGGGTGCCGGCGACGGCCCGCGCCTCGTTCGGGCTGTACAACACCCGCGAGGACGTCGATGCGCTCGTGCGCGGGCTCGAGCGCGTCAGGGAGCTCTTCGGCTGATGCAGGATCTGCGCTCGCTCTACGAGGAAGTGATCCTCGACCACAACCGTCGGCCGCGGAACTTCCGCCGCGTCCCGGAGGGCAGCAACCGGCACGCGAGCGGACACAACCCGCTTTGCGGCGACCGGCTGCGGCTCGATCTCGTGGTCGAGGACGGCGTCATCAAGGACGTCGGGTTCGACGGCGAGGGCTGCGCGATCTCGACCGCGTCGGCTTCGCTCATGACCGAGAGCATCAAGGGCAAGACCGTGGAGCAGGCGGAGCGGCTGTTCCGCAGCGTGCACGATCTGCTCACGCGGCAGGGCGACCCGGGCGATCTCGGCAAGCTCCGGGTGCTCGCGGGCGTGCGCGATTACCCGGCGCGCGTGAAGTGCGCGACGCTCGCGTGGCACACGCTCGACGCGGCGCTCAAGAACGCGACCGAACCGGTGAGCACGGAATGAGCGACGTCCCGATGCCCGATACGACGCCTGCGGCGCCCGATCCCGAGCGGCTGCGCGAGCACGTGATCACGGCGCTGCGCGACATCTACGATCCCGAGATTCCGGTGAACATCTACGATCTCGGGCTCATCTACGCACTCGACATCGACGCCGAAGGCTACGTCAGGATCCAGATGACGCTCACCGCGCCCGGCTGCCCGGTGGCGCAGACGTTTCCGGCCACCGTCGAGGCCGCGGTGCGCGCGGTGCCCGGCGTCAAGGACGCCGCGGTCGAGCTGGTCTGGGATCCGCCGTGGACCATGGACCGCATGACGGAAGGCGCGAAGCTGCAGCTCGGGATGCTCTAGGTATGTCCGACTGGGTCGACGTCGCTGCGGTCGAGGAGCTGCCGCCCGGCACGCACCGGGTGGTCGAGATCGACGGTGCGTTCATCGCCGTCTTCAACCTCGACGGCAGCTATCACGCGATCGAGGACGTCTGCACCCACGACGGCGGCACGCTGACCGGCGGCGCCGTCGAGGGCGACGAGATCGTCTGCCCGCGCCACGGCGCGCGTTTCTCCATCCGCACGGGCGCCGTGCTGGCGCCGCCCGCCTACGAACCGGTCCACACCTTCCCGGTGCGCGTGCACGCCGGCCGGGTGCAGGTACGCGACGACCGCTGGGATTGATCGCACCGGCGCATTGTTTGGCCGGAGGCGAGAGGCTACACTATGCCGCTGGTTATTCACCAGTTTTTTCCCTGTTTCTCGTCCTTTTTTCACTGACTTACGAACCGGAGTCCGCATAGCGGTCGAACGCACGTTGTCCATTATCAAGCCCGACGCCGTCGCCAAGAACCTGATCGGCGCCATCTACTCGCGCATCGAGCAGGCGGGCTTGCGCATCGTCGCGGCCAAGATGGTTCAGCTGAACCAGCAGCAGGCCGAAGGCTTCTACGCAGTTCACAAGGACCGCCCGTTCTTCAAGGACCTGGTTCAGTTCATGACCTCCGGGCCGATCATGGTGCAGGTGCTGGAGGGCGAGAACGCGATCGCGCGCTACCGCGAGCTGATGGGCGCGACCGATCCGAAGAAGGCCGAGAAGGGCACGATCCGTGCGGACTTCGCCGAAAGCATCGAAGAGAACGTCGTGCACGGCTCCGACAGCGTCGAGAACGCTCAGATCGAGATCGCTTACTTCTTCGCGCAGGCGGACATTTGTCCGCGCACCCGCTGAGATGTGAGATCTTCGGGCTTGGACCGAACGTCCGGCACGAGATTCGAATCCAAGCCCGAAGACGTCTT
The DNA here is from genome assembly GCA_036563785.1 of Burkholderiales bacterium. GTDB lineage: Bacteria > Pseudomonadota > Gammaproteobacteria > Acidiferrobacterales > Sulfurifustaceae > JACQFZ01. The sequence continues at coordinate 204 of DATCLR010000157.1, read as the reverse complement.
GCAGCCGCCAGCCACGCTCATGAACGCCACTGCAAAAACCAATCTGCTCGGTTTCACCCGGCCTGAGCTGGAGGCGTTCGTCGAGCGCATGGGCGAGAAGCCGTTTCGCGCGCGCCAGCTCTTCAAGTGGCTCTACAAGCGTCACGAAAACGACTTCGACAAGATGACCGACCTCGCGAAGTCGTTTCGCGAACGGCTGAAGGA
>DATCLR010000156.1:0-23185 GCA_036563785.1 Burkholderiales bacterium | reverse complement strand
GCGGTCATCGCCACGGGCCGCTCCGACTACCCGAACCAGGTGAACAACGTGCTCTGCTTCCCGTTCATCTTCCGCGGCGCGCTCGACGTCGGCGCCACGGCGATCAACGAGGAGATGAAGCTCGCCGCGGTGCACGCGATCGCGAGCCTCGCTCAGGCCGAGCAGCCGGATCTCGCCGGCGCCTACGGCAGCGACGAGCAGCTCGCTTTCGGTCCGGACTACATCATCCCGAAGCCGTTCGATCCGCGGCTGATCATCAAGATCGCGCCCGCCGTGGCGCAGGCGGCGATGGACAGCGGCGTCGCCACGCGGCCGATCGAGGATATGGCGGCCTACCGCGACCGGCTGTCGAGCTTCGTCTACCACGCGGGCACGATCATGCAGCCGGTGTACGCGGCCGCGAAGCGCGCGCCGAAGCGCGTGATCTACGCCGAGGGCGAGGACGAGCGCGTGCTGCGGGCGGTGCAGACCGTGGTCGACGAGGGGCTCGCGCAGCCGATCCTTATCGGGCGCCCCGACGTGGTGAACGCGCGCATCGAGCGCTACGGCCTCTCGATCCGCGCGGGCAGGGATTTCGAGCTGGTCAATCCCGAGAGCGATCCGCGCTACAAGGAGTGCTGGCAGCTCTACTACAGCCTCACCAAGCGCAAGGGCGTGAGCGTCGAGTACGCGCGCACGGAGATGCGGCGCAACACCACCATCATCGGCGCGATCCTCATGCGCCGCGGCGAGGCCGATGCGATGCTCTGCGGCACGTACGGCCAGTACAAGTGGCACCTGCGGGACATCAACGACATCATCGGGCTGTCCCCGGGCGTGAAGAACTACGCCGCCATGAACCTGCTGGTTCTGCCGCGGCACACGCTGTTCATCTGCGATACCCAGGTGAACTACGACCCCGACGCCGCGCAGATCGCGGAGATGACGCTGCTCGCGGCGGAGGAGGTGCGCCGATTCGGCCTCACGCCGCGGGTGGCGCTGCTCTCGCACTCGAGCTTCGGCAGCGCCCAGACGCCTTCCGCGATCAAGATGCGCGAGGCGCTCGCGCTGATCCGGCAGCGCGCGCCCGATCTCGAGGTGGACGGCGAGATGCACGGCGACACCGCGCTCTCGCGCATGATGCTGCAAAAGGTGATGCCGGACTCCCCGCTGCGCGATCAGGCGAATCTGCTGATCATGCCGACGCTCGACGCCGCGAACATCGCCTACAACGTGCTCAAGGAAGTGGCGGGGCAGGGCGTCACCGTGGGGCCGATGCTGCTCGGCGCGGCGCGCGCGGTGCACATCCTGACGCCCACGGCGACCGTGCGGCGCATCATCAATATGACCGCGCTCGCGGTGGTGGACGCCGGCTTCAGCCGCTGAGGCGTTTTCCCTTCAGGGCGCCGCTTCGGCGTGCGCCACGGCCGCCCGTGCGGCGGCCGCGGGGCGCGCACGCTCCTCCACGCCCGCGCCAGGCTCGCGCTCCGGCGTCCGCGCTGCCGTCGGTGCGAGCCAGCCGCCGTCGGCGGCGGGCGAAGCCCAGACCTCGAAGTGCAGGTTCGAGAGCGCGACGGCGTCGTCGAGCAGCCGGCGCCTGGAGGCTGCGGGCAGCCGTGCGGGGCCGAGCGCCGCGGCTTCGTTCACGAGCCGCACGCGCCGGCGCTGCACGGTCGAATGCTGCGCCGGCCGCGCGGGCGCGGCGGCGCAGGCGAGCGCGTTCGCGAGCGGATCGACGACCGCGTCGACGAACGTCGCGGGGGCGCTGCTGCGCCTGACCGCGCGGCGGGCGGCGCGCAGCTCCGGCGGCGGCCGCGACTCCTCCGGAATCAGCAGCAGGCGCGCGCGGCGCAGGGCGCGCCCGAGCGCGACGCGGCTCGAGAGCACCGAGATCGGCACCGACAGGATGAGCGCGCCTAAGACGGGCAGCAGCCACCATACGTAGCGGTGGCTCAGCCACACCACGGCACCGGCCCAGACGACGCCGATCAGCGTGTGCACGCCGTGGCGGCGGAGCGCCTCGGCCCACGTCGTCTCGGCGTCGCCGCGCAGCGGCGACTTCCAGCGCGCCGGCCAGCCGAAGAGCGCGGTCGCGATGAAGTGCGCATGGAACAGCATCCGGATCGGCGCGAGCAGCATCGAGAAGAGCATCTCGATCAGGGTGCTCGCGAAGAGGCGCGCCGTTCCGCCGTAGAGCGCGGCGCCGCGCCATGCGGCGAGGGCCGCGCCGAGGAGCTTGGGCAGGAACAGCAGCATGGTCGTCGCGGCGAAGAGCGTGAGCGCGTAGCCCGTGTTCCACTGCGGCCACAGCGGGAAGAGCTGCTTCGGCGCGACGAAATACGTCGGCGGCACGAGCTGGTGCACGGCGAGCAGCAGCGTCGAAGCGAGGAGGAACAGGAACCAGAGCAGACCGGACAGATACGCCATGACGCCGGTTGCGAACAGCGCGCGGTGCGCACCGCAGATGCCGCGCGCGAACATGAACGGCGCGTTGATGACGTTGCCCTGGCACCAGCGGCGGTCGCGCCCGAGCTCGTCGATGAGGTTCGGCGGCAGCTCCTCGTGGCTGCCCGGCAGGTCGTAGGCTAGCCAGACCGAATAGCCGGCGCGGCTCATGAGCGCCGCTTCGACGAAATCGTGCGACAGGATCTCGCCGCCGAAACGGCCGCGCCGCGGCAGCCGTCCAATGGCGCAGTAGCGCATGAACGGCGCGAGGCGAATGATGGCGTTGTGGCCCCAGTAGTGCGATTCGCCGAGCTGCCAGAAATGCATGCCGGCGGCGAACAGCGGACCGTAGACGCGGTGGGCGAACTGCTGTATGCGCGCATAGAGCGTTTCGCGTCCGCTCGCTTGGGGCACCGTCTGGATGATGCCGGCGTCGGGGTTCGCCTCCATGAGGCGTACGAGCGCGGTCAGGCATTCGCCGCCCATCACGCTGTCGGCGTCGAGCACGACCATGTAGCGGTAGCGCGCACCCCAGCGGCGGCAGAAATCGGCGACGTTGCCGCTCTTGCGCTTGATCCGGTGGCGGCGCCGCCGGTAGAAGATGCGGCCGAACCCGTCGACCGCGCGGCAGAGCGCGAGCCAGCCCTTGATCTCGGCGACGCGCACGTCCGGATCGTCGCTGTCGCTCAGCACGAAGAAATCGAAGCGCGCGAGCTCACCCGTGCGGCGCACCGACTCGTAGGTGGCGCGCAGGCCCGCGTAGACGCGCGCGACGTTCTCGTTGCAGATCGGCATCACGATCGCGGTGCGCGCGTCCGGAGGGAGCGGGGTGCGTACGAGATCGCCGGCCGAGATCGCGAACGGATCGCGCCGGCGCAGCAGCAGCACGAAGCCCGCGAGCGCCGTCCAGAAGCCCGCGGAGATCCAGCCGAACAGGACCGCGAAGAGCGCGAGAATGACGAGCTCGAGCGGCTGCTCGCCGCCGTAGGGGAGCACGCCTTTCATCGCCTGCACCGCGAGCCACGTCTGGACGAGCACGAGCACGAGCAGCGCCGTGCGCCGCGCGGCGGCGATCTGGCGCCAGGCCCCCGCGGGGCGCGCAGCGGAGTTCCCGCGCCGCCGCGTCCACGGCGAAAAGCGCGGCGGCCAGTCGTACGGCGCCATCGGCGTGCGCGTGATCGGCGGCGCCGACTGGAGCCGCGGGTGGCCGCGCGCGTCGGGCCGCGCGAGCGGCGAGACGCCGGGTGCGGCGAGGTCGAGCCGCGCTTCGAGCGATGCCCGCGCGGGATCGTCCCACGCGGCGTCGGTGGCACCGAGGGCGGCGTGCAGCGACGCCATCGCCTGCGGCCGGCCGGACCGCACCGACCTCGCGGCGCGCGCGAGCAGGGCGCGGCGCCGTGCGGAGGAGAGCGGCAGCCGTTCGAGGTATTGCAGGCAGATATCGCGCGCCGCGGCACCCGCGCGCGCTAGTCGGGGGGCAGAATGTAGCTCCATGTCTCCGAAATCGCTTCCTTGCTCGCCGAGCGCAGGAATACGCGCAGCTCGACCGGTTTCGCGGCATCGCCGCGGCGCACCCGCAGCGCCACGCGCCAAGCGCCGGTGATGTCGTTCCTGTATAAGGTGTTCTCCACGATCTGGCCGTTACCGTCCGCGGTCGCAACGCTCTCGATGGCCGCGTCGTCCGCGAGGTCGCGCAGCGCCTGCCCGTCGAACTCGATGAGAAGCGGAACGCTGTCGTCCGGATTCTCTTCGTAGGCGCGGCCGCGCCGGGTCTGCAGCACCCAGGCCGACGGCGGACGCACCTCGGTGTCCTTCTGCCAGCGCAGCCGGTACTCGAAGTCGTACGGCTCCTGCGGCTTCGGCGCCGCGTCCGGCACCCAGTACGCCACGATGTTGTCGTTGGTCTCGTCGGGCGTCGGAATCTGCACGAGCTCGATGCGCCCGGCACCCCACGAGCCCTTCGGCTCCACCCACGCGCTCGGGCGCAGCTCGAAGCGCGATTCGAGGTCTTCGTAGTGCGCGAACATGCGGTCGCGCTGCATCAGCCCGAACCCGACCGGGTTCACGGCGGCGAACGACGTCACGAGAAGGCGCTTGGGGTTGAGCAGCGGCCGCCAGATCCATTCGCCGGTACTGAGGCGTATCGACAGTCCGTCGGAATCGTGCACTTCCGGCCGGTAGTCGTCGCGCGGCACGTGCTGGTTCTCGCCGGCGAGATACATGCTCGTGAGCGGCGCGAGGCCGAGCTTGCCGACGCCGGTGCGCAGGTAGAGCCGCGCCTTCACGTCCATGACGGTCTCGACGCCGGGGCGCACCTCGAAGCGGTACGCGCCCGTCGCCCGCGGGGAATCGAGGAGCGCGTAGAGGGTGAGCGCTTCGGCGTCGGGCGCCGGGCGTTCGAACCAGAACTCGACGAAGCGCGGGAACTCCTCGCCGCTCGGCAGCGCCGTATCGATCGCGAGGCCGCGCGCCGAGAGCCCGTAGCGCTGCCCTTTTCCGACAGCGCGGAAGTAGCTCGCGCCGAGGAAGGCGACCACCTCGTCTTTGTAGTCCGGCCGGTTGATGGGGTAGTGCACGCGAAAGCCGGCGAAGCCGACGTCCGCGAGGCGGCCCGGATCGAACGTGTTCTTGCCGTAGTTGAACTGGCTCGGATCGAACGGGATCGGGCGCACGCCTTCGGCGGTGATCTCGTTCAGACGCACCGGCTGGTCGTAGAAATAGCCGACGTGAAAGAACGCGATCTCGAACGGGAGATTCGCGTCGCGCCAGTAGGCGGCCTGCGGATTGAACCGGATATCCTTGTACTGGTGGTAGCTCAGCTGCTTGAGTTCCTTCGGCAGCGCGTTCCCGGGCGGCTGATACGGCGCCGCCGCGAGCACACGCGCGCGCTCCGCGATGTCCTCGAAGCCGAAGATCGCGTCGTCCGCGAACGCCGGCAGGTGCGCCCCGAGCAGCACGCTCGGAACGAGGACACGCAAGCTTCCCTGCAATCTCATCGATGGTCGCCCGTCTCGGCCGCCGCAGCGGGTGCGCTCAGGTTGGGAACCGACGCCGACTCGAACGTGCGCCAGGCAAAGACACAGCTCCGGCTGCTTCTCTTCTAGGCGCTTCTTCTCTCGCCGTTCGGCTGCGGGCGCATCAAATCACGAATGCCGCCTCACGGAGTATCCGACAAACACCGTATCGGAGCGTTCCGTGCGTGGACCGTCGCCGCGAGGCGACACTCGACGGCTTCGGGAGGAAGAATACGAGCGGAAAAAGACGCGCGTCGCCGCGTTCAGGCGCGCAGGCGCCGCGGCTGCGGGGCGTCGGCGGGGAGCAGCGCGAGCAGGGCGCGCACCGCCTGATCGACGGTCTTGTTCGAGGTGTCGAGCGAGGCGTGCGCCAGTTCGTACAGGTGGCGCCGCGCTTCGTACGTGCGGACGATGTTCTCGAGCGCTTCGCTGCGCAGCCGCGGGCTCGCGATGCGGGCATCGTGCTGCGCCAGCACACGCGCGAACATGACCTGCGGCCTGGCCTTGAGCCAGACGGTGAAGAAGGAGTTGAGCAGCAGCTCGTACGTCGCCGGCTCCGTGACGATGCCGCCGCCGGTGGCGAGCACCACGCGCGGATGCCGCACGATCACGCGCTCGAGACAGCGCCGCTCGAGCTGGCGGTAGCCTTGCTGCCCGTAGAGCATGAAGATCTCGCTCACCGCGAGGCCGGCTTCGCGCTCGATCTCGCGGTTGAGCTCGACGAACGGCACGCCGAGGAACTCGGCGAGCCGCGGTCCGAGGGTCGACTTGCCGACGCCGCGGATGCCGACGAGCGCGACGCGCCGCGCTTCGCCGTTCGCCGGGCCCTCGGCGGAGGCGAAGAGCTGCCGGCGGATGCGCGCCAGCTCCTCCGGGCTCTGGCGCTTGAGGAACTCGACGATGACGGTGAAATCGGCGCTGTGCGTCTCCTCGGGCGCGAGGAAGCTCTCGATCGGAAGGTTGAGCGCGACGGCGAGCTTGTGCAGCAGGCCGAGCGAAATGTTGCCGGTGCCGCTCTCGATGCGCGCGAGGTAGGCGAGCGAGATGCCCGACTGCTGCGCGAGCTGCTTGCGCGACATGAAGCGCTGCTCGCGCGCCGCGCGCACCCGGCGCGCGAGCAGCGCGTGCAGCTCGGCTTCGGTCGCGGGCGCCGCGAGACGGACGCCCGCGCCGTTCCTCGCGCCGGCGCGCGCGGCGCCGACCGCCCGCGAGCGGGCGCGCGCCGCTTCTTTGCGCTTCCGTGCCATGCGATGCCGGCGCCGCGTTCGGGCTACTTCGGCGGCATGCGCAGCGCGCCGTCGAGCCGGATGGTCTCGCCGTTCAGCATCTCGTTCTCCACGATGTGCTGCGCGAGCTGCGCGTACTCGTCGGGCCGGCCGAGGCGCGAGGGGAACGGCACGCTCTTGCCCAGCGATTCCTGGATGTCCGGCGGGAGCGCCGCCATCATCGGCGTCTGGAAGATGCCGGGCGCGATGGTGCACACGCGGATGCCGACGCTCGAGAGGTCGCGCGCGATCGGGAGCGTCATGCTCACGATGCCGCCCTTGGAGGCGGAGTACGCTGCCTGTCCGATCTGCCCGTCGAAGGCGGCGACCGACGCGGTGTTGATGATCACGCCGCGCTCGCCGGCCGCGTTCGGGGTGCCGGCCGACATGGCCGCGGCGGCGAGGCGGATCATGTTGAACGTGCCGATCAGGTTCACGTTGATAATGCGCGTGAACAGGTCGAGCCGGTGAGGGCCCTTCTTGCTCACGGTGCGCTCCGCGCCGCCGATGCCGGCGCAGTTGACGAGGCCGTTGAGCTGACCGAGCTTCGCGGCCGCGGCGACCGCGGCCTCGGCGTCGGCCTCGCTCGTCACGTCGGTCTTGCAGAAGACGGCGCGTTCGCCGAGCTCCTCGGCGAGCTTCTGTCCGGCCTCGACGTTGACGTCGGCGATCACGACGCGCGCGCCCGCCGCGTGGAAGCGCCGCACGGTGGCCGCGCCGAGACCCGAGGCGCCGCCGGTGACGATGAAAGTCGATTCCTTCAGTTGCATGTTTCTGCTCTCGTGGTGGTGTGAAAAATCTCGAGCGCCGGTGCCGCCGGAGACGCGGACGGGCGCCCCGGCCGCGAGGTGCGTTCCCTCACGGTCGGCGGCGCCGGCCGCGGCTGCGGATCGCGCTCATGCGGCGCGCTGCACCAGGATCGCGATGCCCTGGCCGCCGCCGGCGCAGGCCGAGGAAATGCCGAACTCGGCGTTCGCGCGCGCGAGCTCGCGCGCGACCGTGACGGTGAGGCGCACGCCCGAGGCGGCGAGCGGATGGCCGATCGCGATGGCGCCGCCGTTGACGTTCACGCGCTCGCGGTCGAGCCCGAGCTCCTTCTCGACCGCGAGATACTGCGCGCCGAAAGCTTCGTTGATCTCGAAGCGTGCGACGTCGCCGAGCTGCATGCCGGCCGCCTTCAGCACCGCGCGGATCGCGGGTGCGGGCCCGATGCCCATGATCTCGGGCGGCACGCCGACGACGCTGCCCGCGACGATGCGCGCAAGCGGCTTCAGACCGTGGGCCCGGACGTAGTCGCCCGAGGCGACGAGCGCAGCGGCCGCGCCGTCGACGATCGCCGAGCTGTTGCCGCCGGTCTGCACGCCGTCCGGGCGGAACGCGGGCTTCAGCTTCTGCAGCACCTCGAACGGGCTCGGGCGCACGTGCTCGTCGCGCTCGAAGCGCTCGACCTTGCGCGGCAGGCGGATGCCGCGCGGACGGTAGCCCTCGAGCGTCCACTCCTGATTGACGACCGGCTCGATTTCGTCGCGGAAGTAGCCGCCGTCCCAGGCCGCGACGGCGCGGCTGAAGCTCTGTTCGGCGAAGCGGTCCACTTCCTCGCGCGTGATGCCGTAGCGCTGCGCGAGGTTCTCGGCGGTGTCGCCCATACGGGTGTTCGACGCGGTATCGAGCGTCGATTCCCACAGGAAGTCCTTGAACTCGACCTGGCCCATCTTGAAGCCGGTGCGGTGCGTGTACGCGGCGACCGGGTTGCGCGACATCGACTCGGCGCCAACGCAGAGCACCAGCCTGGCCTTGCCGAGCGCGATCTGGTCGGCGGCCGTGAGGATCGTCTCGAAGCCGGTGCCGCACAGCCGGTGCACGAGCAGCGCGGGGACGGGCATGGGCACGCCCGAGTAGAGCCCGATATGGCGCGGCAGGTAGTAGGCATCGAAAGCCGACTGCGCCATGTTGCCGGCGATGATCGCGCCGACGTCGCGCGGATCGACGCCGCTGCGCGCGAAGAGCGCGCGCGCGGCATGGATGCCGAGATCGGTCGGCGACACCTCGCTCAGCACGCTCATGTAGTCGGCGAACGGGGTGCGCACGCCCGCGACGAGCCAGATGTCGTCGTAGCGGCTGATCAGGGCATGGGCTTCGGAACTCTCGTACATTGCAACGACTCTCTCTTGCTTTCGGGAAGTTGATGCGGAGCTGCACGCGGCGGGCGGCGCCGCGCCGGGCGCCGTTGCGCACCCCCGCCGCGCCCGCCGCCGCGGCTCAGGCCGGCAGGATCACCGACGGATCCGCCGGCTCGCGGTAAAGCAGCTCGACCAGCGCCTGGCGGCGGGTCAGCACCGCGCGCTGGTTGATGTAGCCCTTGTCGGTGATCTCGCCCGCGTCGATCGAAGGCGGCTCGGCCATGAGCAGCGCGCGCGCCGCGTAGGTGGAGGAGCCGCCGCCCTCGGCGCGCAGCGCCGCGAGGCCCTCGGCCACCCGCGCGCGCACGGCCGGGTGCGCCAGCACCTGCTCGAGCGGCGCATCGGCCGGGAGATCGGGGCAAAGGCTGCGGCAGCCGGCGACGTTCGGGAAGATCAGGAAGCCGATGTAATCGCGGTCGTGGCCGGTGACAACGATGTCCTGCGCCACCGGCGCGAGCGCGCCGATGCCCTTGACGCGCACGGAGCCGACGTTGACCCAGGTCGCGGTGCTGAGCTTGAAGTCCTCGGCGACGCGGCCGTCGAACAGAAGCCCGCGGTCCGGCCGCTCCGGATCGACGAAGCGAATGGCGTCGCCGGTGACGTAGAAACCTTCCTCATCGAACGACTTGGCGGTGAGCTCCGGCTCCTTCCAGTAGCCGGGCGTCACGTTCGGTCCGCGCACGCGGATCTCGAGCTTGTCCCCGTTCTTGACGAGCTTGACCTCGCAGCCGGGCAGCGGCACGCCGATCACGCCCGAGCGGTCCGCCTGGAAGTGGCAGCTCGTCACAGCGGGCGCGGTTTCCGTGAGCCCCCACGACGACACCATCGGCACCTTGCGGCCGAGCGTCTGCACCGAGAGCTCCTCGAGCGCTTCCCAGAGGTGCTGGGGGAGCGCCGCTGCCGCATAGAAGATCATCTGCAGGCGGCTGAAGAAGCTGCGCCGCAGCGCCTCGTCGGCGCGCAGCGCCGCGACCAGCATGTCGTAGCCGCGCGGCACGTTGAAGTAGACGGTCGGCCCCACCTCGCGCAGGTTCGCGACCGTCTGCTCGAACAGGCCCGGCATCGGGCGGCCGCCGTCCAGATACAGGGTGCCGCCGTTGCGCAGGATCATGTTGAAGTTGTGGTTGCCGCCGAACGTGTGGTTCCAAGGGAGCCAGTCGACGATCACGGGCGGCGTCTGCTCGATGAACGGCCACACCTGCGCCATCGCCTGCTGGTTGGCGCACATCATCCGCTGGGTGTTGATGACGCCCTTCGGCTCGCCGGTCGAGCCCGAAGTGAAGAGGAGCTTCGCGATCGTGTCGGGGCCGACGGCGGCGAAGGCGCGCTCGACGGCGGCCTGGTCGGGATCGACGAGGAGCGCCTGGAAGGACAGCGCCCCGGCCGGCACCTCGCTGCCGGTGCCGACGACGAGCTGCGCGTCGTGCAGACCCGCCACGGCGGCGAGCGCCGGCGCGAAGCGCGCGGCGTCCGCGACGTAGATCACGCCCGGCTGGATCGACGCGAGCACGGTCTTGAGCTTGCCGAAGTCCTTCGACATCAGCGAATACGCCGGCGATACCGGCGCGACCGGTATGCCGACGTGCATCGCGGCGAGCGAGAGCAGCGCGTGCTCGACGCTGTTGTCCGAAAGGATCGCGACCGGCCGCTCGCTCGAGAGCCGCTGGCGCAGTAGCCAGGTGGCGATGCGGCGCACGCGCTCGCGCGCCTCGGCGTAGGTGACGCCGCGCCACGCGCCCTGCGCGCGCTCGAGCAGGAACGGCCGGTCCGGCGTCGTATCGGCCCAGTGCTCGAGGAACTCCCCGAGACACCGCGCGAACGGGCCGAGCTCGTGGCGCGAGCGCAGCAGCGTCGTGCCGTCCGCGCGGTGCTCCATCTCGACGGCAGGCGGCGCGAACATGGGGCGTTCGCCCGTCGCATTCAGTTGCATTGCTTCGTTCGGATTCGCTGCCATGTCGCACCTCCTGCCGTTACTGCCGAGACGTGGTCGTTACTGCGTGCTGATGAGCTTCCAGTCGCCGTTCTCGATCTTGATCATCACGCGCGCACGTTCGTCGTGGCCGTAGTGATCGGTGGGCGAATAGTTGAAGACGCCGTGCGTCGCGACGATCTCGCGCGAGCTCTCGAGCGCGTCGCGCAGCGCCGCGCGGAACTCAGGCGTGCCGGGCTTCGCCTTTTTGAGCGCGACCGGCGCGACCTGCTGCAGGATCAGGCAGCCGTCGTACATGTGCGCCCCGAACGGCGACAGCGATCCCTTGCCGTACTTCGCCTCGTACTTCTGGGTGTACTCGAGCGCCACCTTCTTCGAGGGGTGCGAGTCGGGAAGCTGATCGGCGACCACGATCGGACCGATCGGGAAGATCGTCCCTTCCACCGCCTTGCCGCCCACCTGCAGGAACGCCTTACTCACGGCGCCGTGCGACTGATAGAACCGGCCCTTGTAGCCGCGCTCGACGAGCGTGGTCTGCGGCAGCGCCGCGGGCGTGCCCGAGCCGACGATCAGCACCGCATCCGGACGCGCGGCGATGATCTTGAGCGCCTGGCCGGTGACGCTCGTGTCGGTGCGGTTGTAGCGCTCCACGACGGTCAGCTGGATGCCGGAGCCTTCGAGCACCTTCTGCAGCTCGTCGAGATACGACTGGCCGTAGCTGTCGGCGTAGCCGATGAAGCCGAGCGTCTTCACCCCGTCGCGCTTCATCTGCTCGACGAGCGCTTTCGCCATGAGCGCGGTGTGCTGCGGCAGCCGGAACATCCACTTCTCCTTGTCCGGCACGATCGGCGTCGGCGCCATGGTGAGCTGCGGCGTCTTCGTCTCGTTCGCCACTTCCGCGACCGCGAGCGCGGTCGGCGTGGTCGAGGAGCCGATAATGATGTCGACGTTGTTCTCGCTCACAAACTTGCGGGCGTTCTTGGTGGCTTCGCCCGGGTTCGTCCCGTCGTCGAGGACGATGTAGTTGACCTTCTCGCCGGCGATGGTGGTGGGGCAGAACTCGACGGTGTTGCGCTCGGGGATGCCGAGCACAGCCGCCGGCCCGGTCGCCGAGACGGTGATGCCGACGTTGATGTCGGCGAAAGCCGCGGTGCTGAGGGCGCCGCTCAGCGCGAGCGCCAGCGCCGTCTTCGAACCGAGTTGGACTGCTTCGTTACGCTTTGCCATGTCGTACCTCTGCGGTTGGTTTCTTGTGTGCAGCTGCTTTGGTCTTGCCGTCACTGCCTGGCCGTGACGGCGCTCTTCGAAACGAGCCCGCAGGCGCCGTTCGCGGCGCCGATCGGCGAAGAGGGAATGCCGCGCGTTGTGGTCGCCGAAACGACGGAGCCGACGCCGGTGCCGGTGGAAGCGGAAGCGCTGAGGGTGCCGCTCGGTGCGAGCGCGGGCGGCGCGACGGTGCCGGCGCCGCGGCTTGCACGAAGGTCGGTACCTGGATCCATTCGTGTCGCTCTCTGGCTGGTCGCTGCTTCAACTAGCGCGTCGGCGGGCGGCCGGAAGGGACCGCGATGCCGTGCAGCGTTTCGGGCGCGTACGGGAAGCGCGTGGTCGTTTGTTGTTGCGGCTTCTCGCGTGACCCGGGCGCTATTGAACAGCAGTGGCAGCGGTTGAACAAGCCGGCAGGCGTGGTTACTATAAAAGTCCCTTCTGTACAAGAACATATTTTATAGTACTCAAGGGTCGGCGCCCGCAGCGCTTCGCGCCCTCGCCTTCGCGGCGCCGCCGGCCGTCTGCCGCACGGCAATTGCTCGACGACGACCGAGGAGGCCCACCATGCGTAGCGCTGTACGTTTGGGAGTTGTCTGTCTGAGCGGCGCCATGTGTGTCGGCGCGCCGTTCGCATTCGCCGCGAAGCCCGTTCCGCCCGCCGTCGCCTGTGCCGCGCTCGCCAGCATCCCGATTCCCGATACCCGGATCACCCTCGCGCAGCTCAATGCCGCCACCGCGGATCTTCCCGAGCACTGCGAGGTGGTCGGCGCCATCAACGAGCGCGTGAGCCCGGTGGACGGGCAGGCGTATGCCATCAGGTTCCGGCTGCGGATGCCGACCGCGTGGAACCGGCGCTTCTACTATCAGGGTGGCGGCGGCACCGACGGCAATCTCGGCGGGGCCGATGCCGCCGTGATCCGCGAAGGCTACGCGGTGGTGAGTACCGACAGCGGCCACGACAACACGACCAACGTGTCCGACGTCGCCGGCAGCTTCCAGTTCGGTTTCGATCCGCAGGCGCGCAGCGACTACGGCTACAACGGTCCTGCCGAGGTGACGCGCAAGGCGAAGCTCCTCATCGAGCGCTTCTACGGCAAGCGCCCGAAGTATTCGTATTTCGTCGGCTGCTCCGAGGGCGGGCGCGAAGGGCTGATGCTCTCCCAGCGCTACCCCGATTACTTCGACGGCATCGTCGCCGGCAATCCGGGCATGGATCTGCCGAAGGCCGCGGTGGCCGAGGCGTGGGACTCGCAGGCGTTCGCCGAGGCGGCGCGCGCGACGACGCCGTTCGGCAATCCCGATCTCGCGAGCTCGTTCACCGACGAAGAGCTCGCGGCGGTGGCGCAGGCGATCCTCGCGGCCTGCGACGCCGACGACGGGCTCGAGGACGGCATGGTGTTCAATCCGCAGGCGTGCGACTTCGATCCCGCGACCCTCGGGCCGGCAGGCAGCGGCGTGCTGTCGCAGGCGCAGGTGACGGCGCTCGAGAAGGTGTTCGCCGGGGCGAGGAATTCGCGCGGCAAGCCGCTCTACGCCGGCTGGTACTGGGATCCGGGCATCGCGGCATTCGGCTGGCGCCAGTGGAAGATCGGGCCGCTCGCGCCCGGCTTCCCGATTCCCGGCAACAGCGCCATCAACGTCACGCTCGGCGGTGGAGCGCTGCCTTTCATCTTTACTACGCCGCCTAACTCGATGACCGGGGGCACCGCGCTCGCCGCCGGCACGACCGTCGTCAGCGCCAATCCGCTCGGCATCCCCGGGGGTACCAACTTCGGCGACGCCTTCGTGCCGTGGGTGCTGAGCTTCAACATGGACACCGACGCACCGAAGATCTACGCCCGCTCCGGGCCGTACCGGGAGTCGGCCATGGACTTCATGGGCACGAGCAGCACCGACTACCACCGCTTCCGCAAGAGCGGCGGGAAGCTCATCCTTTATACCGGTCAGGCCGACCCCGTGTTCTCGGCCAAGTACCACGTCGACTGGTACGACCGCCTGGTGGAGCACAACGGCGGGCTGCACAAGACACAGAAGTTCGCGCGCCTGTTCCTGGTGCCCGGCATGAACCACTGCGGCGGAGGCCCCTCGACCTCCCAGTTCGACGCCTTCGGTGCGCTCGTCAGGTGGGTCGAGCGCAACGACGCGCCGGAATACCTCATCGGCACGGCGCCGACGAACACGCCTTGGCCCGGCCGCACGCGTCCGCTCTGCGCCTATCCGAAGCAGGCGCGCTACATCGGCAAGGGAAGCATCGAGGACGCGGCGAACTTCCGCTGCGAGCTGCCCGAGCCGCCGCGCCGCCACAAGCACAAGATCCCGTGGCACGACCACCACGACCGCTGGTACCTGCGGTTCCTGCATTGAGCGCTCCGGGAACGGAGGCGCGGGCCTAGGCCCGCGCCCCGATCCGGGCCCGGCGGGCCGCGGGCGGCGAGCAAAAAGCCGCCCGGCAAGGTAAGCTCGCGCCCTCGGCCCTCCCGTACGTATTTCGAGAGAGACAGCAAGCAGTGGATACGACCATAGCGGCCATCCTCCTGCAGGATGGCATCACCAACGGGGCGATCTACGCGCTCCTCGCGCTCGCGCTGGTCCTGGTCTTCGCCGTCACGCGCGTGATCCTCGTGCCGCAGGGCGAATTCGTCTCCTACGGCGCGCTCACGGTGGCGGCCATGCAGTACGGCGTCATGCCCGGCACCGTCTGGCTGCTCCTCGCCGCCGGCGTGCTCACCGCCCTGGTCGAGCTCACGCGCGCGCTGCGCGCGGGCGAACTGCGCCGGACGCCGCGCATCCTGGCCCTCTACGTCGGCTACCCGGTCGCGCTGTGGCTGCTGCTGCGCTCGCTGCCGCTCGGCGAGCTGCCGATGGCGGTGCAAATCGTGCTCATGCTCGCGCTGATCGTTCCGCTCGGGCCCATGATCTACCGGCTGGCGTTCCAGCCGCTCGCGGAAGCATCGGTGCTCGTGCTGCTGATCGTGGCGATCGCCGTGCACTTCGCGCTGCAGGGGCTGGGGCTCCTGTTCTTCGGTCCGGAGGGCTCGCGCACCGAGGCGTTCACGGAGCTCGTGTTCGACGTCGGTGTGCTCTCGATCTCGGGCCAGAGCCTGTTCGTGGTGGGCGCGACGGTGGTGCTCATCGTCGCGCTGTACCTGTTCTTCGAGCGCACCCTTTACGGCAAGGCGCTGCGCGCCACCGCGATCAACCGCATCGGGGCGCGCCTCGTCGGCGTGAGCATCCCGCTCTCGGGCACGCTCACGTTCACGCTCGCGGCGCTCATCGGCGCGTTCTCCGGAGCGCTCATCGGTCCGATTACCACCATTTATTACGACTCGGGCTTCCTGATCGGCCTCAAGGGCTTCGTGGCCGCCATCGTCGGGGGGCTCGTGAGCTACCCGGTCGCGGCCGCCGGCGCGCTTCTCGTCGGCGTCATGGAGGCTTTCGCCGCGTTCTGGACCAGCGAGTTCAAGGAGGTGATCGTCTTCACGCTGATCATCCCCGTGCTGCTCTGGCGCTCGCTCACGAGCCAGCACGTGGAAGAGGAGGAGTAGGGCGGTGCGCGAGAAATATCTGATCCCGGCCTTCGTGCTGATCCTGGCCGTGCTGCCGCTGCTGCCGGTGGTGCCGGAGTTCTGGATCACGCTGCTCAACTACATCGGCCTTGCGGCGATCGTGGTGCTGGGGCTCGTGGTGCTCACCGGCATCGGGGGGCTCGTGTCCTTCGGGCAGGCGGCGTTCGTCGGCATCGGCGCGTACACGACCGCCTACCTCACCACCGCCTACGGCGTATCGCCGTGGCTGACGCTGCCGATCGGGCTGGTGCTCACGGCCCTCTCCGCGTGGATCATCGGCGCGATCACGCTGCGGCTCTCGGGGCACTTCCTTCCCCTCAGCACGCTCGCCTGGGGCATCAGCATCTATTTCGTGTTCGGCAACATCAACGCGCTCGGCCGACACGACGGGCTCACCGGCATTCCCGTCGTCGAGCTGTTCGGCCTCGAGCTCATGAGCGGGCGCCGCTACTTCTATCTCATCTGGGTCTTCGTGCTGCTCGCGGTGTTCGCCACCAAGAACCTGCTCGACTCGCGTCCCGGCCGGGCGATCCGCGCGCTCAAGGGCGGCGGCGTGATGGCCGAGTCCTGCGGCGTCGCGAC
Source organism: Burkholderiales bacterium (assembly GCA_036563785.1). Classification (GTDB taxonomy): domain Bacteria; phylum Pseudomonadota; class Gammaproteobacteria; order Acidiferrobacterales; family Sulfurifustaceae; genus JACQFZ01. The sequence continues at coordinate 6,958 of DATCLR010000156.1, read as the reverse complement.
CGAGCGCTTCCGCATCCTCATCTTCGTGTACGCGGCCGTGCTCGCGGGGCTCTCGGGCTGGCTCTATGCGCACCTGCAGCGCGCGGTCAACCCGACGCCGTTCGGCATCGGGCAGGGCATCGAGTATCTGTTCATGGCCGTGATCGGCGGCGCCGGCTACGTCTGGGGCGCGCTCCTCGGCGCGGGCATCTTCACCGTGGTCGAGGACGTGCTGCAGGACATCCTGCCGGCGCTGCTCGGGCGCAGCGGCCACTTCGAGATCATCGTGTTCGGCGTGGTCATGGTGCTGCTGCTGCAGTACGCGCGCGACGGGCTCTGGCCGCTGATCCTGCAGGCGGTGAACCACACCGGCACGCGTCGGGAGGTGCCGGACGCGCCGCCGCTGCCGACGCGCCCGAAGCCCGAGGCCGAGGAGCCGGTGCTCTCGGTGCGGCGGGCGCGCAAGGAGTTCGGCGGCCTCGTCGCCGTGAACGACGTCAGCTTCGAGATGCGCGCCGGCGAAATCCTCGGGCTCATCGGCCCGAACGGCGCCGGAAAGAGCACCATCTTCAACGTCATCACCGGCCTCCTGCAGGCGAACGGCGGCGAGATCCTGTTCCGCGGCGAGCGGCTGAACGGGCTGCCGCCGCGCGAGATCGCGCGCCGCGGCATCGGGCGCACCTTCCAGCACGTGCGGCTGCTGCCGACGATGACCGTGCTCGAGAACGTCGCGATCGGCGCGCATCTGCGCGCGCGCAGCGGACCGGTCGCCGCGATGCTGCGGCTCGAGCGCCGGCAGGAGGCGCAGCTCCTCGCCGAGGCCGCGAAGCAGCTCGAGCGCGTCGGCCTCGGCGCGTACCTGAACGAGCAGGCGGGCAACCTCGCGCTCGGGCAGCAGCGCATCCTCGAGATCGCGCGCGCGCTCTGCATCGATCCGGTGCTGCTCCTGCTCGATGAGCCGGCGGCGGGGCTGCGCTACAAAGAGAAACAGGCGCTCGCCGCGGTGCTGAGGCAGCTGCGCGACGAGGGCGTGAGCATCCTGCTCGTCGAGCACGACATGGATTTCGTGATGGGCCTCACCGACCGGCTGGTGGTGCTCGATTTCGGAACCAAGCTCGCCGAAGGGCAGCCGCGCGAGATCCAGACGAACCCGGCGGTGCTCGAGGCGTATCTCGGCGGAGTGGCATAGGCATGAGCGAGCGGATCCTCGAGGTGCGCAACCTCACAGTCACCTATGGCAAGGTCGAGGCGCTGCATCGGGTGAACCTCGACGTGGCCGCGGGCAAGATCGTCACCGTCATCGGCCCGAACGGCGCCGGCAAGTCGACGATGCTCAGCGCGATCATGGGCACGCTGCCGCCGCACGGCCGCGCCCAGGGCGAGATCGTCTATGCCGGCGAGGCGGTCGGCGGCTATCCGGCCGAGCGCCGGGTGGCGCGCGGCATGTGCCTGGTGCCGGAGAAGCGCGAGCTCTTCGCGAGCATGTCCGTCGAGGACAACCTGCTCCTCGGGAGCTTCCGGCGCTACCGGGCCGGGGAGAAGAACTACGCCGACGAGATGGAGCGCGTGTACGCGATCTTTCCGCGGCTCAAGGAGCGGCGCACGCAGCAGGCGGGCACGCTCTCGGGCGGCGAGCGCCAGATGCTCGCGCTCGGACGCGCCCTCATGGGCCACCCGAAGCTCCTGATGCTCGACGAGCCGAGCCTCGGGCTCGCGCCGCTCATCGTGCAGGAGATCTTCCAGGTGATCGCGCGCCTGCGCGAGACCGGTGTGGCGATCCTGCTCGTGGAGCAGAATGCGCGCGCCGCGCTGCAGATCGCCGACTACGGCTACGTGCTCGAAACCGGCGAGGTCGTGCTGCACGGGCCCGCGGACGAGCTCGCGGCCAATCCGCGCGTGATCGAGACCTACCTCGGGCTGGCGCGCAAGGAAAACGTCGCCTGACGGAAGACGGGCGCCCGCGGCCGCTGCCTTCGTGCGAAGGGCCGCGCGGCCGGATCGCGGCGCGCCCGTGCAAGACGAAGCCGCCGGAATCCGTCCGGCGGCTTCTTTATCCCGGCCTCCTCCCGATCAGCCGCGCTTGTGCCCGCGGAAGTGACCGTGGCGGCCGTGGCGCCCCATGCCGTGGCGCAGCGCCTCGTTGAGCGTTTCGCGCTGCTCGGGCGTGAGCGCCTGCTGCAGGGTCTGCGTCGCGTCGGCGAGCCGGTTCAGTTTCTGGGCGTGCTCGGCCGCGCGCTCGGCGCGGAAGCGGAGCAGCGTCGCCGCGTCCGCGTCCGCCGGCGGGCGCGGGCGCGGCTCGCCGAAGACGCTGCGCACGGTCTGGGCGTACGCGGCCCATGCCGCCTCCTGCTCCGGCTGGATCTTCAGGCGCTCGGCCAGGCGCTCGAGGCGCGCCTCGATGCGATCGGCCCGGCGCGCGTGGCGCGCTTCGCGCGCGGTGCTGTCGTCGGCATCGTCTCCGCTCCAGGCGGGCAGGGCGGCGACGGTGCTCATGGCGGCGAATCCGAGGGCCGCGGCCAACAGGGTACGACGGTAGTTCACGGAACGGACTCCTTCATGTTTTCGACACCGCATACAACGCCGAGGCGGCGCTTCGGTTGACGGCGCGCCGGCGGACCGTCGATTCGCCGACGATCGACGGTCCGGCGCTTCGAGCGCGGATTCGAGGCGCGCGAGACCCGAACGCGGCGGGCGATTTTGTTATCATCCCCCGGCCGCTGCGCGGCCCGGCCGCGCGCGCATACGTCGCGCCCGCGACGACGAACCCGAATAACAGGAAAGCGGACACATGACGCCTCCTACGACCATCGAGCTCGTCGGCACCATTCTGTTCTTGATCGCCGTGCTGCACACCTTCATGACCCGCCAGTTCGAGCGCTTGGCGCATCTGCAGCCGGGGCACGCGGGTCTCTGGCACCTGCTCGGCGAGGTCGAGGTGGTGTTCGGGTTCTGGTCGTTCGTCTTCATCGCCTTCTACGCGATCGCCGCCGGCACCGGGGCGGCCACCCACTATCTCGAGAGCCTCGACTTCACCGAGCCCATGTTCATTTTCGTGATCATGGTGATCGCGGGCAGCAAGCCGATCCTGCAGCTCGCGGCGGCGACGGTACGGGGCATCGCGCGCCTGATCCCGGCGCCGCGGCCGGTCGCGTTCTACTTCGTGGCGCTGGCGTTCACGCCGCTCCTCGGCTCGTTCATCACCGAGCCCGCCGCGATGACGCTCGCGGCGCTCATGCTGCGCGACCACGTGTTCGCCAAGGAGATCTCGAACCGATTGCGCTACCTGACGCTCGGCGTGCTCTTCGTCAACGTCTCGATCGGCGGCACGCTCACGCCGTACGCCGCACCGCCCGTGCTCATGGTCGCCGGGAAGTGGGGCTGGGACATCGCTTTCATGCTGAGCACCATCGGCTGGAAGGCCGCGATCGCGACGGTGGCGAACGCGCTCATCGCCACGCTCCTCTTCCAGGCCGAGCTGCGGCGGCTGCCGCCGACGGCGGTCGCGAAGCAGGAGGCGCCGTTCGTTATCCTCGCGCTGCACGTCGCGTTCCTTGCGGGCGTCGTGGTGTTCGCGCACCATCCGGTGGTGTTCATGGGAATTTTCCTCTTCTTCCTCGGGGTGGCGCAGGCCTACCCGCGCTATCAGGACGATCGCCTGATCCTGCGCGAGGGTCTCCTGGTGGGCTTCTTCCTGATGGGGCTCGTGATCCTCGGGACGCAGCAGCGCTGGTGGCTGCAGCCGGCGCTTTCGGGCATGGACGCGACCGCGCTCTACTTCGGCGCGGCCGCGCTCACCGCGATCACCGACAACGCCGCGCTCACCTACCTCGGCTCGCTGGTCGAGGGCATCGACGACACGTTCAAGTACGCGCTGGTGACGGGCGCGGTCACGGGCGGCGGGCTCACGGTGATCGCCAACGCCCCGAACCCGGCCGGCTTCGCGATCCTGCGCGGCAGCTTCCCCGACGGCGCGATCAGCCCGGTCTCGCTCTTCCTCTACGCGCTCCCGCCGACGCTGATCGCGATGGCGGCGTTCCTGCTCCTGTAGCGATGGACGCGGCGCCGACCGGCCCGGAGACGCAGCGGCTGTTCCTCGCGCTCTGGCCGGACGAGCGCGTGCGCGCGGCGATCGCGGCCGCCGCCGGGGCGCTCGCGCTGCGCGGCGGACGCGCCACGGCGCCGCACAACCTCCACGCGACGCTCGTCTTCCTCGGGGCCGTGGACGCGGCGCGGCGCGCGTGCATCGAGCGCGCCGCGGAGGCGGTGCGCGCGGAGCCGTTCGAGCTCGTGCTGGATGCCGTCACCTGGCGCCGCCGCGGCGGCCTCGTCTGGCTCACCGGTGAGGTGCCGCCGGCGCTCGCGGCGCTGGTCGCGCAGCTGAATGCGGCGCTCGCACACTGCGGACACACGCCCGAGACGCGTCCCTACCGGCTGCACGTGACGCTCGCGCGCAACGCGCGCTCGATCGGGCGCGATCGCGCGCTCGCACCGATTCACTGGCAGGCGCGGGAGTTCTGTCTCGTGTCGTCGCGGCCGACGCCGGCAGGATCGGAATACACGGTCGAGGCGCGCTGGCCGCTGAGGGCGGGCGGGTAGCGCGGCGGCGCCGGAACGATCGTCGAGCGGGTCGGCCTTGGGCTTCGGCGGTCGGGCGACCGCGATCGCCCGGCGTCGAAGCTATTTCCGCTCGGCGAGCTGCGCCGCTTCCTCGCGGATCGCCTGCATGCGCGCCTCGATGCTCGACTGCAGGTAGAAGTTGTCCCCCGCGCGGCGGCTCGCGAGCCGCAGCTGCTCGAGCGCGGCGCGCGTGTCGCCGCGCAGATAGTAGTGCTCGGCGAGCGCCTGATGCGCTTCGGCGAGCTTGCCGTTCGCCCCGGCCGCCTGGCTCAGCAGCTCGTACAGCACCGGATCGTCCGGCCGCTGCTTGATCGCCGCGCGCAGTATCGGCTCGGCTTCGCGGGTGCGCCTGGTGCGCACGAGCGCACGCGCGTAGTTGAGCGCGAGTGGATAATACGTCGGATCGCGGCGGTAGGCCTCGGCGTAATACCGCAGCCCCTGCTCGGTGCGGCCGGCGCCGAGCTCTATCTCGGCCTGCAGCAGCCGGTAATACATGTTGTCGGCGTCGCGCTCGCGCAGCCTCGCAGCCTCGCGCCGGGCAGCGTCGTAGTTGCGGGCGCGCGCGAGAGCGAGCGCGTAGCCGTAGCGCTCCGCTTCGAGATTCGCGCTCTTGCCTTCGGCCAGATTCGCCGCGAAGCCGCGCGCGATCTCGACCGGATCGCCTGGCGCGGTGGCGCGCAGCTTCGCCTGCACCAGGCGGAACTCGAGGCTGTCCGGAACCTGCCGGTACGGATGCTGCTCGGCGCGGCTGCGCGAGTCGGCGATACGCGCCGTCGTCACCGGGTGCGTGCGCAGGAACTCGGGGAGGTCGTTCTCGTTGTGCCGGTTGAGCGCCTGCATGCGCTCGAAGAAGGCCGGCATCGCGCGCGGATCGAACCCGGCCTCGGCGAGCAGCCGGATGCCGATGCGGTCGGCCTCCTCTTCGGCCGAACGCGTGAAATTGATGCCGCGCTGCGCCATCGCGGCGCCGGTGAGGGCCACGGCGGCGTCGCCGCGTCCGGCGAGCAGCACCGCGGCGAGCAGCGCCGCCATCGCCGGCATCGAGCGCTGCTGATCGGCGAGCAGGCGCGGGATGTGGCGCTGGGTGATGTGCGCGATTTCGTGCGCGAGCACCGAGGCGAGCTCGGCCTCGCTCTCGGCGGCAAGCAGCAGGCCGGTGTGCACGCCGATGAAGCCGCCGGGAACGGCGAACGCGTTGATGGTCGGGTCGACGACCACGAAGAACTGAAACGGCATCCCCGGCTGATCGCTGCGCGCGACGAGCCGCTGGCCGAGAGTCTGCACGTACGCGGTGACCTCGGGATCGTCGGAGATCGCGAGGCTGCTGCGGGCGCGCCGCATGAAGTCCTCGCCGAGCTTGCGCTCTTCGGTCGGCGAGATCACCGCGGCCGATGCGTCGCCGAGATCGGGCAGGTTGATGGCATCCGCGGCCGCCCAGTTGGCGGGAAGGGCCAGCGCGGCCCCGAGCAGCAGACAGGTGGTGCGCATCATGCCGATAGTATGGGGGCATGCGCCGGCAATTGAAATGCAAGCGGGCGGCGGCGCGATGCACCCCGACGGCCGCCGGCCCGCAGCCGCCGGCGCGGGCGGACCTCGGCCCGGACGGCGCTATCGAATATACTCGGGCCCGCAGCCGGCGATCGACATCAGGTTCGACCATGGCAGATCAGGAACTCGACGTGCGCGGGCTGAGCTGCCCGCTTCCGATCCTCAAGACCAAGAAGGCGCTCAACTCGATGCAGAGCGGCCAGACGATCCGCGTGCTCGCGACCGACCCGGGCTCCATGCTCGACTTCAAGGCGTTCGCGGCGCAGACGGGAAACACGCTGCTCGAGGCGAGCGAGGCGGACGGCGTCTACACGTTCGTGATCCAGAAGGCGTAGCGCCGCGCGCCCGGCCGGAAGGCATGGTCTACACTTACCGGCAAAAGTCCATCGACTCGCCGGTACATGAGTGAAGCGAACAAGCCTGCGGCCGCGAGCCCCACGATCCCCATCAACGCCACCACGGACCCGCTGAAGCTGCTCGGCCAGGTCCTTGCCCTGGCGGTGCGGCTGAAGGCGTCGGACATCCACCTGCGCACGCGCAACCACCCGATCCTGCGGGTGGACGGAACGCTGCGCGCGGTGCGCGAGATCGCGCCGCTGCCGCCCGACTTCATGGAGCGGCTCGCGCGCACCATGATGTCGGCGCGGCTCCTCGCCGAGTTCGAGAAGAACCATCAGGTCGACCTCTCGATCGGCTTCAAGGACATCGGGCGCGTGCGCGCGAACGTGTTCTACCAGCGCGGCTCGATCGGCATGGTGCTGCGCGTCATCAACACCAACGTCCCGTCGCCGGCCGAGCTCGGCCTGCCGGACGT
>DATCLR010000153.1:0-4380 GCA_036563785.1 Burkholderiales bacterium | reverse complement strand
GTGCCCGTCTGGCGTACGGCGAGGATGCGTGTCACGCGCTCGAGCGTAAACACGGTGCGCACGGTGCCGTCGTTGCCGATATCGAAATCCGCCGGCGCCGGACGGCCGGCACGAACGCGGCGGGCGATTCTCTCGAGGACCGCGGTCGTGCTTAGCGTGGTGAAGACGCTCAGCGCGACGATGTCGTGGCGCGTGTGCCGCCGCGCTTGCAGGAGCGCGCCGCGGGGCACATCGCCGGCTTCGACCGAGCCGGCGAGCGGCGCGCCGTCGGCGCCGCGTATGCCGTTCGTGACGACGACGGCGTAGCGTGCGTGCTGATCGAGCAATTGGTCCGGCTCGACGTGCAGCACGCTGGTTTCCGGATCCCAGACGATCTGGTTGATGCCCACCTTGCGGCCGACGGGGCCGGTACCCTCGATGCCTCCGATTCCCACCACGAACAGGGTTTCGCCGTCGACGCTCGCCGGGTCGATCGCGCCGCTCAACGGAATCGAGATGCGCGGCTGCGTGTTGAAGCCGTCGAGCTCGTTCAGCACGTCGATGTCGGCGCAGCGCGCGGGCCGCACCGTGCAGTCGGGCTTGGGCAGATTCACCCGCCGCAGCGTCCGCTGCGCCGGATCGTCGACCGTGAAGCGGTCGCTCGGGAAGATGTGTCGGGCGGGATCCCCGGGCTCCGAGAGTACCGTTACCTGCGCGAGCGCTGCGGTCGGCAGCAGCCAGATCGCATAGGCGAAAGCACCGAGAACGTGGCGAATCGGCGTGCGCATCGCTCCTCCTTGGCGGATCGGTGGCATCCCTGCTTCGGCGGCGCCGGCGTCCTTCGATCGGCGCCGCGTGCGGTCACGCTACCTGCTGTTCGCAGGCGGGGTCAACGAATCGCCGCGCGTCTGCGGGTTCTCCCGCCGTGCGGAACTGGAAGATGCCCGAGCGGCGAGCGCGTTTTGGCCGAAGTGCGTCTTCTATATAATCGCTCGCACTCCGCCCAGTAGCGCCCGCGTCGTCACCGCGGCAGCAGCTGCGGAATGAGCGCGGATGTGGACGGTGCAGCGGCGTTGGACGCGATACCGAACGATTCCATCGGATCTTCGCCGAATCGTAGTTCTTTCATTCCGGAGCGAGAATGAGCGGCACTCAATACGAACTGCACGGCGCGGTCGCCGTGATCACGCTGGACAATCCTCCCGTCAACGGCCTCGGCCATGCGCTGCGCAGCGGCATCGTCGCCGGCATCGATCGCGCGAATGCCGACGAGAACGTCAAGGCCGTCGTGCTCATCGGCTCGCCGCGAGCGTTCTCGGGCGGCGCCGACATCCGCGAGTTCAACACGCCGAAAGCGGAAGCCGAGCCGAACCTCAATACCGTCATCCGCATCATCGAAGCGAGCGCGAAGCCCGTGATCGCGGCGATCAGCGGCGCGTGCATGGGCGGCGGTCTCGAGCTCGCGCTCGGCTGCCACTACCGCGTGGCGCTGCCGGACGCGCAGATCGCACTGCCCGAAGTGAAGCTCGGCATCCTGCCGGGCGCCGGCGGCACGCAGCGGCTGCCGCGCGTGGTCGGAGTCGAGACCGCGCTCAACATGATCGTGTCCGGCGAGGCGGTGCCGGCTGAGAAGCTCAAGGACACGGCGCTGTTCGACGAGATGGTGCAGGGCGATCTGCTCGCGGGCGCGCTCAAGTTCGCCGAGAAGGTGATCGCCGAGAAGCGCCCGCTCAAGCGCGTGCGCGACATGAAGATCGACTATCCGAACGCCGAAGCGTTTTTCCAGTACGCGCGCGACGCCGTGCAGGCCACGGCGAGGAACTTCCCGGCGCCGCTCAAGTGCGTCGACGCCGTGGCCGCGGCGGCGATGAAGCCGTTCGACGAAGGCCTGGCGGTCGAGCGCGAGTTCTTCCGCTATCTCGTCAACACCACCGAATCGAAGGCGCTGCGGCACGCGTTCTTCGGCGAGCGCGCCGCGCAGAAGATCCCGGACGTCCCGGAGAACACGCCGACGCGCACGATCAAGAAAGTCGGCGTGGTCGGCGCGGGCACCATGGGCGGCGGCATCACCATGAACTTCCTCAACGCCGGCATTCCGGTTGCGCTCCTCGAGATCAACCAGGAAGCGCTCGACAGGGGCGTCGCCACCATCCGGCGAAACTACGAGGGCTCGCTCAAGAAGGGCAAGCTCACGGCCGAGCAGCTCGAGAGCCGCATGAGCCTGCTGAAGCCCACGCTGTCCTACGACGACCTGAAGGACGCGGACCTCATCGTCGAGGCGGTGTTCGAGGACATGGGCGTCAAGGAGGGCGTGTTCCGCAAGCTCGACGAGATCGCCAAGCCCGGCGCCATCCTCGCGAGCAACACCTCGACGCTCGATCTCAACCGCATCGCGTCGTTCACGAAGCGTCCGCAGGACGTGATCGGGATGCACTTCTTCAGTCCCGCCAACGTCATGAAGCTGCTCGAGGTGGTGCGCGGGGAGAAGACCGGCAAGGACGTGCTCGCCACGGTGATGAAGCTCGCGAAGACCATCAAGAAGACGGCCGTGGTGTCGGGCGTCTGCGACGGCTTCATCGGCAACCGCATGGTGGAGCACTACATCCGCCAGGCGCTGTTCCTGCTCGAGGAGGGTGCGACGCCGTGGCAGGTCGACCAAGCGCTCGAGAAGTGGGGCATGGCGATGGGGCCGTTCCGCATGAGCGACCTCGCGGGGAACGACATCGGCTGGGCCATCCGCAAGCGCCGCTACCAGGAGCATCCGGAGATCGTGTACTCGGGCATCGCCGACCGCGTGTGCGAGCTCGGGCGCTTCGGCCAGAAGACGGGCAGCGGCTGGTACCGCTACGAGGCCGGAAAGCGCGATGCGATTCCCGATCCCGCGATCGAGGCGCTCATCGCCGAGTACCGCAAGGAGAAGGGTATCGTGCCGCGCCAGGTGAGCGACGAGGAGATCGTCGAGCGCTGCATCTACGCGCTCGTGAACGAGGGCGCGCGCATCCTCGAGGAAGGCATCGCGCTGCGCGCCTCCGACATCGACATGGTCTACCTCACCGGCTACGGCTTCCCGCTCTATCGCGGCGGCCCGATGTTCTACGCCGACACGGTCGGGCTCTACAACGTCGAGCGCGCCATGCGCCGCTTCGCGGCCGCCGATCCGCGCGACGCGAAGTTCTGGGAGCCGGCACCCCTGCTCGCGAAGCTCGCGGCCGAGGGCAAGACGTTCAACGGCTGAGGACCGCGCGGCGCGTGCCGGCGACGACATGCTTCGGACCGAGATGACCCGACAGTAACGCGCGGACGGCGACGAGGCGGCCGAGGATGCGCTCTCCCGGTTCCGCCTCCGGCGTTCGCGGGAACCCGATACACGTGGAGCACGACGATGAATGAAGCCGTAATCGTTTCCGTTGCGCGCACCGGGCTCGCCAAGTCCTGGCGCGGTGCGCTCAACATGACCCACGGCGCGACCATGGGCGGGCACGTGGTGAAGCACGCGCTGGAGCGCGCGCGGGTCGAGCCGGGCGAGGTCGAGGACGTAATCATGGGATGCGCCACGCCCGAGGGCGCGACCGGCGGCAACATCGCGCGCCAGATCGCGCTGCGGGCGGGCTGTCCGGTAACCGTAGCCGGCGTCACGGTCAACCGCTTCTGCGCCTCGGGGCTGCAGACGATCGCGATGGCGGCGCAGCGCATCATGGCGGGCGAGGGCGACATCTACGTCGCCGGCGGCGTCGAGTCGATCTCGTGCGTCCAGAACCAGGCGAACCGCCACATGGCGCGCGAGCGCTGGCTGGTCGAGCACAAGCCCGAGATCTACTGGACCATGCTGCAGACCGCGGAGAACGTCTCGAAGCGCTACAACATCCCGCGGGAGCGGCAGGACGAGTACGGCGTGCAGAGCCAGCAGCGCGCGGCCGCGGCGGCCGCGGCCGGCAAGTTCAAGGACGAGATCGTGCCGATCACCGTGACCATGGCCGCCGCGGACAAGGAGACCGGCCGCCTGTACACCAAGGAGGTGACGCTCGCGGCCGACGAAGGTATCCGTCCCGACACGACCTACGAAGGCGTATCGAAGATCCGCCCGGCGATTCCGGGCGGCGTCATCGCCGCCGGGAACGCGAGCCAGTTCTCGGACGGCGCCGCGGCGACGGTGGTGATGAGCGCCAAGACCGCCGAGAAGCGCGGGCTGCAGCCGCTCGGCATCTTCCGCGGCTTCGCGGTCGCCGGCTGCGAGCCGGACGAGATGGGCATCGGGCCCGTGTTCGCGGTGCCGAAGCTGCTCAAGCGTACCGGCAAGAAGATCGACGACATCGATCTCTGGGAGCTCAACGAGGCGTTCGCGGTGCAAGTGCTCTACTGCCGCGACAAGCTCGGCATCCCGAACGACCGGCTCAACGTCAA
>DATCLR010000152.1:0-12187 GCA_036563785.1 Burkholderiales bacterium | reverse complement strand
AGGGAGCGCGCGAGCACCGGGTTTCCGCAGAGCTTGCGCATGCGGCTCGCTTCTTCCGATCGGGTTGATTGTTCACGGCCGTGGCGAACGACGGCCGAGTCGTCGTATGGTTATCCGGTTCGTGTCGCCACCGGGCGGCGGCTGTCGCTGCACCACTCGCTCCACGATCCGCCGTAGAGCCGCGCGCCGCGCAGTTCCGCGATCTCGAGCGCGAGCAGGTTGTGACAGGCCGTCACGCCCGAGCCGCAATAGGCGACCACCTGCTCCGGGCGTCGCTCCTCCAGCAGGCGCTCGAATTCTAGACGCAGCTGCGCCGCCGGCTTGAAGCGGCCGTCGGGCGCGAGGTTGTCGCAAAAAGGACGGTTGCGCGCGCCGGGAATATGTCCGGCGACCGGGTCGAGCGTTTCGTTCTCGCCGCGAAAGCGATCGGCCGCACGCGCATCGAGGAGCAGCAGCTCCGGGTCCCCGAGACGGGCCTCGATGTATGCCGCGTCGACGGCCGCGCGCTCGTCGAGGTGCCAGCGCAGCTGCACGGGCGAGACGGCGGGGAGGGCGTCGGTGAGCGGCAGGCCGGCCTGCTCCCAGGCCGCGAGCCCGCCGTCGAGCACCGCTACCCGTTCGTGCCCGAGCCAGCGCGCGAGCCACCAGAGCCGCGCGGCGAATGCGCCGCCGGCGTCGTCGTAGGCCACGATCTGGACGTCGTTCGAGACGCCGCACTGGCCGAGCCGCGCTGCGAGCGCGGCCGGATCGGGCAGCGGATGGCGGCCGTTGGTGCCGGTGCGCGGTCCGGACAGGTCGCGATCGAGGTGCAGGAACTGCGCGTTCGGCAGGTGCGCGCGGCGGTAGGCGCGCTCGCCGCGTTCGGGGTCGGCGAGGTCGTGACGGCAGTCGAAGATGCGCCACGCGGGATCGTCGAGATGCGCGGCGAGCTCGGCCGGCGAGATGAGCGTGCGATAGGTCATGGCGGCATTGAAGCACAACGCGCGGCGCCGGCCCAGGCCGCGATGCGGACGCCGGGTCGCGTTTTGGCGTAACATTGCGGCACGGCGGACCGCGGTTCCCCGCTCTACCGTCCGCCGTGACCTGCAATCGACGGTTGAGCGAACCGGGCTCGGGAGATGAAACCCAGAATCTTCATCGACGGCGAAGCCGGTACCACCGGCCTGCAGCTGCGTGCGCGGCTCGAGGGGCGCCGCGACATCGACTTCATCCGGCTCGACGAGCGGGACCGCAAGGATCCGGCCAAGCGCCGCGAGGCGCTCAACGAATGCGATCTCGCGATCCTGTGCCTTCCCGACGAGGCGGCGCGCGAGGCGGTGGCGATGATCGAGAACCCCCGCGTGCGCGTGCTCGACGCGAGCTCGGCGCATCGCGTGAATCCGGACTGGGTGTACGGTTTGCCCGAGATGGCGCCGGAGCAGCCGGCCCGCATCGCCGAAGCGCGCCGTGTGAGCAACCCGGGCTGCTACCCGACCGGGCTGATCCTGCTGCTCAAGCCGCTCATCCGCCGCGGCCTCCTGCCCGCCACGCTCCCGGTGAGCGTCAACGCGGTCTCCGGGTACACGGGCGGCGGCAAGAGCCTCATCGAGGCCTTCGAGAACGCGAGGAACCCCAAGCAGACGCCCGTCACCGCGTACGGCCTCAAGCTCGAGCACAAGCACGTCGAGGAGATGCGCGTGCACAGCGGCCTCGCGGAGCGCCCGATCTTCCTCCCGAGCTACGGCAAGTACCGCCAGGGCATCGTGCTCCAGGTGCCGCTCGCGCTCTGGGCGCTGCCGCGGACCGTGCGCGGCGCGGAGCTGCACGCGGCGCTCGCCGAGACCTACCGCGACGCGGCGTACGTGCACGTCCTGCCGACGCAGGGGCCCGAGGCGATCGAGACCCTCGAGCCCGAGGGGCTCAACGGCACGAACGACATCAACCTCTACGTCTTCTACAACGACAGGCACCGTCAGGCGGTGCTCGCCGCCGTGTACGACAACCTGGGGAAGGGCGCCTCGGGAGCGGCGGTGCAGAACCTGAACCTGATGCTCGGCCTGACCGAAACCGGCCGGCTCGACCTCTCCCGGCAGGCGGCCGGGCTGTAGGAAAGAACGCCGTGGAGCGCGGCCGCGCGCTCCACGGCGCTGCGATCAGTCGCGGATCGCCTCTACCTGGATCCGCAGCTTGACCTCGTCGCCGACGGCCGGCAGCGCGTACTTGATCCCGAAGTCCGAGCGCTTGATCGTCGCGCTCGCGTCCGCGCCGCAGACCGCCTTCTTCGTGAACGGGTGCGGGCCGCAGGTGAACTTGTCGATCGTCAGCGTCACCGGCCGCGTCTGTCCGCGCATCGTGAGATCGCCTTCGAGCGCCGCGAGCCGGTCGCCGTCGAAGCGGGCGGCGGTCGACTTGAACGTGATCGTCGGGTACTTCTCGACGTCGAAGAAGTCCGCGTTGCGCAGGTGCTTCTCGAGCTCCTCGAGGCCGGTATCGATCGAGGCGGCGTCGATCGTGACCTCCACCTCCGCCTTTTTCGCCTCACGGTCGAGCACGATGCGGCCGGTCGTGTTATTGAAGCGCCCGCGCTGCGTGGAGAAGCCGAGATGGCTCACCTCGAAGCTCGGGAAGGTGTGGCGCGAATCGATCGTGTAGGTCTCGGGCGCGGCGGCGGCTGCGCCCGCAGCGAGACCGAGCGCGACGAAACATACCGACTTCTTGAGCATGCTGAGACTCCTTCTACTTGGCTGGGATCCGATGGATGGAAGACGAGCGGCGCGGCGGACGTCAGCCGGCGGACGGCGGGGACGAACCCCCCGCCGCCGCGAGCGCCTCGACGGCCGCCGCCGCGACGATGCCGTCCTGATGCGACTTGACGCCGCTCACGCCGATGGCGCCGATCATGTGCTCGCCGACGGCGAGCGGCAGCCCGCCCTCGAGCGCGAGCACCGGCATGGAGAGCATGCCGGGACGGCCGCCCGCGATCGCCTCCTCGAACGCCTTGGTCGGGCGCTTGAACGCGATCGCGGTGCGGGCCTTGCGCATCGCCACCCGGACGCTGCCGTGCTGCGTGCCGTCCATGCGCTCGAGGAGCACGAGGTGACCGCCGTCGTCGACGAGGGCGATCACCACGTTCCAGCCGTTCGCACGGGCGCATGCCTCCGCGGCGGCCGCGAGGCGGCGCGCCAGCGCGAGCGTGAGCACGGGCTTGAGCGGAAGGATCGTTTCGTCGTTCATGCGCGTCGCACGGCGGCGACGGAGCGCCGCGCCAAGTCCATGTGTAACAACGCCACGCACACTAAACCGGAGGCGCGGCGCCGGTCAAGGGCAGGGACCGTCAGGGCAGCGGCGGGCGCAGCCGCGGATCGATCGTGTCGCGGAACTGCTGGGCGATGTAGGCGACCGACTCCGCCTGCTCGAGGAAGCGGTCGGCGCACTCGGGGTCGAGCTGCGTGCCGCGCACCTCGCGCACGTACGCGAACGCGCGCTCGATCGGCCAGGCGGGCTTGTACGGGCGCACCGAGGTGAGCGCATCGAACACGTCGGCGACCGCCACGATGCGCGCGGCCACGGGAATGGCCTCGCCCTTGAGGCCGTGCGGGTAGCCGCTGCCGTCGTAGCGCTCGTGATGATAGAGGGCGATGATCGCGCCGAGCTGGAGATACTTCGACGCGCGGTCGCGCAGGATGTCGTGCCCGATGACGGTGTGCTGCCGCATGATCGCCTGCTCCTCGGGCGTGTGCTCGCCGCGCTTGAGCAGGATCGCGTCGGGAATGCCGATCTTGCCGATGTCGTGCAGCGGCGCCGCCATCTCGATCACGTCGCATTCCGCGGGCGGGAGACCGAGCGCCTCGGCGATGAGGCGGGAGTACTTCGACATGCGCACGATGTGGTTGCCCGTTTCCTCGTCGCGGTACTCGGCCGCGCGCGCGAGCGCCCAGAGGGCGTCCTGCTCGCGGGAGCGGATGTCGCGCGTCGCTTCCGCGATCCGCATCTCCAGGGTCTGGGCGCGGTCGAGGAGCTGATGCTGCTGCTCGCGCAGCCGCAGCAGATTGCGGCAGCGCACGCGGCACTCGATCGGGTCGATCGGCTTGCGCAGGAAATCGGTCGCGCCCATCTCGAGCGCCTGGTAGCGGACCTCGTTGTCCTGGACCGCGGTGATGACCACGATCGGGACGTCGCGGCAGCTCGGCAGCGCGCGCAGCGCGCAGGTGAGGGCGATGCCGTCCATGCCGCCCATGCGGTAATCGGTGAGCACGAGGTCGGGCGTCTCGCGCTCGGCGCGCGCCAGCGCTTCTTCGGCGCTGGTGCATACGATCAGCTCCGCCGACGGCTCGATGCTGTGGATGATGCGCTCGAAGATCTGCCGCGACAGCTGCTGATCGTCGACGATCATGATGCGGGTACGGGATGTCATCTCCCAGTGCCGGGCGAGTTGTTGGGTGTGCATGTCGATATCCTTTTCCCGCCGTCGTCGATCCTTGTCTGCTCCCAGTATAGCCGCCTGCGCGCGGAGATCGGGCGAAAACTTAACGTGGCTTCGCGGTCTACCGTCCCGGTGCGGTGCGGTCCCGCGGCCGACGTCCCCCGCCCGAGCCGCGCGACCGTGCGGCCGAGGGCGGCGCCCCAGGCGACGTGGGCGAGCAGCATCATCGCGTTGCGCGGGAAGGGTTCCCGTGTGGCCGGTCGGATCAGGCCCGCGGCGGGCAGCCAGCCGAGGTAGCTCGCGGCCCAGACGAGCAGTCCGAAGCCGATCCCGTTCGCGACCGGTCGCGCAGGCGGCCGTGGGTGGAGTGCACCGTAGACCACGCCCGCCGCCGCACCGTAGCCGAAGTGCAGGAGCGCCGCGGCAATCCGCAGCCCGGCCGCGCTCCGCGGGTGCGCCCCGGTCCGATGCGCGAGTGCGGCCGTGACTTGCACGGGCGGGACCGGTTCGCGCCGGGCGCGGCGCGCCAGGCGCCGCGCCCCGAGCATCGCCGCCGTGTGTGCGGCGCTCGCGACGGCGCCGGCGATCGCCCCTGCGAGCAGCCGGTTCATGGGGGCCGATGCTGCCACAATCGGCCGGGCGGCGCGTCCGCAGCACACCGGAGCGCGGCGGCGCGCGGTGTGTGCGGTCATTCGACGGGGTCGCGCTGCCTGGCGGCGAGCGCGGCGCGCAGCGCGGCGAGCTGATCGAGGCCCTGGGCGTAGCTCGCCGCCGGATCGCGCGCCGCGCCTTCCTGCTTTACGTTGTCGGCCCCCATTTCGGCGATGAACCGGCTCGGCTCGCAGGGTTCCCACTCCTTGCCGCGCCGACGCTTCTGGCAGTAGCTCACGTAGAGCTCGCGCTGCGCGCGCGTGATCGCGACGTACATGAGCCGCCGCTCCTCGTCGACGCGGCCAGCGTCGATCGACTCGCGGTGGGGGAGCACGCCTTCCTCGACGCCGACGAGGAACACGACGGGGAACTCGAGCCCTTTGGCGGCGTGGATGGTGCTCAGGCTAACGACGTCGCCCGCGTCGTCGCGCTCCTCGAGCATATTCATGAGCGCGACCGTCTGCGCCATCTCGAGCAGCGACTTGTCGTCGGCTTCGGCCCGGGCGGCGATCCAGTCGACGAACTTCTGCACGTTGTCCCAGCGCTTCTCGGCGTCGCGCGGCTCGAGCGTGTCCTCGAGGTACATCCGGTAGTCGATGGCCTTGAGCAGGTCCTGCAGCACCGCGCCCGCCGGCTCGCCGTCGGCGCGCTCGGCCATGCGGTTGATGAAATCGCAGAACGTGATCAGCGCCTGGCGCTGCGCGTCGCGCAGGATTTCCGCCGTCTGCGCCTCGTACACCGCGGCGAAGAGGCTGATCCGGCGGCTCCCGGCGAACGCGCCGAGCGCCTCGAGCGTCTGGTTGCCGATGCCGCGGCGCGGCGTCGTGACCGCGCGCAGGAACGCCGGGTCGTCGTCCGGATTCAGGAGCAGCCGCAGGTAGGCCATGAGGTCCTTGATCTCGGCCCGCTCGAAGAACGACTGCCCGCCGGACAGCCGGTAGGGAATGCGCTGGTTGCGCAGGTGCTGCTCGAAGAGCCGCGCCTGGTGGTTGCCCCGGTAGAGGATCGCGTAGTCGCGGAAGCGCGTGCCGTGCCGGAACTTGTGCGCCGCGAGGCGCGCGACCACGCTCTCCGCCTCGTGCTCCTCGTCGCGCATGGCCGTCACCTGGATGAGCTCGCCCGCGCCGAGGTCGGACCAGAGCCGCTTCTCGTAGAGCTTCGGATTGTTCGCGATCAGCGTGTTGGCCGCGCGCAGGATGCGCGTCGTCGAGCGGTAGTTCTGCTCGAGCTTGATGACCTTGAGCGTCGGGTAGTCCGCGTGCAGCGCCTGGAGGTTCTCGATGTTCGCGCCGCGCCAGCCGTAGATCGCCTGGTCGTCGTCGCCGACCGCCGTGAAGCGGCCGGCCTCGCCGCAGAGCAGGCGCAGGAGCTGGTACTGCGCACCGTTCGTGTCCTGGTACTCGTCGATCAGGAGGTACCGCAGCCGCTCGCGCCAGCGGGCGAGCGCCTCGGGATGCTCGCGGTACAGGCGTACCGGCAGCAGGATGAGGTCGTCGAAGTCGACCGCCTGGTAGGCGCGCAGCGTCTGCTCGTAGTCCGCGTAGGCGCGCGCCGCGGCGGCCTCGTGCTCGTCGGCGGCCCCCTGCGCCGCCTGCGCGGGATCGACCAGCGCGTTCTTCCAGCTCGATATCCGCGACTGGACGCGCCGCACCACGGACTTGTCGATCGAACCGACGATCTGGGCGAGCAGGGCGAACGCGTCCTGCGCGTCGAGGATGGAGAAGCGCGGCTTGAGCCCGAGGCAATGGGCTTCGGCGCGCAGGATGCGCACGCCGAGCGCATGGAACGTGCAGATCGTGAGCTTCTCGAGCGCGCTCGCGCGCGGCGCCATGGCGGCGACGCGCTCGTGCATTTCGCGCGCCGCTTTGTTGGTGAACGTGATCGCCGCGACCTCCTCGGGCGCGTAGCCCGCGCGGCCGATGAGGTGGGCGATCTTGTGCGTAATGACGCGCGTCTTGCCGCTGCCGGCGCCCGCGATGACGAGGAGCGGCCCGTCCACGTAGCGCACGGCTTCGACTTGCGCGGGGTTGAGCGGTGTGGCCACGAATGCGAACCGGCGGGGGTCGTTGCGAAGCGGCGAAGTATATCGGCGCGCCGCCGGGGAATCGCGCTTGACGCGGCCCGGCGGGTGTGGTCGCCGGCTCGGCGGCGGACGCCGGCCGGGGTTGCCGGTCCGGAGAAGGCCGCCTGTCAGCGCGTTTTCACCCGGCGCCTTTCGGTGGCATACAACTTGCTTTTTCTTATAGGTAGTCGACTTTTCTGTAACACCGCTGCGCCCGGCGCGGCCGGGCGCTGTACCCCCGGCCGGTTTCCGTCCGGGCTACGCCGCACGAATTCATCGAGAGGGCTGATCTCACCGTGGAATGGGTCGCTCCCGCGAGCTACGCGCTCAACCTCCACGCTTTGCCGGTGCTCGCCTGCGCGCCGCTGATCGTCGCGCTCGGCATCTTCATGCTCGTGCGCGAGCGCGCCTCGTCGGTCGGCGTCACGTATTTCCTGCTCATGCTCGCCATCGGCGCGTGGTTCGTGGGCATCGGCGTCGGCTATCTCGCGCTCGACGCCGAGACCGCCCGGCCGTGGCACCGGCTCGCGCACGTCGGCCTCTCTTTTATTCCCGCGCTTGCGCTGCATTTCGTCTGGAGCTTCGCCCGGCCCGACGCCCGCCGCCGTTGGCAGCCCGTCGCGGTCTGGGCGGGCTCGGCCGCGTTCGCGGTGCTCGGCGCGACCTCCTGGTACTACGGGGAGCCGCACCGCTACCCCTGGGGCCTGTACCCGAATCTCACGGCCTACAGCGCGGCGTTCCTCGTCTTCTTCGCCGCCGTCTTCGCGCGGCTCTTCGGCCTCCTGCGGCGCGCCGGGCGCGGGCTGCACCGTACGGTCACCGCGATACGCCGCGTGCGCCTGCTCGCGCTGGCGTTCACGATCGGGTGCGTCGGCGCCGTCGACTTCCTGCCCGGCTACGGCATCGGGATCTACCCGTTCGGCTACGTGCCCGTCGGCGCGAGCGTGGCCGTCATCACCTACATCATCGTGCGCTACCGCCTGCTCGACGTCACGGTGGA
Source organism: Burkholderiales bacterium (assembly GCA_036563785.1). GTDB lineage: Bacteria > Pseudomonadota > Gammaproteobacteria > Acidiferrobacterales > Sulfurifustaceae > JACQFZ01. The sequence goes on along the minus strand of DATCLR010000152.1, from coordinate 4,072 downwards.
GCTCGCCGCGCGGCAGATCCTCGAGACGATAAACGACGGCCTGTTCGTGCTCGACCAGGAGGGCTACATCCGCGTGGTCAACGACACGCTGCTCGAGATCGTCGGCGAGCCGCGCGAGGCGCTGATCGGGCGGCGCATCCCGCGGTCGCTGCGCCGGCTGCTGACGCCGGAGGAGCTCGCATCGATCCGCGCCGGCGTGCCCATGCACAACCGCGAGATCGAGTACCGGCGGCGCGACGGCACGGTGCTGACGCTGAGCTTCGCGATGTCGGTGCTGCGCACGAGCGCGTCCGATCCGGTGGCGTACGTGTGCGTGCTGCGCGACATCAGCGAGCAGAAGCGCGCCGAGAGCCGCATCCGCTTCCTCGCGTACTACGACAACCTGACGAGCCTGCCGAACCGGCAGCAGTTCGAGGAGGAGGTGCGCCGCGCGCTCGTGCGCGCCGCGCACGCGCAGCGCATGGTGGCGCTGCTGTTCCTCGACATCGACCACTTCAAGCGCGTGAACGACACCCTCGGACACATGCACGGCGACGCGCTGCTGCAGGCGATCGCCGGGCGGCTCGTGGGCTGCATCCGCAAGGCGCGCCCGGGCGCGCCCGAGGACTCGGCGGTGATCGCGCGGCTCGGCGGCGACGAGTTCATCGCCGCGCTCTACGATCTCGAAAACCAGGAGGACGCCGCGCGGGTCGCCGAGCGCGTGCTCGCGGCGGTGAGCGAGCCGGTGCGCCTCGACGAGCACGAGGTCTCGGTGACGGCGAGCCTCGGTATCAGCATCTATCCGTACGACGGCCACGACGTCGAGACGCTGATGAAGCACGCGGACGCGGCGATGTACCAGGCCAAGGAGGCCGGACGCAACAGCTTCTTCTTCTACGATCGCGCGATGAACGCGAGCATGCTCAACCGGCTCGCGATCGAGGCGCGCCTGCACAAGGCGCTCGAGAACGGAAGCCTCTCGCTGCATTACCAGCCGCTGATCTCGATGCACGACAGCGCGGTCCAGGGCGTCGAGGCGCTGCTGCGCTGGAACGACCCGGAGCTCGGGCCCGTCCCGCCGGAGAGCTTCATTCCGATCGCCGAGGACACGGGGCTGATCCTGCCGATCGGGGAGTGGGTGCTGCGCACCGCGTGCGCGCAGGCCCGCGCCTGGCTCGACGCCGGCATCCCGGTCGGGCGGATCGCGGTGAACATCTCGGGGCGGCAGTTCCGCGACCGCGATCTGGTCGCGCGGGTGAGCGCGGCGCTCGCGGCGGCGCGGCTGGAGCCGCGCTACCTCGAGCTCGAGCTCACGGAGAGCGTCGTTATGCAGGATGCGCTGCACACGCGGCGTACGCTCGCGGCGCTCAAGGCGATGGGCGTGCATCTCTCGATCGACGACTTCGGCACGGGCTATTCGTCGCTCAGCTATCTGCGCAGCTTTCCGATCGACACGCTCAAGATCGACCGCTCGTTCGTGCGCGACATCGCGTCGGATGCGGATACCGAGGCGATCGTCTCCGCCATCATCGCGATGGCGCGCAGCCTCAAGCTCGGGGTGGTGGGCGAGGGCGTCGAGACCGAGGCGCAGCGCGCCTTCCTGCTCGCCCACGGCTGCAAGCGCGTGCAGGGCTTTCTCTATTGCGAGCCCCTGCCGCCGACCGAGCTCGAGCGCTGGCTGCGCGCGCAGGCGGCGCGCGTGGCGCTCTGACGCAGGCGCGGGAACGCACGGCCGGGGGTTGCGGCCCGGCGCCAAAGGGCCGACACTCCCGCTCCATGCTCGAGCTGATCGACGTCGCCAAGCACTACAACGGCGCGATCGCGCTCGCGCCGACCCGCCTCCGCGTGCCGCGCGGCGAGACCACGGTCCTGATCGGGCCGAGCGGCTGCGGCAAGTCCACCCTGCTTCGCATCGTCGTCGGGCTGGTGGCGCCCGATAGCGGGCGCGTCGTCTTCGACGGCGAGACGCTCGGTCCCGCGAACGTCCGGCGGCTGCGCGCCCGCATGGGCTACGTCATCCAGGAGGGCGGACTGTTCCCGCACATGACCGTGCGCGCGAACGTGACCCTCATGGCGCGCCAGCTCGGATGGGACCGGGCGCGGATCGAGACGCGGCTGGAAACGCTCCTCGCGCTCGTGCACTTCCCGCCGGCGCTGCTCGACCGCTATCCGCTCGAGCTCTCCGGCGGCGAGCGCCAGCGGGTGAGCCTCATGCGCGCGCTCATGCTCGATCCCGATCTGCTGCTGCTCGACGAGCCGCTCGGCGCGCTCGATCCGATGATCCGCTACGACCTGCAGCAGGAGCTGAAGAGCATCTTCACGCAGCTCGGCAAGACGGTGCTGCTCGTGACCCACGATCTCGCCGAGGCCGCACATTTCGCGCACACGGTCGCATTGATGCGCGACGGCGCAATCGTGCAGCGCGGTCCCATGCAGCAGCTGGTCCGGGCGCCGGCCGACGCGTTCGTCGAGAAGTTCATCGCCGCGCAGCGCATGGCGCTCGAACCGCTGCGGGAGCGCGTATGAGCCGCCGGGCGCGCGCGATCCGCGCTGCGGAGCGCCCCGAGGGTGCGCGGCGTTGGGCGATCGTCGGCGCGGTCCTCGCGCTCGGCCTGGTGGCCGCCGCTCACGTGCCGGCGGCCGCCGACGAGAGCGTGCGCATCGGCTCGAAGAAGTTCACGGAATCGGTGATTCTCGGCGAGATGGCGCGCCTGCTCGTGCAGTCCGCAGGCCACGCGGTCGAGCACCGGCGCGAGCTCGGCGGCACGCGCGTGCTCTGGGGGGCGCTGCTCGCCGGCGAGATCGACGTTTATCCGGAGTACACGGGAACGCTCCTGAAAGAGATCCTGGCGGGGGAGCGTCTCGTCGACGAGGTGGCGCTCGTCGATGCGCTCGCGCGCCGCGAGCTGCGCATGACGCCGCCGCTCGGCTTCAACAACACCTACGCGCTCGGTGTGAGCCGCGCGCTCGCGGAGCGGCTGGGACTGCGGCGCATCTCGGATCTGCGCGCGCACCCGGACCTCGTGCTCGGTTTCGGCAACGAGTTCCTCAATCGCGCCGACGGCTGGCCCGGGCTGAAGCGGCGCTACCGTCTGCCGCAGCGCGACGTGCGCGGGCTCGACCACGACCTCGCCTATCGCGGCATTGCCTCCGGGGCGCTGGACGTGATCGACCTCTACACTACGGACGCCGAGATCGGGTACTACGACCTGGTGGCGCTCGAGGACGATCTCGGCTTCTTCCCGGCGTACGACGCCGTGCTCCTCTATCGCGCGGACCTCGAGCACCGCGCCCCCGGCGCGGTCGAGGCGTTGAAGCGGCTCGCCGGACGCATCGACGCGCCGACCATGGCGCGCCTCAACGCGCGCGTGAAGCTCGAACGCGAGCCGGAGGCGGACGTCGCGGCGGACTTCCTCGCCGGCGCGCTCGGCATCGAGAGCACGATCGCGGCCCGAGGGCCGTGGGAGCGGCTGTGGCGGCACACGAGGGAGCATCTGGTGCTCGTGGCCGTTTCGCTCGGCGCCGCGATCCTGGTGGCGGTGCCGCTCGGCGTGTGGGCGGCGCTGCGCCCGCGCGCGGGACACCTGATTCTCGCGGCAGCGGGCGTGATCCAGACCATCCCGTCGCTCGCGCTGTTCGTCTTCATGATCCCGCTGCTCGGAATCGGAGGTCCGCCGGCTGCGGTGGCGCTCTTTCTCTACAGTCTGCTGCCGATCGTGCGGAACACGCACGCGGGGCTCACCGACATACCCGCGCCGATCCGGGAATCCGCCGAAGCGCTCGGGCTCCCGCGCGCCGCACAACTGCGCCTCATCGAGCTGCCGCTCGCCGGGCGCTCGATCCTGGCCGGGATCAAGACCTCCGCCGTGATCAACGTCGGCACCGCCACGCTCGCGGCGCTCATCGGCGCCGGCGGCTACGGGCAGCCGATCCTCACCGGCATCCGTCTCGACGACGTGGGATTGATCCTGCAGGGGGCGGTGCCGGCAGCGGTGCTGGCGCTCCTCGTGCAGGGGCTGTTCGGTCTGGCGGAGCGGCTGGTCGTGCCGCGGGGGCTGCGGATCAAGGCGCTCGACGCGCGCTGAGCGGAGGA
>DATCLR010000149.1:0-1884 GCA_036563785.1 Burkholderiales bacterium | reverse complement strand
ATGAAGGGCAGGGCGCCGTACCGGGAAGTCCTGACCCACGGCTTCACCGTCGACGAGAAGGGCCGAAAGATGTCGAAGTCGCTCGGCAACGACATGGGCGGTCCGCAGAAGGTCATCAGGACGCTTGGCGCCGACATCCTGCGCCTGTGGGTGGCCGCGACCGACTACCGGGCGGAAATGAGCATCTCGGACGAGATCCTGAAGCGCATCGCGGACTCGTACCGGCGGATCCGCAACACCGCGCGCTACCTTCTCGCCAACCTCGACGGCTTCGATCCGGCGGACGCGCTGCCCGTGGACGACCTGCTCGCGCTCGATCGCTGGGCGCTCGAGAAGACGCGCGAGCTGCAGCAGGAGGTGCTCGCCGCCTACGACTCGTACAACTTCCATCTGATCTACCAGAAGGTGCACCAGTTCTGCGTCGTCGAGCTCGGCGGCTTCTATCTCGACGTGCTCAAGGACCGCATGTACACGATGCAGCGGCGCAGCCGCGGCCGGCGTTCGGCGCAGACCGTGATGTTCCACATGCTGGAAGCGCTGGTGCGCTGGCTCGCGCCGGTTCTGAGCTTCACCGCCGAGGAGATCTGGTCCCACATGCCGGGGCGGCGCGCGGAGTCGGTGTTCCTCGAGACCTGGTACCGGCTGCCCGAGGCGAAGAAAGCGGCCGAAGGGGCGATTTCGCCGCAGCTCTGGGAGCGCGTGCTCGCCGTACGGCAGACGGTGAGCCGCGAGCTAGAGCGGCTGCGCGTCGCTGGCGCGATCGGGTCTTCGCTCGACGCCGAGGTCGACCTCTATTGCGGCGACGACTTGCTGCAGCAGCTGACTTTGATCGGCGACGAGCTGCGCTTCGTGTTCATCACCTCGTACGCACGGCTGCATCCGCTCGCCGACAAGCCGGCGGACGCCGCGGCGGCCGAGCTGCCGGGCCTCTTCGTCAAGGCGGCACCGTCGCGTCACCCGAAGTGCGTGCGCTGCTGGCACCATCGCGAGGACGTCGGCAAGCATCCGGAGCATCCGGCCCTTTGCGGCCGCTGTGTCGAGAATCTCGCCGAAGGCGAGACGCGCAAGGTGGCCTGATGCACCGGCTCCTGTGGCTGAGCATCGCGGTCGTCGGTCTCGATCAGCTCACCAAGTGGGCGGCGCTCGAGCATCTCGCGGATCGTATGCCCGTGGCGGTGACGCCGTTCCTGAACTTGACGCTCGTTTACAACCGCGGCGCCGCCTTCGGCTTCCTGAGCGATGCGGGCGGGTGGCAGAACTTGTTCTTCATCGTGGTCGCCGTCGTTGCCTCCGGGGTTATCGCGTATCTGCTCATCCGGCGGCCGCCGGATAACCGGCTGGTCGGCATCGGCCTTGCGCTCATCCTCGGCGGCGCGGTCGGCAACTTGATCGACCGACTGTTCCACGGCCACGTCGTCGATTTCATCGACGTGTACTACCGGGAATGGCACTGGCCGGCGTTCAACGTCGCGGATTCGGCGATCACGATCGGCGCCGCGCTGCTCGTGTTGGATGCGCTCGGCGTCAGGTTTCCGCGACGCGGGGCGGTGACGGAGGGACGACAATGAGGGTGTACCTGGCCAACCCGCGCGGTTTCTGCGCGGGAGTCGACAGGGCGATCGAGATGGTCGAGCGCGCCCTCGAGCTCTTCGGTGCGCCGGTCTACGTGCGCCACGAGGTCGTGCACAACCGCTTCGTCGTCGACAGGCTCCGCGCGAAGGGAGCGGTTTTCGTGGACGAGCTCTCGGAAGTCCCTCCGGGCGCCACGGTGATCTTCAGCGCCCACGGCGTGTCACAGGCGGTTCGCGAAGAGGCGGCGCGGCGCGGACTCAACGTCTACGACGCCACCTGTCCGCTGGTGACCAAGGTGCACATGGAGGTCGT
>DATCLR010000144.1:0-5337 GCA_036563785.1 Burkholderiales bacterium | reverse complement strand
ACGTACGCGTCCCCGTGTACCGCGAGGGCGACGTCGCGGCGCGGCTTCAGGTTCGGGCCGAGGAGATCGCCGCCTCGATCGACCTCCTGGAAGCGCTGCTGCGCGGCCTGCCGGACGGTCCGGTGCGAGCTCCCTGGCGCGATCCCTCGGCTCCGGCCGAAGGCCTCGCCGTCGTCGAAGGCTGGCGCGGCGAGATTTTCGCGTACGTGCGCTTCGGCGCCGACGGGCGCATCGCGCGCTACTTCCCGCGCGATCCGAGCGCGCTCAACTGGCCCGCCCTCGAGCGCCTGATTCACGACAACATCGTGCCCGACTTCCCGGTGTGCAATAAGTCGGTCAACGGTTCCTACTCCGGCAACGACCTCTAGGACCAGCGCGCATGCTCCGGATCTTCGACAAGATACGCCGCATCGGCATCGTCACCGAGCCCGTGCCCGCGGACCTCGAGCCCGCGCTGTCCGAGGTCGGGGAGCAGGTGAAAGCGAAGGTCGGCGAGCTCTTCGCCGGGAGCCTCGCGATCCGGCAGGTCGACGCCGGCTCGTGCAACGGCTGCGAGCTCGAGATCCACGCGCTCGCGAATCCGTACTACGGCATCGAGCGCTTCGGCGTGCACTTCGTCGCCTCGCCGCGGCACGCGGACATGCTGCTCGTCACCGGCCCCGTCTCGCGCCACATGGAGGAGGCGCTGCGGCGCACGTACGCGTGCACGCCCGATCCGAAGCTCGTGCTCGCGGTCGGCGAGTGCGGCGCAACCGGGGGCGAGTTCGGCACGAGCTACGCCTCCTGCGGCCCGGTGTCGAGCGTCATTCCGGTGGACGGCGTCATCCGCGGCTGCCCGCCGACGCCGCTCGACCTGCTGCGCGGCATCCTCGAGGCCATCGACAGGCTGCCCGCGAAGCGGCGTTAGTCATATCCTCATAACTCTTCCTGCTTGACGGCGCGGGCGCGCCGCCGCACTCTGCGGGCCCACGCTGGACGAGCGCTTTCCTCCGCTGTGCCCATGTCTACTCCGGAAGTGCTGCGACCCGAGCCGTCGTCCGCGGACGCCGGCGGGGACCGCTTCGATCCCGAGTTCCTGAAGCGCAAGAGCCGCGAGCTCGAAACCGCGACGCCGCAGGAGATCCTGCGCTTCGCGCTCGAGACCTATCCGCACGCGGCGATTTCGACCGCCTTCGGGCTCGAGGGCTGCGCGCTGATCGACATGGCGACGCGCATCCGCCCCGACGTTCCGGTGTACACCATCGACACGGACTTCCTTTTCCCGGAAACGCTCGCGCTCAAGGACATTCTGGTCGCGCGCTACAAGCTCAATCTCCGGATCGTCCGCCCGCTCTTGAGCATCGCGGAGCAGGAGCGGCGCTACGGCCCGAAGCTCTACGAAACGAACCCGGACCAGTGCTGCGCCATCCGCAAGGTCGAGCCGAACCGCCGCGCAATCGCGGGCCTCGACGCGTGGATCGCGGGACTGCGCCGCGACCAGACGCCGGAGCGCGCGACCGCCGCCATCCTCGAGCGCCACGAGCACGAAGACGGCCGGCCGTACGTCAAGGTGCATCCGCTCGCGAACTGGACGCGCCGGGACACCTGGAGCTACGTGCTCGACAAGGGCGTTCCGTACAACGAGCTGCTCGACCGGGGCTACAAGAGCATCGGCTGCTGGCCGTGCACGCGCCCGGTGGCGCCCGAGGACGACGAACGCGCCGGCCGCTGGGCGGGACGCGGCAAGACCGAGTGCGGGATCCACACGGCCTCGAGAGCGTCCGCGCGCACGCGCTCGTCCGCATGAGCGCGGCGCAGGCGGCCGGCGAACGCTCCGCGCCGCTCGTCGTTTCCTGAACAGACGCTTCTCTATCTTCGCTCGGCCGCGCTCCGCGCGGTTACAATCGGCGCTCGTCCGCGATTCATTTCGAGGGAGGCTCCTTAGATGAAGATTTTCGACCTGAGCGGCAAGGTGGCGATCATCACCGGCTCGACGCGCGGCATCGGCCGCTCGATCGCCGAGCACATGGCCCAGGCGGGCGCCAAGGTGGTGATCTCGAGCCGCACGCCGGAGGACTGCGAAGCGGTCGCGGCCGCGATCCGCGCGCAGGGCGGCGAGGCGCTCGCGATTCCGGCGAGCATTTCCAAGCTGCCGGAGCTCGAGGCCATGGTGCAGCGCACGCGCGAGGCGTGGGGCAAGATCGACATCCTCGTCTGCAACGCCGCCTCGAACCCGTTCTACGGCTCGCTCATGGACCTGCCCGACGCGATCTACGACAAGACCATGCGCAACAACGTCCTGAGCAACCTCTGGCTCGTCAGGCTGGTGGCGCCCGAGATGCGCGCCCGCAAGGACGGCGTCATCATCATCGTGAGCTCGATCGCCGGCCTGCGCGCGACCGCGACGCTCGGCGTGTACGCGCTCTCGAAAGCCGCGGACATGCAGCTCGCGCGCAACCTCGCGCTCGAGTTCGGCAGGGACAACGTGCGCGTGAACTGCATCGCGCCCGGTCTCATCAAGACGGATTTCGCGCGCGCGCTGTGGGAGAACCCGGCGCTGCGGGCGCAGCGCGAAGCGGAAACACCGCTCGGCCGCCTCGGGGAGCCCGACGACATCGGCGGCATCGCCGTGTTCCTCGCCTCGCGCGCGGGCGCGTTCATCACCGGTCAGACCATCGTCGCCGACGGGGGTGTGACGATCGCCTGAGCGGCGGCGCCGCACGCGCGGGCGGCGAAACCCCGCGGCGTTCCGTGCCGCGCCGCCGCACAACCCGCTAGCTCTTCCGCTGCGCGGCCACGGAGCGCTCGATGTCGGCCTTGCGGTCCTCGTTCACTTTCTTCGCGTGCGGCCGCGCGCGCAGCCGTTCGAAATACGCCGCGTACGCCGGGATCCGCGCGAGGAAGTCCTCGCCGTACATCCGCTTCGTGCACTGCGACACGAGCGGCAGGTGCGCGTAGGCCGCGCAGTCGGCGTAGGTGAACTGCGCGCCGGCGATCCACGGCGAGAACTTCGCGGCGTGCGCGAGCGCCGCGATGCCGCGCTCGAGCTCGGCGCGGACCGACTCCTTCACCTCCTCGGACACCTTGCCGCCGAAGTACACCTCCGGATAGAGCCGGCGCGCCGGCCACTCGAGGTAGAGCTCCAGGTACTGGATCAGCTCGCGGCACTTCGCGCGCGCGAAGGGATCCGGCGGGTAGAGCCGCGGCTCGGGCTGCAGGTCTTCGAGATACTCGCAGATCGCCTGCGACTCGCAGAGAATGCCGTGCTCGGTCCGCAGAAACGGCACCTTTCCGATGGGGCTGCCGGCGTCGATCGCCTCCCTGCCGGTCCTGCAGCGCTCCTCCTCGAAAGGAATGTGCTTCTCGAGCAGCGCGAGCTTGACCTTGTTGTAGTAGTTACTGATCGGAAAACCGCAAAGCTTCAACATGGGATCGGGCGGTGTTTGAATGCAGCGGCCGTCGCCGCGCATGGCGCCCCGGACGCGGCGCGGCGCGGCCGCGCCCGCCGTCGGGTGCTCGATCAATTCCGGTACGAGGGGTCCTCGCGGTCGAGCAGGCGCAGGAGCGCCGGCCAGTCGAGCTCGCCCATGCGGCTGTAGCCCTTGCCGATCTGCTGCTGCACGCGGTCGCACATGGACTGCGGCAGCAGGTTCAGCTCCGCGCCGCCTGCCTGCGCGGCGATCTGCATCTGGCAGGCGCGCTCCAGGAAGAACATGCGCACGTAGGCGGCCGCGACCGTCGGGCCGACCGTGAGCGTGCCGTGATTGCGCAGGATCAGCACGTTCTTCCGGCCCAGGTCCGCCACCAGCCGCCCGCGCTCGTCGAGGTCGAGCGCGATGCCCTCGTAGTCGTGGTAAGCGACGTCGTTGTAGATCACGAGCGCCGTCTGCGTGAGCGGCAGCAGCCCCTGCTTCTGCGAGGACACCGCCACACCGGCGGTGGTGTGCAGGTGGAGCACGCATTTCACGTCGTCGCGCGCGGCATGGATGGCGCTGTGGATCGTGAACCCGGCCGGGTTGATACGGTAGGGTGTGTCGCTCACGATATTGCCGTCGAGATCCACCTTCACGAGGGACGAGGCGGTGATCTCGCTGAAGAGCATCCCGTACGGATTGATCAGGAAATGCTTCTTCGGGCCCGGGACCGCGGCGGAAATATGGGTGTAAATCAGATCGTCCCAGCCGTTGCGGGCCACCAGGCGGTAGCAGGCCGCGAGATGGACGCGCATTTCCCATTCGGCGTCGGTCATATCCTTGGGTACGTGCGCGGGACGGGGGGCGATGACGGCGTTCATGCGGGAGCCTCCAGGCGCGGTAATACGGGTCGCCCGCAAGGTAGCACCGCCCCCGGTGCGCGACAACCGCGCGGCCCGCGGCGCGAAACGCGCCCGGGTAGCGGCCGGCCCGGTGGCGCCGGCGCCGTCGCATGGCGGGCCCGCGGCACGCGGTATAGAATCCGCGTTTTTCCCGACGCACGAGCACGGAATTCGATCACTTCCCGGAGGGTAGAGGCAATGAACGTATCCGAGCTGAACGCGATCGCGAAAGCGATGGTGGCGAAGGGCAAGGGCCTGATCGCCATGGACGAGAGCGGACCCACGATCGCCAAGCGCTTCAAGCAGTACGGCATCGAGAACACCGTGGAGAACCGCCGCGCCTACCGCGAGCTCATCGTCACCACGCCGGATCTCAATAAGTACATCAGCGGCGCCATCCTCTACGACGAGACGATCCGCCAGACCCTCACCGACGGCACGCCGTTCGCGCAGTATCTGCAGAAGCTCGGCATCATTCCGGGCATCAAGGTCGACACCGGCGCCAAGGATCTGGCCGGATTCCCGGGCGAGAAGGTGACGGAGGGTCTCGACGGCCTGCGCGACCGGCTGAAGGAGTACTACGGCATGGGCGCGCGCTTCGCCAAGTGGCGCGCCGTCATCACGATCGGCGAGGGGATTCCGACCCGCACCTGCATCGAGGCGAACGCGCACGCGCTCGCGCGCTACTCGGCGCTCTGCCAGGAGGCGGGCATGGTGCCGATCGTCGAGCCCGAGGTCCTGATCGACGGCAATCACACGCTCGAGCGCTGCTACGACGTGACGCTCGCGACGCTGCGCGAGGTGTTCCGCGCGCTCGCCGAGCATCGCGTTGCCTATGAAGGCACGATCCTCAAGGCGAGCATGGTCATTTCCGGGCTCGAAGCGAAGCCGCGCGCAGGCGTGAACGAGGTCGCGGACGCCACCGTGCGCTGCCTGCTCAACAGTGTGCCCGCGTCGCTGCCGGGTGTCGTGTTCCTCTCCGGCGGGCAGTCGAACGAGGAAGCGACCGCGCACTTGAACGCGATGAACGCGCGCCATCGCAA
>DATCLR010000143.1:0-4589 GCA_036563785.1 Burkholderiales bacterium | reverse complement strand
CTGCGCGCGTCGCTCCGGGCGCGGCTCGCGGAGGTCTACGCCGGGCGCCGGCGGGCGCTGCGGCACGCCTGGCGCGGCTTCGGTCGCGAGCCCCTGTTCCTCGAAGGTCCGTTTCGCGCGGATGCGCTGACGCGCCACTTCTTCGGCGATGTCTCGGCGCCCGCTTCGGCTTGAGCGCGCCGCGCTCGCGGCGTTCCTCGTCCTCTCGAGCGCATCCGCGGCGCCGCCGGACGCCGTCGTCGACGTGCGCAACCCGCGGCCCTTCGGCTACTCGGTCGGCGACGTGCTCGAGCGCGTCGTCACCGTCGACGTTCCCGCCGGCTACGCGCTCGTACCCGCGACCCTGCCGCGCGCCGGCCGGCTCGATCCGCTGCTCGAGGCACGCGCGGCCGCGGTCGAGCGCCGGCGGCGGCTCGGCGGCGCGCGCTACACGATTCGCCTGACGTACCAGCTCGTCGGCTCGCCCGAGACGGTGACCACGCTGGTGCTGCCGGCCGTGACGCTCGTGTTCGAGAACGGCGGCGGGCGCGAGGAAGCCCGCATCGGCGACTGGCCGATCACGGCTGCGCCGCTCGCTCCCGTGCACGTGCTCGCGCGCGCGGGCCTCGACGTCATGCGTCCGGACATCCCGCCCGCCGTGATCAGTGCGCGCGGCCCGGCGCTGCGCCTCGCCGCTTACGCGCTCGCCGCCGCGTTGATCCTGCTTCAGTTCGCCTACCGCCGTTACGGGTTCGCGCTTCCGTGGCGCCCCGGTCCGTTCGCGCGCGCCTACCGCGAGCTGCGGGCGTACGCGGCGCGGGACGATGCGGCCGCGTACCGCGCGATGCTGCGGCGGCTGCACCGGGCGTTCGACGAGACCGCGGGACGCAGCGTGTTCGCGGGCGAGCTCGACGCGTTCTTCGCCGCGAAGCCGGCGTTCGCGGGCGCGCGCCGAGACATCGAGCGCTTCTTCGCCGCGTCGCGCGCCGAGTTCTTCGGCGACGGGCCGGCGGCGCGCATCGATCCGGTCGCATTCTGTCGCGAGTGTCGGCGACGCGAGCGGGGCGGGCGATGAGGCTCGCGTTCGAGCACGGCTGGGTGCTCCTGCTGCTGCCGCTCGCGGTTCTGCCGCTGCTGCCCGGCGGCGCGCGCACGCTCGACTGCGCCTACGCCGCGCTGCTTCCGCGCGACCGGCTGTCGCGCACGGTCGGCTGGGTCGTGCGGATAGCGGCAGCGTGCGCGATCGGCGCCGCCGCCGGCGCCGCCGCCGGCCCGTACCTCGCGGAGCAGTCGATCGAGCGGCTCGGGCAGGGCGCCGAGATGGTGATCGTCTTCGACCGCAGCGCCAGCATGGATCAGCCGTTCTACGTCGCCGGCACGTACCATCCGCTCGAAGCCGCGCAGAACGAGCCCAAGGCCGCGGTCGCGCGGCGGTTGCTGCAGGCGTTCGTCGCCGAGCGGCGCGAGGACCGCTTCGCACTGATCCTCTTCAGCGCCTTTCCGATCCACGTGCTCGATTTCACCCGCCGCTACGAGGCCATCGAGGCGGCGATCGCCGCGAGCGGCCTCGGCCGCGGTCTCGGCGAGACCGACATCGGACGCGCGCTGCTCGCGGGCGCGGCGCTCTTCGTCGAGCGGCCGTACACCGCTTCGCGCGTCGTGCTGCTCGTCTCCGACGGCGGCGCCCATCTCGATCCGCAGACGCGCACAAGCATCCGCGAGCTGTTCCGCCGCGAACGCATCGCGCTCTACTGGATCTACCTGCGCTCGCACGGGAGCCCCGGGCTGCTCGCCGACCGGGAGCTGCCCGAAGATCTGGTCGCGTCCGTGCCCGAGCATTTCCTGCACGCCTTCTTCCGCGATCTGCCGACGCCCTATCGCGCGTACGAGGCCGAGAACCCGGAGGCGATGCGGCGTGCGATCGCGGACATCGCGCGAATCGAGCGTTATCCGATCCGCTACCGCGAGGTGCTGCCGCGCCGCGATCTGGCGCCGCCGTTCCATGCGGCCGCGCTCGGTGCGACGCTGCTGCTCCTGCTCGCCGCGGGCATCGAGGTGCGCGCATGGAGCTGAAGCGGGAGCCCCTGCGGCGCTGGCGCGCGCTCGCGCTCCTCGTGCTCGCCGCGGCTGGCGCGGTTGACGGGTGGAATCTCGTGCGCATCGAGCGCTGGAACCGCGCCATCGCCGACGGCTCGGTGGTCGAAGCGCGCGGCCGGCTGCCTGCCGAAGCGCAGTTCGCGCAGGCCTACTGGCTCGAGCGCCGCGGGGCGCATCAGGACGCGCTCGCGCGCTACCAGGCGCTCGAGCGCGGCGCGCCGGCGGAGCTCGCAGCGGCCGCGCAGTACAACGGCGCGAACATCTACCTGCGTTGGGCACTCGAGCTGCGCGGCGAGGAGGGTGTGCCGTCGGCGCTGCCGCTGCTCGAGCTCGCGAAACAGAGCTACCGCGACCTGCTGCGGGCGCACCCCCGGCATTGGGATGCCCGCTACAACCTCGAGCGCGCGCTGCGGCTCGCCGGCGACGTCGATGCCGCGGAAGCGGAGGACATGCCGCAGCCGCTCGAGAGCGAACGCGCGGTGACGACCATGCGCGGCTTCACGCTGGGGCTGCCGTGAGTCGGATGCGCGGGACGGCGAAATCGCTCGATCGCCGCACGATCGCCCTCGCGCTCGCCGCCGCAGCGTTCGCGTTCGCGCTGTTCGCGCCGGCGGTGCCGCTCGAGCGCCCCGTGTACCGCTACCTGTTCGTGCTCGACATCACCCAGAGCATGAACACGCTCGACTACGGCACCGGCGGCCGGCCGCTCAGCCGTCTCGCGCACGCGAAGGCGGCTATCCGGGAGGCGCTGCGGCGCCTGCCCTGCGGCTCGCGCGCCGGCCTCGGCGTCTTCACCGAGCATCGCACGATGGTGCTGATCGCGCCGGTCGAAGTCTGCGGTGCCTACACCGAGCTCGTCGCCACACTCGAGCGGCTCGACTGGCGCATGAGCTGGGCCGGCGCGAGCGAGGTGGCGAAGGGGCTCTATTCGGCGCTGCGGCTCGCGCGCGCGCTCTCGCCCGCACCGAGCGTGGTGTTCGTGACCGACGGTCACGAGGCACCGCCCGTGAACCCGGCGCAGCGCGTGCGTTTCGGAGGCGAGCCGGGCGAGGTCACCGGATACGTGATCGGCGCCGGCGGGCCGAAGCCGATGCCGATACCGAAGTTCGACATGTCGGGCAAGCCGCTCGGCTACTGGCGGCCCGAAGACGTGGTGCAGGCCCCGCCCGCGGGCGCGCCGGGAAGCACCGGCGACTCCGGGGGCTCTTCCGCACGCGCCCCGGCGCAGCCCGGCACCGAGCACCTGTCCTCGGTCAAGGAAGAGCATTTGCGCGAGCTCGCCCGGGAAACGGGGTTGCGCTACCGCGCGCTCACGACGGCGGAGGACTTCGCCGAAGCCCTGTTCGTTCCCGAGTGGACCCGCCCCGCCGAGGTGAACGTAAGCCTCGCGCCGTTCGCCGCCGCGCTGGCGCTCGTCTGTCTTGTTATCGCCTGCCTGCCGCCGGCGGACGCCGCAGCGCGTGCGGTGTCGCGGCTTCGGGCGGCGCTCGGCCGGCGCCACATCGCGCGCCGATCGGCCTGAACGCGTTTCACGTCTGATACAGCGATTGTCACACTGTGTCGCCGCCGGCATGTGCACCGCCGTCCGAACGCGGATTTTTTCCCGTGTACTCCACTCACAAGCCTGCACCCGCGTTCCGGCACGCAATGTGCTTGCAGCGGCCGTGAGCGGTGCGCGGTCTATGCGCGCGCTTCACCCACGGACGCAGTGCCGACCGTCAGTCCCTGTTCATGGCGACTCAGGAGGATGGAATGAGAAACAAGCTCATGCGGTGTGTGCCGGTAGTAGCTCTCGCTGTGGGGCTGCCGGCCATTGCGACTGCCAACCAGGAGCTCGCCAGACTCTCGAAAGACCCGAAGAACTGGGTGATGCAGGCGGGGAATTTCGAGAACTGGCGCTACAGCGAGCTGAAGCAGATCAACAAGGACAACGTGAGACATCTGCGCGTCGACTGGACGTTCTCCACCGGCGTGCTGCGCGGCCACGAGGGCGGGCCGCTCGTCATCGGCGACACGCTCTACGTCCACACGCCCTTTCCGAACAAGGTCTTCGCGATCGACCTCGATACCAAGCAGATCAAGTGGAAGTACGAGCCGAAGCAGGATCCTAGCGTGATCCCGGTGATGTGCTGCGACACCGTGAACCGCGGTCTCGCTTACGCCGACGGCAAGATCTTCCTCCAGCAGGCGGACACCCACCTCGTGGCGCTCGACGCCAAGACCGGCAAGGAGAAGTGGAAGGCCGTGAACGGCGACCCGAAGAAGGGTGAGACCGCGACGGCAACCGTGCTGCCGGTGAAGGACAAGGTCATCGTCGGCATCTCCGGCGCCGAGTTCGGTGTGCGGGGGCACATAACGGCCTACGACGCCAAGACGGGCAAGCGTGTCTGGCGCGCCTACTCCGTGGGTCCCGACGACGAGCTGCTGGTCGATCCGGAGAAGACCACGCATCTCGGCAAGCCGATCGGCAAGGATTCCTCGCTCAAGACGTGGACCGGGGATCAGTGGAAGAT
>DATCLR010000134.1:0-11036 GCA_036563785.1 Burkholderiales bacterium | reverse complement strand
GTGCTCGTCGGCACCATCTCGATCGAGGCCTCGGAGCATCTCTCGAAGCTGCTCGACAAGGAAGGGATCCCGCACCAGGTGTTGAACGCGAAGCACCACGAGCGCGAAGCCATGATAATCGCGCAGGCCGGCCGGCCGGGCGCGGTGACGATCGCCACCAACATGGCCGGCCGCGGCACGGACATCGTGCTCGGCGGCAACCTCGCGATGGAGCTGGCCGAAGCCGGCGACGATCCCGAGAAACGACGCCAGATCGAGGAAGACTGGAAGCGGCGGCACGACCAGGTGGTGGCAGCCGGCGGCCTGCACGTGATCGGCACCGAGCGGCACGAGTCGCGGCGCATCGACAACCAGCTGCGCGGCCGCGCGGGCCGCCAGGGCGATCCCGGCTCGAGCCGCTTTTATCTCTCGCTCGAGGACAACCTGCTGCGCATCTTCGGCTCCGATCGCATCTCGGGGCTCATGGGCAAGCTCGGGATGCAGGAAGGCGAGGCGATCGAGCATCCGTGGGTGACGCGCGCGATCGAGAACGCGCAGCGCAAGGTCGAGGGCCGCAACTTCGACATCCGCAAGCAGCTCCTCGAGTACGACGACGTGGCGAACGAGCAGCGCAAGGTGGTCTACGAGGAGCGCAACCGCCTGCTCGATGCGACCGACGTCTCGGAGAGCATCCGTGCGATCCGGCGCGAGGTGATCCAGGCCCACGTCGCGGGCTTCGTGCCGCCGGAGAGCCTCGAGGAGCAGTGGGACCTCGCGGGGCTCGAAGAAAGCCTCGAGCGCGAGTTCGGGCTGAAGCTGCCCGTGCGCCGCTGGCTCGAGGAGGAGGCGAGCCTCGATGCGGACAAGATCGCGGAGCGCATCACCGCCGAGCTCGAACGCCGCCATCAGGAGAAGGAGGCGCTCATCGGCGCGGAGAACATGCGCCAGCTCGAGAAGGCGGTCATGCTCCAGGTGCTCGACCAGCAATGGAAGGACCATTTGGCGGCAATGGATTACCTGCGTCAGGGCATTCATCTGCGCGGTTACGCGCAGAAGAACCCGAAGCAGGAGTACAAGCGCGAGGCGTTCGAGCTGTTCTCGGACATGCTCGCGCGGATAAAGCAGGAAGTCGTGACGCTGCTCGCACGGCTGCAACTGCAGCCGGCCGAGGCACCGCCCGTGTTCGAGCCGCCGCGGCGGGAGCCGCAGCAGATGCAGTTCCTGCACCCGTCCGTCGAGGCGGCCGATGCGGCCGAGGAGGGTGAGGTGGCGGTCGCCACCCGCACCGCGGTCGAGAACCGCCCGATCGTCCGCAAGCAGCCGAAGATCGGGCGCAACCAGCCTTGCCCCTGCGGCTCGGGCAAGAAGTACAAGCACTGTCACGGGCGCCTTGAATGACCCGCCCGTCGCCGGCATAAGTCGATGGCCGTCGGGCTCAGCGGTCTGCCTGTGCTGCGTCCCGTTCCGGGAATCCGTCTCGGGACCACGGCCGCCGGTCTGCGCAAGCCCGGCCGGCGCGATCTCGTCGTCATCGAGTGCGCGCCCGGAACCGAGGCGGCGGCCGTCTTCACCCGCAATCGCTTCTGCGCCGCGCCGGTTCTCGTCGCACAGGCGCATCTCGACCGCCGCGCGCCGCGGGCGCTCATCGTCAATACCGGCTACGCCAACGCCGGCACCGGAGAGCCGGGCCGCGAGGACGCGGAAGCGACCTGCGCGGCGCTCGCGGGGCTGCTCGGGTGTGCGCCGGACGAGGTGCTTCCGTTCTCGACCGGCATCATCGGGGAGCGTCTTCCGCGCGACCGGCTGATCGCCGCGCTCCCCGCCGCCGTTGCCGCGCTGAGCGACACGGGGTGGGCCGAGGCGGCGCACGGGATCATGACGACCGATACGGTGCCGAAGGGTGCATCGCGCACGCTGCGGCTCGACGGTGCGGAGATCACGATCACCGGGATCGCCAAGGGCGCGGGCATGATCCAGCCGAACATGGCGACGATGCTCGCTTTCATCGCGACCGACGCCGCGCTCGCGCGCCCGGTGCTCGAGGACTGCGTGCGCCACGCGAGCACCCGCTCGTTCAACCGCATAACGGTGGACGGCGACACGTCGACGAACGACGCGTGCGTGCTGCTCGCAACCGGCAAAGCCGGAATGCGTCCCGTCACGGACACGTCCGATGCGCGCTACCCGGCGCTCCGGGACGCCGTCACGGAAGTGTGCACGACGCTCGCACAGGCGATCGTGCGCGACGGCGAGGGCGCGACCAAGTTCGTCACGATCGAAGTCGTCGACGGGCCGTCCGAGGAGGATTGCCTCGAGGTGGCGTACACCATCGCGAACTCGCCGCTCGTCAAGACCGCATTGTTTGCCTCCGACCCGAACTGGGGCCGGATACTCGCCGCAATCGGCCGGGCGCGCGTCGCCGCGCTCGCCGTCGACCGTGTGGCCGTCTGGATCAACGGCGTGTGTGCGGTCAGGAACGGCGGTCTCGCGCCCGACTACACCGAGGATGCCGGCAGGGCGGCGATGCAGCCGCCCGAGATCACGGTGCGCGTTTCCCTCGGGAGCGGACGCGCGAGCGCGCAGGTGTGGACCTGCGACTTCTCGCATGACTACGTCAGCATCAACGCGGACTATCGCAGCTGATCCGCGGCGCCGGGCGCATGCCTGAGCACGCGCCCACCCGCATCCACGTCGCCGCCGGGGTTCTGATCGAGCAGGGGCGCGTCTGCGTCACGCGCCGCCGCCCGGACGCGCCTCAGGGCGGCAAATGGGAGTTTCCGGGCGGCAAGCTCGAAGCGGGCGAGACGCCGCTCGCCGGGCTCCGGCGCGAGCTCCACGAGGAGCTCGGCATCGAGGTGGAGCAGGCGCGTCCGCTGGTGAAGCTCGTCCATCGCTACCCGGACGTCGAAGTCCTGCTCGACGTGTGGCTCGTCACGCGCTACCGCGGCACGCCGCACGGGCGCGAAGCGCAGCCGCTCGACTGGGTGGCAATCGAAGCCCTCGATCCGCGGGATTTCCCCGAAGCCGATCGCCCGGTGCTCCGCCGGCTGCAGCTGCCGGCCCTCTATGCCGTGAGCGATGCCGCGCGGCTAGGGCTCGACGAGTTCGCGAGCCGCCTCGAGCGCGCGCTCGAGGCGGGCTTACGGCTGGTGCAGCTGCGCGAGCCGCAGCTTCCGCGCGCCGACTTCTGCCGTTACGCGCGCCGGCTGGCCTCGCTTTGCCGCGCCGCAGGAGCGCGTCTGCTGGTGAACGCCGATCCGTCGTGGGTCGCGGAGTGCGACGCGGACGGCGTGCACCTGAGCGCGCGCCGGCTCATGGCCGCGGTCGAGCGGCCGCTCGGGCTCGACCGACTGGTCGCGGCGTCGTGCCACGATGCCGACGAGCTCGCCCGCGCGCAGTCGCTGGATCTCGACTTCGCGGTCCTGGGTCCGGTGCAGCCGACGGCGAGCCACCCGGGCGCACCGACGCTCGGGTGGGCGCGCTTCGCGCAGTTGAGCGGCCCGATCCGGGTTCCCGTCTACGCGATCGGCGGCCTGCGGCCGACGGACGTGGCGCAGGCACGCGCCGCCGGCGCGCAGGGTATCGCCATGATTCGCGGTCTGTGGGACGCGGCCGATCCGGCCGCGGCGGTGCGGGCGGCGCTTTCCGCGGCGCGCACCGATTGAAGGTATGCCTAGGAGCGAGCGCCCGCGGCCATCGCGAGGTAGCGGGCGTGCAGCCGTTCCACCTCGCGCTCCAGGTCGCTCAACGTGCCGTCGTTGCGGATGACGTCGTCGGCGCGCGCGAGGCGCTCGGCGCGGCTCGCCTGCGCGGCCATCACGCGCTCGACCGACTCGGGCGGCACGGCATCGCGCGCGCTCGTGCGCGCGATCTGCAGCGCCTCGTCGGCGTCGACGACGAGCACGCGGTCGATGAGATCGACGAAGTTGGTCTCGACGAGGAGCGGCACCACCACGAGACAATAGGGCGCCTCGAGCGCGGCGAGCCGGCGCTCGACCTCGGCTCGGATGCGCGGGTGCAGAATCGCTTCGAGCCGCGCGCGCGCCGCGGGATCGTCGAACACCCGCCGGCGCAGCGCGGCGCGGTCCAGCCGGCCGGCGTCGTCGAGCACCTTGCGGCCGAACGCGCGCTCGATCTCGGCGATGGCCGGCTGTCCGGGTTCCACCACCTCGCGGGCGATCACGTCGGTATCGATGACCGGCACGCCGCGGCGCGCGAAGAGCTGCGCGACGGTCGACTTGCCGCTGCCGATTCCGCCGGTAAGGCCGATGCGCAACATGCGCGTAGCTTAACAGCGCGTGCAACCGCGTCGAAGCGTGTTCTAGAAGCGGGCGAGCTGCAGGTAGCTGCGCGTGAGGGCGTCGCCCCAGAGAAGCGCGATCCAGCCGGCGGCGCACAGGAACGGCCCGAAAGGGATCGGCACGCTGCGGTCGCGCCGCAGCAGCAGAATGCCGAGGAGCCCGACGACGGCGCCTACGAAGGAAGCGAGGAGGATCACGAGCGGCAGCTGCTGCCAGCCCAGCCAGGCACCTAGCGCCGCGTAGAGCTTGAAGTCTCCGTACCCCATGCCTTCGCGTCCGGTGAGCAGCCGGTACAGCTGGTATACGAGCCAGAGCGAACCGTAGCCGGCGACAGCGCCGATCACCGCCGCCGGCAGCGGGGCGTACACCTCGCCGAGATTGAACACGAGGCCGAGCCACAACAGCGGCAGCGTCACGTTGTCGGGCAGGAGCTGATGCTCGTAGTCGATGAACGTCAGCGCGATCAGCGCCCACGTGAGGAGCAGCGCGCCCGCGGCCGCGAGCGTCGGCCCGAAATGCCACGCCACCGCGGCGGAGAGAATCCCGGTCGCCGCCTCGACCGCCGGGTAGCGCCAGGAGATCGCGCTGCCGCAGCCCGCGCACCGGCCGCGCAGGAAGAGAAAGCTGAGCAGCGGGATGTTTTCGAGCGCGGTGATGCGGCGACCGCACGCCGGACACTGGGAACGCGGCACGATCAGGTTGTAGGGCGCCTGCGGTTCGGCCGAGCCCCCGGCGAGCTCGGCGCACTGCGCGCGCCAGCTGCGCTCGAGCATGATCGGCAGCCGGTGAATCACCACGTTCAGGAAGCTGCCGACGACGAGGCCGAGCACGAGCGCGACCAGCGGCAGTGCCGCGGGGTACTCGGCGAAGAGCGGAAGGATATTCATCACGAGCGCCGGACGGTCGGTCGGCTGCGGCACATGGAACCGTGCCTTAGACCGTCGCGGCGAGCTTGAAGATCGGGAGATACATGGCGATCACGAGGCCGCCGATGACGATACCGAGGAAGGCCATGATGAGCGGTTCGAGCAGGCTGCTCAGCCCCGCGACCGCGTCGTCGACCTCGGCTTCGTAGAAATCGGCCACCTTGCCGAGCATGGCGTCGAGCTCGCCCGATTCCTCGCCGATCGCCACCATCTGGACGACCATGTTGGGGAACAGCCCGGTCGCGTTCATCGCGGCCTGCAGCTGCATGCCGGTGCTCACGTCCGCCTTGATCGCGAGCGTGCCCTCGTAGTAGACGCGATTGCCCGAAGCGCCGGCGACCGAGTCGAGTGCATCGACGAGCGGCACGCCGGCGGCGAACATGGTGCCGAGCGTGCGGCAGAACCGCGCGATCGTCGCCTTCTTCACGATCTCGCCGATCACCGGCGCGCGCAGCAGCAGGCGATCCATGAGGTGCTGTGCCTTGATCGAGCGCTTGTAGCCGTAGACGGCGAGACCCACGGTGCCGCCGATGCCGCCGATGATGTAGTACCAGTTCGCCTGGAAGCTGCGCGACAGGCCGATCACCATCTTCGTCAGGGCCGGCAGGTCGGCGCCGAAGCCCTGGAACAGACTCTCGAACTGAGGGATCACGTAGACCAGCAGCACCGCGGTGATGATGAAGGCCACCACGATGACCGCGGTCGGGTAGAACAGGGCGGACTTGATCTTGCCCTTGATCGCTTCGATCTTCTCCTTGTACGTCGCGACCTTGTCGAGAATGGAGTCGAGAATACCCGCCTGTTCGCCCGCCTGGACCAGGTTGCAGTAGAGCGAATCGAAGTACAGCGGGTGCTTCGCCAGCGCCGCGGTCATGTTGGTGCCCGACTCGATATCGCTCTTGATGCCGAGGACGAGCTCCTGCATCGAGGGGTTCTCGTGACCGCGGCCGACGATATCGAACGCCTGCGCGACCGGAATGCCGGCGGTGATCATGGTTGCCAGCTGGCGCGTGAAGACGGCGATGTCCTTCGGCGTGATCTTCTTCTTGCGGGCCGCCTTGAACAGGCTGGTGCTGCGCTTCTGGACCTTGGTCGGGTTGATCCCCTGGCGGCGCAGCGTCGCCTTGACGAAGGCGGCGCTGGCCGCCTCCATCTCACCCTTCAGCTTCTTGCCCGTCTTGTCGACGCCTTCCCACTGGTAGGCGTCCAGTTTGGGCCTGGTCTTGGCCGCGGTTGCCATCGGCTACAGGTTGGTGACGCGCTCGATTTCCTCGAGGCTCGTGATCCCCTGGCGGACCTTGTTCAGGCCCGATTGACGCAGATCGGGAATGCCCTCTTTTTGCGCCTGAAGCTCGATGTCCAGCTGGTTTCCGCCGCGCATGATGATGTTCCCGATCTCCTCGGACACCGGCATCACCTGGTAGATGCCCACCCGTCCTTTATAGCCCTTATTGCAGGCATCGCAACCGACGGGTCCGTAGAGCTGGAGCTTGCCGATCTCCTCCGGCTTGAATCCGGCCTTGAGCAGCGCCGGCTCCGGCACGTTGACCGGCACCTTGCAGTTGTTGCACAGCCGCCGCGCGAGGCGCTGGGCGATGATGAGGTTCACCGCCGATGCGATGTTGAAGGGCGGCACGCCCATGTTGACGAGACGGGTGAGTGTCGCCGGGGCGTCGTTCGTGTGCAGCGTCGACAGCACCATGTGGCCGGTCTGCGCGGCCTTGATCGCGATCTCCGCCGTCTCGAGGTCGCGGATCTCGCCGACCATGATCACGTCCGGGTCCTGGCGCAGGAACGCACGCAGCGCGGCGGCGAACGTGAGGCCGGCCTTGTCGTTTATGTTCACCTGATTGATGCCGGGCACGTTGATTTCGACCGGATCTTCCGCGGTCGAGATGTTGGTGCCGGGCGTGTTGAGGATATTGAGCGCGGTGTAGAGCGTGACCGTCTTACCGCTGCCCGTCGGGCCGGTCACGAGCACCATGCCGTAGGGACGGTGGATCGCCTCGAGGAAGAACTGTTTCTGCTGCTCCTCGAAGCCGAGCTTGTCCACGCCGAGGGTCGCGGAGGTGGGGTCGAGGAGACGCAGCACGATCTTCTCGCCCCAGAGCGTCGGAAGCGTGCTCACGCGGAAATCGATCGCGCGGTTCTTGGAGAGCCGCATCTTGATGCGTCCGTCCTGCGGCACGCGCCGCTCCGCGATGTCGAGCCGCGCGAGGATCTTGATGCGGGCCGCGATGCGGGAGGCGAGGGCGAGCGGCGGGTTCGCGACCTCGTGCAGCACGCCGTCCTGCCGGTAGCGCACGCGGTACGTCTTCTCGTACGGCTCGATGTGGATATCCGACGCCCCCTTGTTGATCGCGTCGATCAGCACCTTGTTGACGAAGCGGACGATCGGCGTGTCGTTGACGCCCGCCTCGTCGGCGCCGATGCCGTCCTTCTCGTCCTGGCTCGCCTCGATCTCGAGGTTCTCGAGACTGTCGTCCGCGGCGATGTCGATGAGCGTCGTGTCCGCCGCCTCGAGGCATTTCTCTATCGCGACGGCGAGCTTGTCCTCCTCGACCAGGATCGCCTCGGTGCCGAGGCCGGTGTGGAACTTGATCTCGTCGAGCGCCTGCAGGTTGGTCGGATCGGCGATGCCGACGTAGAGGCGCGAGCCGCGTTTGAAGAGCGGCAGCACGTGATGCCGGCGCAGAATCTTCTCGTCCACCAGCTTGACCGGCGCGCACTCGAGGTCGAGCGCGTTGACGTCGAAGAGCGGCATGCCGAACTCTTCGGACGCGACGCGCGCGACGACCGAGGCCTCGAGCTTCTTACTCTGGACCAGCTGGGCGACGAACGGAACCTTGTTGGACAGCGCCTCCGACTGGATGCGCTCCGCGTCAGCCGGCGTGAGCAGGTTGTCGCGCACCAGTCTCAGCGCCAATCCGCCGAGATTGGGGGTGGGATTTACAGTGGCCATTGATTCTTGATGAGCGCTTCGGGGTGCAGCGAGCCGGCCCCCTACTTAAAAGGAATACTAGTGCACGCTTTTCGGGTGCGCCAAACCGCAGCCGCGCTCCCCGAGGCCGGTATTCGCTCCGGCCCGCCCCTTCATCGGCCGGCGGCGGCGGTCGCCGCGGCCATGGCGCGTGTGCGCGGATTGACGAGGTGGGAGGACGTATTTAGAATCGTTCTAAACCGTGCAATGAGCCAGGATTGGGGTTTGTTCTTTCAATTTAACCTCAACAGGAGCGTCTCCTATGAAGTCACTGAAAGGCACCAAGACCGAAGAAAACCTCAAGTATGCGTTCGCCGGCGAGTCGCAGGCCAACCGGCGGTACCTGTACTTCGCCGCAAAGGCGGACGTCGAGGGCTACAACGACGTCGCGACGGTGTTCCGTTCGACGGCCGAGGGCGAGACCGGGCACGCGCACGGGCACCTCGAGTACCTCGAGCAGGTCGGTGATCCGGCCACCGGGCTGCCGATCGGCTCCACGGCGGACAACCTGAAGGCCGCGATCGCGGGCGAGACCCACGAGTACACCGACATGTACCCGGGTATGGCGAAGACGGCCCGCGAAGAGGGCTTCGACGAGATCGCCGACTGGTTCGAGACGCTGGCGAAGGCCGAGCGTTCGCACGCGAACCGCTTCCAGAAGGCGCTGGACAGCCTCGGGAAGTAACCACCCCGTCCCTGCCAGGCACCCGCCGGGCGCGCGCCCGGCGGGCTGCGCATCGTTGAACATGACCGAACCGACGAAAACCACGCCGCGCGAGGGCAGTCTCGAGGCGCCCGTCCGGCATCCGCTCGACTGGCGCAACCCGGAGTTCTACGACGAGGCGAGCCTGTTCAAGGAGCTGGAGCGGGTTTACGACATCTGCCACGGCTGCCGCCGCTGCTTCAGCCTGTGCAACGCATTCCCGACGCTGTTCGATCTGATCGACGAATCCGAGTCGATGGAGCTCGACGGCGTCGCGAAGCAGGACTATTGGAAGGTCGTGGAGCACTGCTACCTGTGCGACATGTGCTTCATGACCAAGTGCCCGTACGTGCCGCCGCACCCGTGGAACGTCGACTTCCCGCACCTGATGCTGCGGGCCAAGGCGGTCAGGTTCAAGAAGCAGGGTGCACGCCCGCGCGACAGGCTGCTCACGAACACCGATCTCGTCGGGCGCCTCGCCGGAATCCCGGTGGTGGCGCAGGCGGTCAACGCCGCCAACAGGACGCCGGCCCTGCGGCGCGTGCTCGAGAAGGCGGCCGGCATCCACGCCGACGCGGTCGTTCCGGAGTATCACTCGAACACGCTGCGCAAGCGCGCGGACCGGCGCCAGGCGCCGGCGCCCGAGGCGCAGCCGACGGCGACCACGAAGGGCCGGGTCGTGCTGTTCGCGACCTGCTACGGCAACTACAACGCTCCGGAGATCGGGGAAGACCTGATCAAGGTGTTCGAGCACAACGGCATTCCGGTGCGCCTGACCCCGCGCGAGCGCTGCTGCGGCATGCCGAAGCTCGAGCTCGGCGACCTCGACGCGGTCGCGCGGCTTAAGGACGAGAACATCCCCGTGCTCGCGCGGCTCGTCGAAGAGGGCTGGGACATCGTCGCGCCGGTGCCCTCGTGCGTGCTCATGTTCAAGCAGGAGCTGCCGCTCATGTTCCCCGACGACGCCGACGTGCTGAAGGTGCGCGACGCGATCTTCGATCCGTTCGAGTACCTGATGCTCCGGCACGCGGAGGGGAAGCTGCGCACCGATTTCCGCAAGCCGCTCGGTAAGGTGTCGTACCACGTGCCGTGCCACCTGCGCGTGCAGAACCTCGGGCTCAAGACCCGGGATCTGCTCGCGCTCGTTCCGGGCACGGAGATCGACGTGATCGAGCGGTGCTCCGGCCACGACGGTACCTACGCCGTGAAGCGCGAGTCGCACGAGATTTCGATGAAGATCTGCCGGCCGGTCGTGAGCCGCGTCCAGGGCGCGGCGCCCGACCACTACAGCAGCGACTGTCCGATGGCGGGCCACCAGATCGAGAACGGCCTGCGGGACGGGCGCAAGCCCGAGCACCCGCTGTCGCTGCTGCGCCAGGCCTACGGCCTCTGAGGATCAGGATCGATCATGGAAAAGCTCAAACGCGAAGACCTGTACACGCTCGAAGAGTACGCCCGCCGCCGCCCCGAGTTCCGGGCGCAGGTGTTGGCGCACAAGCAGAACCGCCAGCTGCCCCTCGGTCCCAACGCGACCCTCTATTTCGAGGACCGCTTGACGATGCAGTACCAGATCCAGGAGATGCTGCGGGTGGAGCGGATCTTCGAGCCCGAAGGGATTCAGGACGAGCTCAACGCCTACAATCCCCTCATCCCGGACGGCACCAACTGGAAGGTGACGTTCATGCTGGAGTACCCCGACATCGAGGAGCGTCGCCGCGCGCTCCAGCGCCTGAAGGGCATCGAGGACATGGTCTGGGTGCGGGTGGAGGGGCAGGAGCGCGTGTACCCCATCGCCGACGAGGACCTCGAGCGCGAGAACGAGACCAAGACCTCCTCGGTGCACTTCCTGCGCTTCGAGCTCACGCCCGCCATGATTCGCGCGCTCAAGAACGGAGCCAGCCTGGCGGTCGGGGTCGATCATCCGGAGTACCGCTACACGGTCGATCCGGTCCCCGAGCGGGTGCGCGACGCCATAGTGCGCGACCTGCACGACGCCTGAAGCGTTCGCTCTCGTCCGCCGCCCCGGCATCCTTCGTCGGATCCCGGGGCGGCGCCGCGCGTGCATCGGGCCGCGCGTCCCCTCTCCTGTTGTATACTCCGCGACCGTTCGTCGTCCGAGCGGCCGCGCGACAGCAACACATGAGCAC
>DATCLR010000128.1:0-12258 GCA_036563785.1 Burkholderiales bacterium | reverse complement strand
CTGCTGCACAATCTCGCCCACAACAAGGTGCTGCACGAGCGCGTCGTGTTCCTGACGGTGCACGTGGAAGAAGTGCCGTGGGTGCCGCCCGCGCAGCGCGTCGAGATCACGCCTCTCGATCACGGCTGCTACCGGATCCTGGTTCGCTTCGGCTTCAAGGACCAGCCGGACGTGCCGGCCGCGCTCGAGCTCTGCCGCGAGCAGGGGCTCGAGTTCAGGACGCTCGAGACCTCGTTCTTCCTGAGCCGCGAGAAGGTGATCCCGAGCGCGCGCGACGGCGAGGGCATGGCGCTGTGGCGCGAGCGTCTGTTCGCCGCCATCGCGCGCAACGCCGGAAGCGTGGTCGATTACTTCAACCTGCCGACGAATCGCGTCATCGAGCTCGGAACGCAGGTGGAGATTTGAGCGCCATCGAGGCGCGCCGAGCCGAGAGACGCGGCGAGCATCACACGCCCGTCGCGCCGCGCGAAGCGATCCCGCGTGCCATGCCGGGCGCTCATTCGATCCGCAGGCCCAGCACCAGATCCGTGACGTTGGTGCCCGTCGGGCCCGTCTGAATCAGGTCGCCGCTCGCTTCCAGGAAACTGCCGGCATCGGCGCGCGCGAGCGCGGCGCCCGCATCGAGCCCCGCCTCTTCCCCGCGCTCGATCGTTCCGCCGTCGACGAGCGCGCCCGCGTCCGCGGTAGGTCCGTCCGTGCCGTCCGTTCCGCCGGCGAGGAGGAAGGCGCCTTTCGCGCCCTTGAGCACGCGCGCCGCGGCAAGTGCGAGGCTCTGGTTGCGCCCGCCCCGGCCCGGCCGGGGCGGGAGCCGAACCGTCGTCTCGCCGCCCCAGACATGCAGCGTGTTCGGGGCGGAGCCGAGCACGCACCGCGCGAGCCGTTCGCCCACCTCCGCCGCCTCGCCGGCGAGCAGCTCGGCGTGCACTTCCGCCCGCCAGCCGCGCGCGGCCGCTGCCTGCGCGGCGGCGCGCTTCGCGTCTTCCAGTCGCGCGACGATCGTGAAGTGCACGCCGGCGAAGCACGGGTCCGTGGGCGGCGGCACCGGAGGCGCGGCGAGGAGCGGCCCGCGCAGCTCGGGCGGCGCATCGTCGAACGGCTCCTCGGCGATGCTCGCGTCCGCCACCAGCGGGCCGCTTCCGATGAAGCGCGGATCGTCGTCCGGCACATCCGAGATCGCGAGGCAGATCACTCGGCGCGGAGCGAGCATGCGCGCGAGCCGTCCGCCCTTGATCAGCGACAGGCGCTTGCGGACGCGGTTCATGGCGGCGATATCGCGGCCCGAGGCGAGCAGCCATTCGTTCAGGCGTCGCAGCGTGTCGAGACCGGCGCCGGGCGGGAGCTTCTCGACCAGCGCCGAAGCACCGCCCGAGAGCAGCACGAGCACCTGCGCCGCCGCCGGAATGCGCTCCACGAACCGGACGAGTGCGTCGCCGGCCGCGAGGCTGCTTTCGTCCGGCACCGGATGCGCCGCTTCCAATACCGGCCAGGGCAGAGGTTCGGCGTGTCCGTACTTGGTGATCACCAGGGCGTCGCGTATGCCGCCGCCGAGCGCATCGAGCGCACCGAGCGTCATGGGGCACGCGACCTTGCCGAGCGCGATCACGTAGAGCGGCGCCTCGATCGGCGCGGCCGCGAGCGCTTCCCGCACCCGCCGGCGCCCGTTCACTGCATCGAGGGCGGTGAGGAAGACTTCGAGCAGGGCCTGGCGCGGCTCGTTCATCGACGCGGACAAAGGGCTCGCCAGGGCCGCCGCGTTGCTTTCGCGGGATGGGGGGCTATATTTTCTGCCGCCCGCTTCGGGCCGTTGAAGGGATCGAGCATGAAATCGACGATGCGCACGCTGCTGGCGATGCCGCTCATGGTACCGGTACTTCTACTCGCCGCCGAGCCCGATGCGATCGTCGGCGTCTGGACCACCGCCGAAGGCAAGTCGCAGGTCGAGATCTACGAGCAGGACGGGCTCTACCACGGGAGGATCGTCGCGCTCAAGGAGCCTTTCTACCCGACCGATCCCGGCCACAAGGACTACGTCCCCGGCCGCGAAGGCCAGCCGAAAGTCGATCGGAACAATCCCGACGAGAAGCTGCGCGACCGGCCGATCGTCGGCCTGCGGCTCATGACCGGATTCAAGCACGACGGCGATGACACCTGGAGCGGCGGCACCATCTACGATCCCGAGAGCGGCAAGACCTACAAGTGCAAGCTGACGTTGTCGCAGCCGAACGAGCTCAGAGTGCGCGGCTACGTGGGCGTCTCGATGTTCGGCCGGACCACCGTCTGGACGCGATAGCGGGGCCCGGGCGGCGGGCGTCGTAGCCCGTTTCGCTCTCGCCCGCACGCTCCGTCCCGCCTTCGCGGCGCGCCTCGTCCGACGCGGCGGCCGGCGCCCGCTTCACGACAAGCCGCGCGCGAGATCGGCCTTCAGGTCCTCGACGTCCTCCAGTCCGACCGACAGCCGCACCAGCCCGTCGCTGATGCCGCACTCGCGCCGCTGCTCCGGCGTGAGGCGGCCGTGCGTCGTCGTAGCCGGGTGCGTGATGGTCGTCTTGACGTCGCCGAGGTTCGCGGTGATCGAAGCGATGCGCATCGAGTCGATCAGCCGCCAGGCCGCCGCCTGCCCGCCCTTGAGCTCGAAGGAGACGATCCCGCCGAAATCCGACTGCTGCCGGCGCGCGAGCTCGTGCTGCGGGTGCGACTCGAGACCGGGGTAGTACACGCGCCGCACGCCCGGCTGCTGCTCGAGCCAGCGCGCGATCGCCATGGCATTGGCGCTGTGCGCCTTCATCCGCAGCGAGAGCGTTTCCAGGCCTTTCAGGAACACCCAGGCGTTGAACGGGCTGAGCGCCGGCCCCGCGGTGCGCAGCACGCCGTACACGTCCTTGCCAACGAGCGCCGCGCTCCCGAGCACCGCGCCGCCGACACAGCGCCCCTGGCCGTCGATGTACTTCGTCGCCGAGTGGATCACGAGATCGGCGCCGAACCGAAACGGCAGCTGCAGCGCCGGCGTGCAGAAACAGTTGTCGACCGCGAGGAGCGCGCCGTGCGCGTGCGCCATGTCCGCGAGCCGCCGGATATCGACGATTTCCGTGAGCGGATTCGAGGGCGTTTCCAGGAACAGCAGGCGCGTGTTCGGCCGGAACGCGCGCTCCCAGGCGTGGTAGTCGGTCGGCGCCACGAACGTCGTCGCGACGCCGAAGCGCGACAGGATGTTCTGGAACAGCAGCACCGTCGTCCCGAAGATGCTGCGGGACGCGATGATGTGGTCGCCGCTCTTGAGCAGCGCGAGACAGGCGGAGAGGATCGCCGACATGCCGGACGCGAAGGCGACGCAAGCCTCCGCGCCCTCGAGCGCCGCGAGACGGCGCTCGAACGCGCGCACGGTCGGGTTCGTGAAGCGCGAGTAGAGATTGCCCTGGCTTTCCCCGGCGAAGCGCGCGGCGGCGTCGGCGGCGCTGCGCGAGACGAAGCTCGACGTCGCGAAAATCGGCTCCGCGTGCTCGTCCTCCGCGGTCGCGCTTCGACCCGCGCGCACCGCACGGGTGTCGAATCCCCAGCCTTCGTATTCGTCCTCGATCATGTCGTCACCTGCCACCGGCTGCCGGCCACCGCAAACCCGAAACGCGGGCAACAAAAAACCCGCTCAAGCAGCAGCTCAGCGGGTGGCCTCGCTTTAGCTGCATTTGTAACGCGCCCGCAAGCTGAAGCTCAAATCGGCGCGTCGATCACTATGGCGCCCGGCACAGGCGTTGTCAATGCGGGGCGTCGACTCGCGGCGCCGCCCTCACCGCGGATCGACCGCTCGGCCGGCAACCGACGATTGGCGGATGCGAACGCGGCACGCGCGCCGCGTTCGCGTTCACCGGCGTTCTCGCGCTACTCCAGCGCCGGAAACGCCACCACGTGATCGACGTTCAGGCGGATTCCGATCTTTTCGCCGAGCGCATGGTTGTGATGGCTCGGCACGAGGGCGAGCACGCGGCGCCCGCTCGCGAGCCGGAGGGTGTAGAGGATCTGCGCGCCGCGAAACGCCTTGTGCACGACCTCGGCCTGCATCGGCGACGCGTCGTCGTGCACGATGTCGTCCGGCCGCAGGAGGATTTCCGCGCGCTCCCGCAGCGCCGGGCCGTGAAGCTCGCCCTCGAGCACGCCGAGCTCGAACTCGATCTTGCGGCCGTTCAGCACGCGCGCGGGCAGGAACACGCCCTGCCCGACGAAGTCCGCGACGAAACGGTTCGCCGGCCGGTGGTACAGATTGTACGCGCTGTCCCACTGCTGCAGCCGGCCCTCGTGCATGATGCCGATCTCGTCCGCCATGGCGAACGCCTCGTGCTGGTCGTGCGTCACCAGGATCGCGGTCGCGCCGCTCGCCTTGATGATCTCGCGCACCTCCAGCGACAGCCGCTCGCGCAGGTCGACGTCGAGATTGGAGAACGGTTCGTCGAGGAGCAGGAGCTCCGGCCGCGGCGCGAGCGCGCGCGCGAGCGCCACGCGCTGCTGCTGGCCGCCCGAGAGCTCGTGCGGGTACTTCGCAAGCACGCCGCCGAGCCCGACCATCTCCGCGAGCTCCTGCGCGCGCCGGCGGCGCTCCGCGCGCGGCAGGCCGTGCAGCCCGAACGCGATGTTGTCGGCCACCGACAAGTGCGGAAACAGCGCGTAGTCCTGGAACACCATGCCGATGCGCCGCTCTTCCGGGGGAACGGTGCGGGAGGGGCTCGAAACCGTGATGCCGTTCAGCCGGATGGCGCCCGCGCGGATGCGCTCGAACCCGGCGATGCAGCGCAGCACCGTGGTCTTGCCGCAGCCGCTCGGGCCGAGCAGACAGCCGATCGCGCCGCGTTCGAGCCGGAACGAGAGATCGGCGACCACGACGAGGTCGCCGTAGGCGTGCTGCAAGTGCTCGACTTCGAGCAGCGGAGGCAGGCCGTAGCTCATGTCCGCATTATAGGAGCGGGGTGCGAACCCCCGAAAGCGTGCGCCGATTGTTACAATTCACCGGAACCTCCGTCCGCACCGCCCGATGAGCGACGCGCGCGCCGTCCTGCTGCAGAAACTGAAGCCCGTCCGGCGGCTCGGCGCGCTCGGCTGGGTGTCGCTCGCCGTCGCGCTCCTGCTGATCTTCCCGCTCGCCGCGGTGCTCGCGAGCCTGCTGCGGCCCGGCGGCGACACCTGGGCGCATCTCGTCGACACCGTCCTCGGCGCGTACGTCGTGAACACGATCCTGCTACTCCTCGGCGTCACGGGCGGCGTCGTCTCCATGGGGGTGCTCAGCGCCTGGCTGGTCGCCGCGTACCGGTTTCCCGGCCGGCGTCTCCTCGAGTGGGCGCTGGTGCTGCCGCTCGCGATGCCCGCGTACGTCATGGCCTACGCCTACACCGACTGGCTGCAGTACGCCGGGCCGGTGCAGAGCGGCCTGCGGGCGCTGTTCGGCTGGGAAGCGCGCGACTACTGGTTCCCCGAGATACGCTCTCTCGGGGGTGCAATCGCCGTTCTGTCGTTCGCGCTCTATCCGTACGTTTATCTCCTCGCGCGCAGCGCCTTTCTCGATCTCTCGCGCAGCGCCATCGAGGCCGGCCGGCTCGCGGGCTACTCCGCCCGGGGAAGCTTCTTCCGGGTGGCCGTGCCGCTCGCCCGGCCGGCCATTGCCGCCGGCACCGCGCTCGCGCTCATGGAGGCGCTCGCGGACTTCGGGACCGTGTCCTACTTCGAGGTGCAAGTGTTCACCACCGGCATCTTCAAGGCCTGGTTCGCGCTCGGGGACAGCGTCGCCGCCGCGCAGCTGGCGACCTGTCTGCTCGGCTTCGTCGCGGTCGTGCTCGCGATCGAGCGCGCGAGCCGCGGCCGCGCGGCCTACTACACTGCGGGGACCCGGAAACCGACGCCGCCCACGCGGCTGCGGGGAGCCGCGGCCGCGGCGGCCCTGATCGCCTGCACCGCCCCGCTCTTCTTCGGGTTCCTGCTGCCGGCCGGCATCCTGGCGCAGCTCGCTCTCACGTCTCCCGAAGCCGAATGGGATGCGCGCGTCGTCGAGCGCATCGGCAACAGTTTCCTCATCGCCGGCGTCACCGCCGCGGCCGGCGTGCTGCTCGCTATCGTCATGGCGTACGCCGCCCGGCTCGGGCGCAGCGCGGTGGTCGCCGGTGCGAACCGCATCGCCGCGCTCGGCTACGCCATTCCCGGTCCGGTGATCGCGGTCGGCGTGCTCGTGCCGCTCGGACGCTTCGACAACTGGCTCGCCGACCGGCTGGAGGCGTTCGGCCTCGACGCAGGGCTGCTCCTCACCGGCACGGTGGTCGCGCTCGTATACGCCTACCTCGTGCGCTTCCTCGCGGTGCCGCTCAACGCGGTGGACGCCGGGCTCGGGCGCATCACGCCGAGCATGGACGACGCGGCGCGCAGTCTCGGCGCCGGCCCCCTGGCGACGCTCGTGCGCGTGCACGCGCCGCTTCTCGCCCCGAGCGTCCTCGGCGCGGCGCTGCTTCTCTTCGTCGAAGTGATGAAGGAGCTGCCGATGACGCTCGCGCTGCGGCCGTTCGACTTCGACACGCTCGCCGTCGCGGCCTATCAGCTCGCGAAGGACGAGCGCCTCGCCGAAGCCGCGGTGCCGGCGCTCGTCATCGTCGCCGTCGGGCTCCTGCCGCTCGTTCTGCTCTCGCGGCAGGTGGTGCGCCGGCAATGAGCCGGCTCACTTCCAGCCGACGCGGTCGTAGATCTTCTGCGCGGCCGGCTGATTGCGCCCGAACACCGCGACGTTCACGCGGTCGTACTTGAAGTCGCCGAACGCGGCGAGCACGGGGTTCGCCGCTTCCGCCCCTTCGATCACCGGCCATTCGTTGTTGCCGGCCGCGAAGTAGCGCTGCGCCTCGTCGCTCGCGAGGTACTCCAGGAACTTGATCGCCGCCTCGCGATGCGGTGCATGCTTCGCGACACCGGCGCCCGAAATATTCACGTGCGTGCCCCAGGTGCGCTGGTTCGGGAACACGAGCCCCACCTTCTCCGCGACCGCGCGGTCCTCCGGCTTGCCGGAGGTCGCGAGTCGCGCGTAGTAATAGTGATTCGTAATCGCGACGTCGCACTCGCCTGCCGCCACGCCCCTGATCTGATCCGTGTCGCCGCCGCGGGGCGGACGCGCGAGGTTGTCCTTCACCGCCCTGGCCCACGCCTCGGCCTTCTCCTCGCCGAGGTGATCGATGAGCGCGCTCAGGAGCGAGAGGTTGTAGACGTGGGAGCCCGAGCGGACGCAAATGCGCCCCTTCCATTTGGGATCGGCGAGCGCCTCGTAGGTCGCGATCTCCGCCGGATCGACTTTGGCCTTGTTGTAGGCGATCACCCGCGCGCGCATCGAGAAGCCGAACCAGTGTCCGCCCGGCTCCCGGAAGTTCGCGGGAATGCGCGCCTCGAGCACCGGCGACTTGACCGGCTGCAGCAGCCCGAGCTGCTCGGCGCGCCACAGTCGGCCCGCGTCCGTGGTGATGAAGACGTCCGCCGGACTGCGCTCGCCCTCGTTGCGCATGCGCTCGATCAGCGCGTCCTCGCCCGCCTCGATCCGGTTGATCCGGATCCCGGTCGCCTTGGTGAAGTTCGCGTAGAGCGCCTCGTCCGTCTGGTAGTGGCGCGAAGAGTAGATGTTGAGCTCGGCGTCCCGGGCCTGGGCGCCGCCGAACGCGAGCGCCAGGCATACCGCCGCGCCGGCGCGAAGGAGATTCCCGATGGACATGGGTGCTCCGCTCCGTTCCAAGAAGCGAGAATGATAATGACTCTCATTTAGGCAAACAACGGGAGGCGCGGGCGGGTACCCTTCCCCGCACACGGGCGGGGGCCCGGCACGATCGTCCGGGAGCCGGAAACGCTAGCGGGGAAAGCTCAGGACTTCCGCGGTCTGCGGATCGTCGGCGTAGCGCGACGCACGGCTCGCCTTGGCGACGTCGTTGCGGTTCCGCGCGAGGCGCTCCAGGTAGGCGGCATCGACGTCGCCCGTGACGTAGATCCCGTCGAAGCAGGAGGCATCGAAGCGGGTGATGCGGGGATTGCCTTCGTGCGCCGCGTCGATCAGGTCGGAGAGGTCCTGGTAGATGAGGCGGTCGGCGCCGATGATGCGGCACACTTCCTCCTCGGTGCGCCCGGCCGCGACGAGCTCGCTCGCGGCCGGCATGTCGATGCCGTACACGTTCGGATAGCGCACCGGCGGCGCCGCCGAGGCGAAGTAGACTTTGCGCGCGCCCGCCTCCCGCGCCATCTCGACGATCTGCGCCGAGGTCGTGCCGCGCACGATGGAATCGTCGACCAGGAGCACGTTCTTGCCGCGGAACTCGAGGTCGATGGCGTTGAGCTTCTGTCGCACCGAGTTCCGGCGCTGCGCCTGTCCGGGCATGATGAACGTGCGGCCGATATAGCGGTTCTTGATGAAGCCCTCGCGGTACTTGATGTCGAGCGCGTAGGACATCTGGAGCGCGGCGGTACGGGAGGTATCGGGCACCGGGATCACGACGTCGATGTCGAGGTCGCGCCACTCGCGCTTGATCTTGGCCGCGAGCTTCTCGCCCATGCGCAGCCGCGTCTTGTGCACCGCGATTCCGTCGATCATCGAGTCCGGGCGCGCGAGGTAGACGAACTCGAAGATGCAGGGGGTGTGCTCGGTGTACGGCGCGCACTGGCGCCAATGCACCTCGCCGTCCATGTCGATGAACAGCGCCTCGCCCGGTCCGACGTCGCGCACGAGATCGAAGCCGCCGACGTCGAGCGCCACCGACTCCGAGGCGATCATGTGCTCCATGCCCGCGTCGGTCTCGCGCCGCCCGTAGACCAGCGGGCGGATGCCGTGCGGATCGCGGAACGCCAGGATGCCGAAGCCCACGATCAGCGCGACCACCGCATAGGCGCCGCGCACGCGGTGATGCACGGCGCTCACCGCCTGGAAGATCTCGTCGGGCGTGAGCTTCAGACGGCTGACCGCGTGCAGCTCGTGGGCGAGAACGTTGAGCAGGATTTCGGAGTCGGAGTCGGTGTTGAGGTGGCGCAGGTCCTCGCGGAAGAGCTCCCGGGCGAGCTGTTCCGCGTTGGTCAGGTTGCCGTTGTGCACGAGCGCCAGCCCGAACGGCGAGTTGACGTAGAACGGCTGCGCTTCGGCCGGCGAGTCGCAACCCGCCGTCGGGTAGCGCACATGGCCGATCCCCATGTTCCCGCGCAGCGCCTCCATGTGCCGCTGATGGAACACGTCGCGCACGAGGCCGTTGTCCTTGCGCAGGTACACGCGGCGACCGTCGCTGGTCATGATGCCCGCCGCGTCCTGGCCGCGGTGCTGCAGCACCGTGAGGCCGTTGTAGATCGCCTGATTGACGGGACTGCGCCCGAAAATTCCGATGACCCCGCACATGGGAAGCTCCTCGCGCGTATGCGCGGACTAGCCGAAGCGTATGTGCCGCGCGATGTCCTGCGGCATGTAGGCGCCGACCGCGATCGCCACGCGCTCGAAATGCGGCGCGAGCACGGACTCGCGCCACCACGGCCGCTGCGGCAACGACGTGATGCCGGCCACGAGAAAGGCGATGACTATTATAATCCCTCCGCGAATCAGCCCGACGAGGCCGCCGAGAATGGTGTTCGGTTTGCGCAGGATGCCGCGCAACGGCAGCGCCCGATGGATCACGTACACGACGACGGTGCCGACGATGAACACCAGAATGAAGATGAGGACGAAGGCGGCGACGATGCGCAGCTGCGGCTCGCCGATGAGCGATTCGAAGAGCGCCGCCCCCTGATCGGCCAGGAGCCAGGCGAGCAGCGCCGACACCGGCCACAGTATGATCGAGAGCGCCTCGAGCACGAAGCCGCGGATGGCGCCGGTCACGGTGAAGGCGAGCAGCACCATCAACATCACGTAATCGAAGGCGTTCATGGTGTAACCGCGGCGCCGCGCGACACGGTCCGACTCAGGGGTAGGCGAGGACGACGCCTTTCACGCCGACGTGCTTCTCGATGCGCTGCTGTGCGCGCAGCGCCGCGGCTCTCTCCGCGAACGGCCCGACGCGCAGGCGCACGGCCTTCCGGCCGTCGAGCTCGATGCGCTCCGTGAGCACCGCCTGCCCCTGGGAGCGCAGCCTGCTCTCGAGGCGTGCGGCGTTCGCCGTGTCGGTGAACGTGCCCACCTGCACGACCCAGCCGCTCGCGACCGCCCGCGTTTCGGGCGCCTGCGCCTTTGCGACCTGCGTCTGCTTCGTTTGCCTCGGCGCGGCAGCCTTGTCCGCTTCCATCGTCTTCGCCGCCGGTGCGGTGTCGGCCGGAACGGGCGCCGCAGGCGCAGGCGTCGCGGGCGCCGTGGGCGGCGCCGCAGGAAGCGGCTCGGCGGCCGGGGCCGGCGGCGCAACCTGCGAAATCGCGACGCGCGTCTGCTCGCCCGCGGGCGCCGTGCCCGCCGGCGGGACCCCGCGATTGCCGAGAATCATCGGGATGAAGATGACGCCTAGGGCGACGACTACGACCGCGCCGATGATGCGGTGCTTCGGATCGAAATCCTGAGCCGGGTCGCGCTGGGTCATGCGGGAGCCATGTCGAGGTGCGCTAGTATATCACCGACCGTATAGAACGAACCAAAAACGACCACGCGGTCGGCCGGTCCCGCCGCAGCGCGCGCGGCGGTGTAGCCGGCGACGACGTCGGGAAACTGCTGCACCGGCGCACCCGGCGCGGCTTCCGCGACGGCCGCTGCGACCTGCGCCGCGCTGGCTCCGCGCGGCCCGCCGAGCGCGACCGCATACCACCGATCGATCTCCGCCGCGACCGCGCGCGCGACATCGGCGATCGGCTTGTCGATCAGCATGCCGAACACGGCGTGCGTGCGCGTGCCGGGAATGCGCTGCTGCCGCAGGTTCGCGGCCAGCGCCTCGGCCGCCTGCACGTTGTGCGCGACGTCGAGCACGACGCTCGGCGATCCCGGCAGCACCTGGAAACGTCCCGGCACGAACGCCGAGAGCAGCCCGTCGCGCAGCGCGTGCTGCGTCAATGGAAAGCGTTCGGCCAGCGTCTCGAGCGCCGCCAGCGCGCACGCGGCGTTGCGCAGCTGGTAATCGCCGCGCAGCTGCGGATAGGGAAGCCCGCTCCGGGTGCGGCCCTGAAGGTGAAACGACCACCCGCCTTCGGCCTGCCGCGCTTCGAACTCGTGCCCGTATCGATAGAGCCGCGCGCCGAGCCGCTGCGCCGCCGCGAGCAGGCTTTGCGGCGGATCCGGATCGCCGCAGATCGCCGGCCGTCCGGTGCGGAAGATTCCCGCTTTCTCCCGCCCGATGCTTTCGCGGTCCGGCCCGAGCCACGCGGTGTGATCGACGCCGACGGACGTGACGATCGCGGCATCGGGATCCACGGCGTTGACCGCGTCGAGCCGCCCGCCCATGCCGACCTCGAGCACGGCGGCCTCGACGCCGCGGCGGCGGAAAATCTCGAGCGCGGCGAGCGTGCCGTATTCGAAGTACGTGAGACGAACATCGCCGCGCGCCGCTTCGATGCGCGCGAACGCATCGCACAGCTCGTCGTCGCTCGCCATAACGCCGTCGACGCGCACCCGCTCGTTGTAGCGCACGAGGTGCGGCGAGGTGTAGAGACCGACGCGGCGGCCGCCCGCCCGCAGCACCGCATCGCAAAGCGCCGCGGTCGAGCCCTTGCCGTTGGTGCCGCCGATCGCGATGACCGCGTACGGCGGATGCGCGAGACCGAGCGCCGCGAGCACGGCGCGCACGCGGTCGAGCCCGAGATCGATGCTCCGCGGATGGAGCGTCTCGATATGGACGAGCCAGTCGCTGAGGGTACGCGTAGCCAGGTGGGTCGGTCAGCCGACGTTGTAGCTCGCCTCGGCGGGCGCGGGCCGGCGCATCAGCATCGCGAGCAGGGAGGCGATGCGGTCGCGCAGCTCGCGCCGGTCGAGCACGAGATCGATCTGTCCGTGCGCCAGCAGGAACTCGGACCGCTGAAAGCCTTCGGGCAGCTTCTCGCGCACCGTCTGCTCGATGACGCGCGGACCGGCGAAGCCGACCAGGGCCTTGGGCTCGCCGATGATGACGTCGGCCACCATGGCGAGGCTCGCGGAAACGCCGCCCATGGTGGGATCGGTGAGCACCGAGATGTACGGCAGGCCCGCCTCGCCGAGGCGCGCGAGCGCGGCGGTGGTCTTCGCCATTTGCATGAGCGACAGGAGCCCCTCCTGCATACGCGCGCCGCCGCTCGCGGCGAAGCACACGAGCGGAATCTTGCGCTCGAGACACACCTGGACGC
>DATCLR010000120.1:0-69905 GCA_036563785.1 Burkholderiales bacterium | reverse complement strand
CGCCTGCGCGGAACCGAAGCGGCGCTCGCGTTCATGCAGAAGACGCGCAAGGACGGCCGCGTGACACCCGGACGGCTCGCGGGCGACGTCGCCGGGGCCGCCGCCGTGCTCGTCGACGATCTCATCAGCACCGGCACCACGCTCGCGCTCGCCGCGCAGGCCTGCAGCGCGGCTGGCGCGCGTTTCGTCTACGCCGCCGCCGCTCACGGCCTGTTCACGCGCGACGCCGACCGCTTCTTCGCGACCGAGGCGCTCGCGCGGGTGGTCGTCACCGACAGCGTCGCCCCGGAACGGGTTCCCGCGGACGTCACCCGCGGGAAGCTCGCCACCCTGCCGCTCGCACCGTTCCTCGCCGACGCGATCCGAAGGCTGCATACGGGCGGCTCGCTGATCGAGCTGCTCGCGGGCTAGCGGCCGTTGCGACGGTCGATACGTGGAGCGCGAAAGGATTGTCACCAACGCGCGCGAGACACGAAGTCCAGGAGGATGCATATGCGTATCGGAGAGATCTGCACCCGCGACGTCGTCTTCTGTCCCCCCGAAACCGGTATCCGCGAGGCGGCGCGGCTGATGCGGGAGTACCACGTTGGCACCCTCGTCATCGCCGAGAATCGCGACGGACGCCGGGTGCCGGTGGGCATCGTTACCGACCGCGACCTGGTGGTCGAGGTGCTCGCGATAGAGGCGCCGTTCGACACCGTGACCATCGGCGATCTGCGCACGAGCGAGCTCGTGACCGCGCGGGAACAGGACGACGCCTTCGAGACGCTGGAGCAGATGCGCCGCCGGGGCGTGCGGCGCATGCCCGTCGTCGACGCCCAAGGCGGGCTCGTCGGCATCGTGAGCCTCGACGATCTGCTCGAGATCGTCGCGGAAGAGCTGCAGTCCATGGTGAAGCTCATTTCGCGCCAGCGCCTGCGCGAAAGCGCGCAGCGCCCGCCGCTGCCGCCGCACTAGACGGCGCCGGCCGGGCACGCGCACGAGCGGCGGCGTTCGAGCGCGCACCGTCGCACATAGCGCCCGCCGGCCGCTCGTCTCGATCGAACCTGGCTGCATAGGCGTCACGCGCCGGAAACGTGTGCCCGCGCGAGCTCGAGATACTCGCGCGCCCGCGCGCGCCACTTCGGCCAAGTGGCGGGCGGGAGATCGACGGTGTGTAGCGCCGCGAGGCGCGCGCGCACGCAGGCGCGGTGCACGGTGTAGAAGCGCACGAGCGCTTCGGGCGCGGCGTCGCCGGTTGCGCGGGTGTAGGCGTCGAACAGCACCGCCCGCACCCACGGCGCGCCGAGGCGCTCGCACTCCATCGCGAGGAACGCGAGCTCCTCGACCGCGTCGAGCAGCCGCAGGTTGCGGTCGAACTCGAGCCGATCGATGACGACCGGCGGCGTCTCGAGCGCCACGTGCTCCGGCCGCAGGTCGCCGTGCCCGTCGACGATGCGTCCCTCCTCCGCGCGGCGCGCAAACGCCGCCGCCTCGCGTTCGAGCGCGCCGGTCAGCCAGTCGTGCACTTGCGCCACGAGCGTCGGCGCAAGACCGTGTGCCCGATCCCCGAGCACCGCGCGGTTCTCCTCGATGCGCGTCCGGCAGGCGCGGCGATACGCTTCG
The DNA here is from genome assembly GCA_036563785.1 of Burkholderiales bacterium. Lineage (GTDB taxonomy): Bacteria > Pseudomonadota > Gammaproteobacteria > Acidiferrobacterales > Sulfurifustaceae > JACQFZ01. Next base: position 68,300 of record DATCLR010000120.1, on the reverse strand, counting down.
CCGCTCAGCGTCACGGGCGCCGCGTTGCGGTAGAATTCCGCGAGCCGTTCGGCCGCCGCCGCGACCGCCGGGCGCGTGGCGGTGCCCGCCCGGATCGCCGCGTCCAGCAGGCATGCCGCGGGGAGCCGGCGCATCACGACAAGCCACTCGATCGGCGTGCCGCGACCCCCGAGCGCGGCGCGCCCGTCGGCGTCCACGGTGAGCGCTTCGACGCCCAGATACACGCTCGCCGCGAGCGGCTGGTTCACGCGCACTTCCTCGCGGCAATAGTGCTCGCGCGCCGCGAGCGTGCTGTAGTCGAGGAAGGCGTGGCGTACCGGCTTCTTGAGCTTGTAGGCGCGCGTTGCAGTCAGGAACACCCACGACATGTGGGTTTCGATGGTTTCGACACGCGCGGGGCGCTCGGGGTAGCAGTCGGGACGCGCGAGCAGCGCGACCTTGCGTTCGAGCGGCCAGGCGAGCGCACCATCGACCGTCGTCACGCCGCCGCCTCGTACGACAGGCGCCCCTCGGCGCGACGCCACCCGGAACCCGCCGCCATACGCACGTCTCGCTACGCGGACGTCTCGCGCTCCATCGCGTGCAGGAGCTCGACGACTTCGCCGTCGGTGACTTGAGGAAAGTCGTCGTAGTAGGCTCCGACCGCACCGAGGTAGTCCGCCGCCACATCGAGCGCGACGACCTCGTCCGCTTCCCGCTCGAGCTGCGCCGCGGTGTCGGCGGGCACCACCGGAACCGCGACGACGACACGCGCGGGGTTCTGGCGCTGCACCGCGCGGATGGCCGCGAGCATGGTGAGGCCGGTCGCGATGCCGTCGTCCACGAGGATCGCCGTGCGGCCGGCGGCCGAGAGCGGCGTTCGCCCATCGAGGTACACCGCGTGGCGGCGCTCGGCCTCGCGCCGCTCCTTCTCGATCTCGCGCGCCAGCCATTCGCGCCGCACCGACTCGATTTCGCGCGGATTCGTCACGAGCTCTCCCTGCTCGGTGACGGCGCCGATCGCGTACTCGGGATTGCGCGGGTGGCCGATCTTGCGCGCGATGATGAGATCGAGCGGAAGCCCGAGCCGCCGTGCGACTTCGGCGCCGAGGACCACCCCGCCGCGCGGCAGAGCGTAGACGATGCCGTCGATACCGGCGTAACGGCCGGCGAGGAGCTCCGCGAGCTGCCGGCCGGCGTCCTTGCGATCCTTGAAGCGCATGACACCTCCGTGTCGTCCGTGCGGCCTGTGGTCCGTCCGGAGGCCGACGACGCCAGTCTATAGCGGCGGACCACCCCGGTCGAACGGGGAAAGCGCGCAACGGGCGCCGCCGGAATCGGGACTCTCACCGGTAGACCAGCACGGGTATCTTGGTGTGCGTCAGCACCCGGTTGGTTTCGCTTCCCAGCAGCACCGCCGCGATGCCCCGCCGGCCGTGCGCCGCCATCACGATGAGATCGCAGCCCTTGCGGTCGGCGGTTTCGACGATCCCCTGCCACGGGCTGTCGCCCTCGATCAGCACGCGCTCGAACGGCACCCCCTCGGCGCGCACGATCTCTTCCAGCTTGTCGAGGTACTTGCGCCCTTCGGCCGCCGCGGCTTCCTGCATCTGGGTACGCATGGTCTCGTCCACCCACACGGCCTCGCCGTAGTAAATGCCGAGGCTCACCGGGAACACGTGCACGCCGACGATGCGTGCACCGTGCAGCTTGGCGAGCGCCGCCCCCTTGCGCGCCGCGTCTTCGGACATCTCGGAACCGTCGGTCGGAATCAGGATGTTCTTGAACATGCGCACCTCCTCGCGTGGTTCGAGCGGCGTGCCCGCCGGATCAGCGGTACACCAGCACCGGGATCTTCGAGTTCATCAGCACCTTGTTCGTCTCGCTCCCGAGCACCAGCCGGGCCAGCGGCCCGCGGCTGTGCGCCGCCATGAGAATCAAGTCGCAGCGGCGCTTGCGCGCAGTGTCGATGATCGCCTTCCAGACCTGATCGTGCTCGAGCAGCGCCGTCTCGCAGGGAACGCCGGCGCGCTCTGCCGCCTGGCGCACTTGTTCGAGATAACGCTCTCCTTCCTTGCGCGCGATTGCACGCAACCGCACCTGCGTGCGCGCATCGATGACACCCACCTTCCCGTACGTGAGGCCGAAATGCGCGGGGTAGACGTGCACCCCGACGACCCGGGCATCGAGCGCCTTCGCGAGCTTCACTCCCTCCTGCACCATCTTGCGGGACCTAGGCGATCCATCGGTGGCGATCAACAGGTTCTTGTACATTATCTGCTCCGCGGTTTCGTCGTTGTCCCGCAATCCTCACCCAGAAATGCCCTCGAAAAAAGAGGCTACCTTACTGCGGCGGCGCCGCTTTGATCCAAATCAACCGCTTGCCGCGAGACGTGCCGGGCACGCTTGGTTATGCTGTTAGCTGTCGTCCGAAGGAACCAGCGATGACCACCGCGCCGTTCACGACTCCGATCGCGTACCACATCTGGGACACCAAGTACCGCTTCCGGACAGAGCAAGGGCCGCTCGAGGCGACCATCGAGGACACGTGGCGCCGCATCGCGCGTGCCTTGGCCGCGCCGGAGAAGGATCCGTCCTGGGTGGAGCGTTTCTACGAGGCCCTCGCCGGATTCCGTTTCCTGCCCGGCGGGCGCATTCAGGCCGGCGCGGGAACGGGGCGGCGCGTGACGCTTTTCAATTGCTTCGTCATGGGCACGATCGAGGACTCCATGGACGGCATCTTCGACGGTCTCAAGGAGGGCGCCCTCACCATGCAGCAGGGCGGCGGCGTCGGCTACGACTTCTCGACCCTGCGTCCGCGCGGGGCGCCGGCCCGCGCGGTCGGCGGCGTCGCCTCCGGACCGGTATCGTTCATGCGTATCTGGGACGCGATGTGCGCGACGCTGCTGTCCACCGGCGCGCGCCGCGGCGCCATGATGGCGACGCTGCGCTGCGATCACCCCGATATCGAGACCTTCATCGCGGCGAAGCAGACGCCCGGGGAGCTGCGGAACTTCAACCTGTCGGTGCTCGTGACCGACGAGTTCATGCAGGCGGTCGAGGCCGATGCGGAGTGGCCGCTCGTGTTCCCCGCGCGCGCCGACGAAGGCGAAATCGTGATGCGCCGCTGGTCCGGCGCGCTCGCGCCGGTGCCCTGCCGCGTCTATCGGCGCGTGCGGGCGCGCGCGCTCTGGGAAAAGCTCATGCGCGCGACCTACGAATACGCCGAGCCGGGCGTGCTCTTCGTCGATCGCATCAACCGGCTCAACAACCTCTGGTATCGGGAGCACATCAGCGCGACGAACCCGTGCGGCGAGCTGCCGCTTCCGCCCTACGGCGCCTGCGACCTCGGCTCGATCAATCTCGTCGCGTTCGTGCGCGATCCGTTCACCGAGAAAGCCTCGCTCGATCTCGACGGCATCGCCGCGACGGCGCGCATCGCGGTGCGCATGATGGACAACGTCATCGACGTTTCGCGCTTCCCGCTCGAGCGCCAGGCGGAAATGGCGAACGGCGCGCGGCGCATCGGTCTCGGCCTCACCGGCCTCGCCGATGCGCTCCTCATGCTCGGGCTGCACTACGGCGAGCCGCCGGCCCGCGAGCTCGCGGCGCGCGTCATGCGCACCGTGTGCCACGAAGCCTACCGCTGCTCGATCGCGCTCGCGCGCGAAAAGGGCCCGTTCCCCTTCTTCGAGCACGAGCGCTATCTCGCGGGCGAGTTCGTCCGTCGGCTGCCCGAGGACATCCAGGAAGGGATCAGGAACTACGGCATCCGCAACAGCCACCTGACGGCGATCGCACCGACCGGCACGATAAGCCTGCTCGCGAACAACGTCTCGAGCGGCATCGAGCCGGTGTACGCGTTCCGCTACCGCCGCCGCGTGCTCGAGCTCGACGGCAGCACGCGCGAGTACGAGCTCACCGACTACGCGCTCGAGCGCTGGCGCGCGCTGCGCGGCGACGAGCCGCTCCCGCGCGCGTTCGTGAGCGCGCAGGAGCTGCCGCCGGCCGCGCACCTCGATATGCAGGCGGCGCTGCAGCCGTACGTCGACAGCTCGATCTCGAAGACGATCAACGTGCCGGCGGATTTCCCGTTCGAGGAATTCAAGGACATCTACCGCTACGCCTACGCGCAGGGATTGAAGGGCTGCACCACCTACCGGCCGAACACCATCACCGGCGGCGTGCTCGAGGCCGCACCGGAGGCCGCGCGGCTCTGCTGCGTGCCGGAGCGCGAGGCGGACTGAACCATCTCCCAGAACGCCGCGAGTCGGTCCGCTGCGCGCCGGCGCAGCTGCACGCCGCGCGGAACGCGGCGCGCCGACCGGTGGAAGGAAACCCGCACCGTGCTCGCGCCCGAGTCTCGACGGAGAGATCGAGCGCCGGTCAGTGACGCCGGTACTCGAGCGCCTGGCAGCGCGGGCACGGCGGCAGGTGCGCGGATTCCGGCAACGTCAGGCGCTCGCCGCACGCGGTACACTCGAACGCGCCCTTGTACACCATCTCGCCCGCGCGGTAGGTCTGCTGGCCGAATCGGGTGCCCGTCTGCCGCAGCCATTCGCCGACCGCCGTCGCCGCCTGCGACAGAAATATCGCGCCGCGGTCGCGCCACACCTCGAACAGATCGCCGCCGCGGCGCGACAGATCCTCCCAGCGCGGTCCGAGCTTCACCGCCGTGCTCGCAATGTCCTTGCGCAGCGACGCGGCCACCTTGGCGATCGTCTCCGCCGTGTAGCGTCCGGTGCGCTTGAGGTCGGCCGTCGCCCGCTCGAACGCCTGACGCAGCGTGTCCGCGTTCACGGCCTGCGCTTCGGCGAGCAGGTCCTTGAGCGCAGCGCGCAGCTTCTCGTAGAGGTCTGCTTCCTCGCGCTGCTGCTCGGGATTCGGGAACATCGCGTCGATCTCACGCTCGGCGGCCAGCCAGTCCTCGACCGGATCACCGCCCTGGAAGCCGCGGTTGAGCGCCTTGTAATAAGCCGCTTCCGCGATCATGCGCCGCCGTTCCTCGGGCGAGGGGCGCGCGTAGGTGCCTCGACCGTCTCCGGCTGCCTGCGCTCTCGACATGCTCATTCCTCCTTAGGCAGTGACGTACACCGGGTGCCGGTGCCGGTTCATTACGCACGCGGCTCGATCTCGACGCGTATGCCGTTTCCCGCCGGCGCCGTGCGCACGTCGAGCGGCAGGAACTGCTGCAGCAGCCACAACGCCGTGGCCGCGTGCGAGGTGAGCGCCCGCGCGATGAAGCAGGATCGCCCGCGCGCGAGGCTCGCGTAAATCAGTACCTGATCGGAGGCGTGGATGTCGAGCGTGGCGCCCGCCTCCAGATCGCCCCGCAGCGTGCATGCGGCGGTCTCGGCGATCTGCTCGGCCGGAACGCCGCGCTGCGCCACCTCGGCGGCGCCGAGCAGCGACGGCGCGCCCGCCGTCCAGAGGGCGATGCCGCCGCCCGGGCCGAATGCCAAGCCGGCATCGACCTCCTGTCGCGTCAGCCGCACCGGCGCGACATCGCGCAGCAACTCGACCGCTCGCCGCTCCATGCGCTCCGCGACGTGAGCGGGGAGATGCGCCGTGTGCACCGCGCCCTCGATGCGCTCCGGCTTCCCGGCGGCTTCGCGCACGAGCGCCGACAACGGCCCCGGCTGCACCCGCACCACGACCTCGCCGGCGCCGCGCGGATAATAGCCGCGCCGCACGAGCGCGAGCTCCACCCGTGCGCCCATCGCCGTGAGGAGCGGCAGCAGCACGAAGCGGACGTAATCGGCGGGCGGTGCGGCGCGAATGTCGGTGCCGCCGATGAGCCGCAGCTCCGTCGGCGCGGGCGCGGTGACCGCGAGCGGCAGGAGCGCCTGCAGCACGAGCATGACGCTGCCCGCGGTGCCGACGTCTATCGTGAACTCGCCGCCGCGGCGCGCGCCCGGCCGGAAGATCACATCGGCCGATCCGACCTCGGCGCCCTCCACTTCCCCGCCGCAAAGCAGCGCCACCGCCCGCACCGCCGCCGCATGCTGTGCGGCGAGCCCGGGCGGCCGCCGGCGCGCCCGGACGTTCCGCACCCGCACCGCTTCGCCCGTGATCGCGCCGAGCGCGCACGCCAGGCGCAGCAGCTGCCCGCCGCCTTCGCCGTAGGAACCGTCGATCTCTCGCATGCGCATGCAATCTACCCGCGCGCACCGCCCGTCGTCGATCCGTCAACCGCTCCCGCGCCCCGCGCGTTAGTGCGGGCAATGCGAGGAGCCCGCCGCGCCGGAACGATCTGCAACCCGCTCGCGCTGCCGTGCTACCCTTGCGCCCGTTCAACGGAGCCCGACCCGCCCTAGTTATCAACGAATGCAGCACGCGCCCCACCTTCGCCGCCGCCTCGGCCTGGCCCTGGCGATGAGCCTGCTCGCGGGCTGCGTCACCGTCGGTCCGGACTACGTGGAACCCGAGCTCGATGTCCCCGCCCGATGGAACCGGACCGTTCCGCGTGCACCTGCCACCGACGATGCCGCGCTCGCCCGCTGGTGGACTCTCTTCGACGATCCGGTGCTCTCCGATCTCGTCGCGCGTGCGGCGGCGGGAAGCACCACCGTGCGCGAAGCCGCGGCGCGCGTGCGCGAGGCGCGTGCGCGTCGCGCGATTGCGGGCGCAGACCGCTTTCCGACGCTCTCGGCCGGCGCCTCGGCCGTGCAGATCCGCAGCGGCGATCGCCCCGGCGGCGCGGGCGACTTGTACTCGCTCGACTTCGACGCGAGCTGGGAGCTCGACGTGTTCGGCGGCCGCCGCCGTGCGCTCGAGGCGGCCGAGGCCAGCCTCGAAGCCGCCGAGGAGGATCTGCGCGACGTGCTCGTGACGCTCGTCTCGGAGGTCGCGCTCAACTATACGGAAGTGCGCGCGTTCCAGACGCGGCTCGCGATCGCCGAAGCCAATCTCGCCGCGCAGACGGAAACCTACGAGATCGTTCGCTGGCGCCTCGAGGCGGGGCTCACCACCGAACTCGATCTCGAGCAGGCGCGGTTCAGTCTCGAGCAGACGCGCGCCCAAATACCGCAGCTGCGCTCCGCCCTCGAGCAGGCGAAGAACCGGCTCGCGGTGCTCATCGGCGAGAATCCGGGCGCGCTCGCGTCGCTCCTCGCGGAGCCGCGGCCCGTGCCGCTCGCGCCGCTCGAGGTGTCGCTCGGCGTACCGGCGGACACGCTGCGCCGCCGTCCCGACGTGCGCCGCGCCGAGCGCCTGCTCGCCGCGCAAACCGCGCGGGTCGGCGTCGCCGAGGCGGCGCGCTATCCGAGCTTCAGCCTGCTCGGAAGCATCGGCCTGGAGGCGCTCGCGCTCTCGAACTTCTTCGGCAACGCCGCACGCACGACGCAGCTCGCGGCGAGCGGCCGCTGGACGCTGTTCGACTTCGGCCGGCTGCGTCAGAACGTCGAGATCGAGAACGCGCTGCAGGAGCAGGCACTCATACGATACGAAGCCGCGGTGCGCACCGCGCTCAACGACGTCGAGAACGCGCTCATCGCCTATGCCGAGGAGCAGGAACGGCTCGCCGCACTCCAGGCGGCCGCGGACGCGGCGCAGCGCGCGTTCGATCTCGCGAGCCAGCAGTACGCCGCGGGCCTCATCGATTTTCAGGCGCTGCTCGAGTCGCAGCGCGCGCTCCTCTCGCTCCAGGATCAGCAGGCCGTGAGCCGCGCCGAGGCAACGTCGAACCTGATCCGCCTCTACAAGGCGCTCGGTGGCGGCTGGACGCCCGAGCTGCCCGCCGCCGCACCGGCCGCCGTGGAATCCGCGTCATGAACGACCTCACTCAGGAACAAAAAAAAGACATCGCCGAGGTGCTCGGCGCCGGGCGCACGTCGCGCCTCTCGCCGCGAATGCGGCGCTGGCTGCTTTGGGGCGGGATCGCGCTCCTGCTGCTCGCGCTGCTCGGCGCCTGGTGGCTCACCCGCTCGCGCGAGACCTGGCGATACGAAACGCAGCCCGTGCGCCGCGGCGATCTCACCGTGACCGTGACGGCGACCGGCAACCTCCAGCCGACCAATCAGGTCGAGGTCGGCACCGAGATCTCGGGAACGATCCGCACCGTCGAGGTCGACTACAACGACAAGGTGAAAGCCGGCCAGGTGCTCGCGCGCCTCGACACCACGCGGCTCGAGGCACAGCTGCAGCAGGCGCAGGCGGCGCTCGCCACGGCCGAAGCCAACGTGATGCAGGCGCAGGCGAGCGTCCAGGAGGCGCAGGCGCAGCTCGCGCGGCTCAAGCGCGTGCAGGAGCTGAGCGGCGGAAAGGTGCCGGCGCAGCACGAGCTCGACGCCGCGCAGGCCGCGCTGGATCGGGCGCGCGCGAACGAGGCGAGCGCCCGCGCCCAGGTCGCGCAGGCGCGGGCCACGATCAACGCCACGCGCACCGACCTCGCCAAGGCCGTGATCCGTTCGCCCATCAACGGCGTGGTGCTCAAGCGATCGGTCGAGCCGGGCCAGACGGTCGCCGCCACGTTCCAGGCGCCGGTGCTCTTCACGATCGCCGAAGACCTCTCGCAGATGGAGCTGCAGGTCGACGTGGACGAGGCGGACGTCGGGAGCGTGCAGCCCGGGCAGCCGGCGACCTTCACGGTCGACGCCTACCCCGGCCGGACCTATCCCGCGCAGATCAGGACCGTGCGCTACGGCTCCGAAACCGTCGAAGGCGTGGTCACCTACAAGGCGATCCTCACCGTCGATAACGCCGACCTCTCCCTGCGGCCCGGCATGACGGCAACGGCCGTTATCACGGTCAAGGAAGTGCGGGACGTGCTGCTCGTGCCGAACGCGGCGCTGCGCTTCACGCCGCCCGCGCCCGCCGCGCAGTCGCGCTCCTCGGGCGGCGGGCTGGTCGCGCAGCTCTTCCGCATGCCGCGCCGTGCGCCATCGCGCCCGCCCGATGCGAACGCACGCGGGGGGACACCGCGGGTCTGGGTGCTGCAGAACGGCGTCCCGCAGCCGGTCGCGATCACGATCGGCGCCACCGACGGCGTCATGACCGAGGTACGCTCGGGACCGCTCCAGCCCGGCACGCCGGTGATCACGGACGCGATCGCGGTCAAGCGATGAGCGCGTCCGCGCCGACGGCCGCCGTGCCGCTGATCGAGCTGCGCGGCGTTACGAAGGTCTACGGAAGCGGCACCGCCGCGATGCACGCGCTGCGCGGCGTCGATCTGCGCATCGATGCCGGCGAGTTCGTTGCGATCATGGGCCCGAGCGGCTCCGGCAAGAGCACCTGCATGAACATTCTCGGGTGCCTCGACACGCCCACGAGCGGGACGTACCTGTTCCAGGGCGTCGACGTCGGCCGCCTGGACCGCAATCAGCGCGCGCTGCTTCGCCGCCACTACCTCGGCTTCGTGTTCCAGGGATTCAATCTGCTCAACCGCACCTCGGCGCTCGAGAACGTGGAGCTGCCCCTGCTCTACCGCGGCGAGAGCGCCGCGGTCCGCCGCGAGCGCGCGCGGCGCGCGCTCGCGGCGGTCGGCCTCGCGGGCTGGGAAGACCACACGCCCGGCGAGCTCTCGGGCGGGCAGCAGCAGCGCGTCGCGATCGCGCGCGCCGTCGTCACGGAGCCCGAAGTGCTCCTCGCCGACGAGCCGACCGGCAACCTCGACACGGCGCGCAGCCACGAGATCATGGAGCTGCTCACGAAGTTCAACCGCGAGCGCGGCATCACCATCCTCATGGTGACGCACGAGCCGGACATGGCGGAGTACGCGCAGCGTATCGTGCGCTTCGTCGACGGCCGCGTCGCCTCGGACGAACGCCGCACGCCGCAGACTGCGCGCGGGCGCGCCTGAGCGGGGGCCGCCGATGCCGCTGATGCTCTGGAACGCCCTGCTCCTCGCGCTGCGCTCGATCCGGCGCAACGCCATGCGCTCCTTTCTCACGACCCTCGGCGTGATCATCGGCGTCGCCGCGGTCATCATCATGGTCACGCTCGGGAGCGGCGCAACCGCGCAGGTCACGCAGCAGATCTCGAGCCTCGGGAGCAACCTGCTCATGATCGTGCCCGGGCAGCCGGGCCCCGGCCGCTCGCTCAACGTCGCGCCGTTTCGTCTGCAGGACGCGCAGGCGCTCGAGCGCGAGATCGGATCGCTACAGGCGGTCGCGCCGGTGGCCTCGTCCACCCTCACCGCCGTGTACGGCAACCGCAGCTGGTCCACGCTCGTCGCCGGATCGACCAACGAATACTTCACCGTCGGCAACTGGACGCTCGCGAGCGGCCGCACGTTCACGGAGAGCGAGCTGCGCGCCGGCGCGGCCGTGTGCGTCATCGGCGCCACGGTGCGCCGCGAGCTCTACGGCACGCAGGATCCCCTGGGAACCCGCGTGCGCCTGCGCAACTTCGCGTGCGAAGTGATCGGCCTGCTGGAGCCGAAAGGCCAGGCCGGCTTCGGGCGCGACCAGGACGACACGATCGTGATCCCGCTGCGTACGTTCCAGCGCCGCATCGCGGGCAACCAGGACATCCGCAGCATCCAGGTCTCGGTGCGCGATGCCGCCCTGATCGACAAGGCGCAGCGCGAGATCGAGCAGCTCCTGCGCGAGCGCCGCCGGGTCGCGCCGCACGAGCAGAACGACTTCTCGATCATCGATACGCGCCAGATCGCGCAGACGCTGAGCGGCACGACGCAGGTGCTGACGCTGCTCCTCAGCGCGGTCGCCGCGGTGAGCCTCGTGGTCGGCGGCATCGGCATCATGAACATCATGCTCGTGTCCGTCACCGAGCGCACGCGCGAGATCGGCATCCGCCTCGCGATCGGCGCTCTCGAGCGCGAGGTGCTGCTGCAGTTCCTGGTCGAAGCCGTCGTGCTCTCCTCCTTCGGCGGCGTCGTCGGCATCGTGCTCGCGCTCGCGAGCTCCGCGGTCCTCGCCCGGGTGCTGCAGGTGCCGTTCGTGCTCAATGTCGGCATCATCGCGCTCGCGTTCCTTTTCTCCGCCGCGGTCGGCGTCGTCTTCGGCTACTTCCCGGCGCGCAAGGCGGCGCGCCTCGATCCGATCGAGGCGCTGCGGCACGAATAGCGCCGGCCGCCATTTCCGGACCGGCGCGCGTCCGGTTTGACGGGCCGATGCGCGCCTCGTACGATGCCGCCGCCGTACATCGCTTTGCGTTACTGCCGATGATTCCCGCCGCCCGCGAGCGCGACGTCGTCCTCCACAGCTGGTGCGTGCAGTCCGAATGGAACGCGCCGACGGTGGTCGGCGGCAAGGGCGCTCGCCTGCACCTCGAGGACGGCCGCACCGTCCTCGACATGAGCAGCCTCTCCGAGTGCAGCAACCTCGGGCACCAGCACCCGCGGGTCGTCGCCGCGATCCGTGCGCAAGCGGAAAAGCTCTGCTTCGTCACGAACGCCTGGGGCGCCGCGCCGCGCGCCGCGCTCGCCGAGCGCCTGCTCGCGCTCTCGGGGTTCGAGGGCGGGCGCGTGTTCTTCACGCTGGGCGGCGCGGACGCGAACGAGCACGCCGTCAAGATCGTGCGTCAGGCGACCGGCAAGCCGCGCGGCGTCGTCGTCGCGCGCGACCGCTCGTATCACGGCGCGACCTATCTCGCGATGGCGCTCTCGGGCGACGCGCGCACGCGCACGCAGGTCGATCCCGATGCGCTCGCCGTGAGCCACGTCCCGCCGCCGTATGCGTACCGCTGCCCGTTCGGCTCGGCGAGCGACGCCGAATGCGGCGAGCGCGCCGCGCAGGCCGTGGCCGAGCGCATCGACCGGCTCGGCCCGGAGAACGTGGCCGCGGTGCTGATGGAGCCGAACGCCGGGACGAACGGCATCGTCCCGCCAGACACCTACTGGCCGCTCCTTCGCCGCTACACCGCCGAGCGCGGCGTGCCTCTGATCGCGGACGAAGTCATGAGCGCCTTCGGCCGCTGCGGCGAGTGGTTCGCGTGGCAGCGCTACGGCGACGCCGGCCGGCCCGACGCCATGACGCTCGCCAAAGGACTCACCGGAGCGGCGCTCCCGCTCGGAGCGGTCGTGCTCTCGCCCGAGCTCGCCGCGCGGCTCGAGCACCAGATGCTCTACACGGGCCTCACGTACTGCGGGCACCCCCTTTCCTGTGCAGCCGGCCTCGCCGCACTCGCCGCGTACGAGGAGGAGAAGCTGATCGAGCGTTCGCGCGCACTCGGCCCGCGCCTGAAGGCGGAGCTCGACGCTATGGCGGTCCGCCATCCCGTCATCGGCGACGTCCGCGGCGGCCACGGCCTCTTCGCCGTGCTCGAGCTCGTCGCCGACCGGACCACGCGCGAGCCCCTGGCTCCCTGGCCGCAAACCCCTCCCCGCCTCAAAGCCCTGGTCGATGCGGCGATGCGCGAAGGCGTCTCGTTCGCCACCCGCGGCAACCTGATCATCCTGGCGCCGCCTCTCGTCATAGAGGAACATGAGCTCGCCGATGCGCTGTCTCTGCTCGATCGGCTCCTCGGAGAATTTTTTCCCGTCCGATAAACGACTTCGGAGAGGATCATGAGCTTCAAACTCACGTACGCGACGATGTTCAACCCGCCCGAAGCGATGCACGAACGCTTCGACGAGGCGCTCGCAAACCTCGTCTCCGCAAAGCTCGGCCGCCGGCACGATCTCTACATCAACGGCGAGGATGTTCCGGCAAGCACCTACGTGCCCCGCGCCACCCCCATCGATCGCGAGCGCATCCTCGGGGAATTCGCGCTGCCAGAGCAAAGCCACGTCGACGCGGCCATGCGCGCCGCGCACGCGGCCTTCCCGGCCTGGCGGGCGCTGCCGGCTGCCGAGCGTGCCCGGCTCGTGCGCCGCGTCGCCGACCTGCTCGAAGAGCGCGTGTACGAGATCGGTGCCGCTCTCTCGCTCGAGGTCGGCAAGAACCGCATGGAAGGTCTCGGAGAAGCCCAGGAAAGCGTTGAATTCTTTCGAATATATCCGGACGACCTCGAGCAGCATGGCGGCTACGACCACGTGCTGCCGAACGATCCGCTCCCGGGCACCGTCTCGCGCAACCGAAGCGTCATGCGCCCGTACGGCGTCTGGGTGGTGATCGCCCCGTTCAACTATCCGCTGGCGCTCGCCGCGGGCCCGGTCGCGGCCGCGCTCACCACCGGCAACACCGTGGTCGTCAAGGGTTCGATCGAGACGCCTTGGGCCGGCCGCCTCCTCGCCGACTGCATCCGCGACGCGGGACTCCCGCCCGGGGTTTTCAACTACCTGTCCGGCGCAGATGCCGAGATCGGCCAGGCGCTGGTGACGCATCCGCTCACCGCCGGCGTCACCTTCACCGGCTCCGCCGCCGTGGGACGCCACATCCTGCAGCAGATGGTGAGCGGACCGTGGCCGAGACCCTGCATCGCCGAAATGGGCGGGAAGAACCCGTGCATCGTGACGGCGCGCGCCAATCTCGATCATGCGGCCGCCGGCATCGTTCGCTCCGCGTACGGCATGACCGGGCAGAAGTGCTCCGCCCTCTCGCGGCTCTACGTCGAGGAGAAGGTCGCCGACGATCTCATCGAGCGCCTCAAGCAGCAGATCGCGGCGATTCGAATCGGCGACCCCACGAAGCGCGAATACTGGCTCGGGCCGGTCGCGACCGAGAACGCGTACGCCAACTACGCGCGCTACGTGGACGAGCTCAAGAACGGCGGCGCGCGCTTGATCGTCGGCGGCCGGCAGCTACGCGACGGCGATCTCGCGCGCGGCTACTTCGTCGAGCCCGTGCTCGCGGAAGCGCCGCTCGATCATCGCCTCTGGAAGCACGAAATGTTCGTGCCGATTCTCATGCTGCATCGCGTCCGCGACCGCGAGGAGGCGATGCGGCTCGCGAACGACACCGAGCTCGGGCTCACGGCCGGCTTCTACGGGGCACCCGACGAAATCCCGTGGTTCCACGAGAACATCGAGGCGGGTGTTACCTATGCCAACCGGCCGCAGGGCGCAACCACCGGCGCCTGGCCCGGCTATCAGCCCTTCGGCGGCTGGAAAGGCTCGGGCTCGACCGGCAAAGCGATCGCGTCTTTCTACTATCTCGCGCAGTACATGCGCGAGCAGTCGCGGACGGTGGTGGAGTGAGAAACCCGCGGGCGCGCGCGGGCCGAGCAGAAGTCTTGGGTTCGCCGTGCAGTCGGCAGCTCGTAGCGGCTGTTTCCTGCACTTCGCGCGCGAAACCTTCTCTGCCCGGCGAGCGGAAAGAACCGGAAGCCGGCGCTGGTCGCTTTCCCGCTCACGCCGGTCCTTTCGAGGACGCAAGCTTCTTGAACTTCGTCGAGCGCTCTTGCGTATCGGTCCCACAGCTTCTTCGGAACGCGACCACGGAAAAGCTCCCCTAGCGCCTCGAACTTCCGCAGCTGCACTGCGTGAGGCCTCGATGTGAAACTCTCCACGGCATGGCCGTTCTTCATGTAACGGCACATGTCCATCATGTTCGCTACCTTGTCCGCACAGGAAACCGCCAACGCTTCCGGCGGTGCCTCCCGCGCCAGCCGCTCCCGGTAAAGGCGGTTGCGCTCCTTCCACGAAATCTCACCCTCCTGCCCCGCGGAGACAAAGCGACCAGCGCGGCTACGCGCTCATTGCCGATATCCGCCGCGAGCTGAGCGTCCGTATACCCGCAACCCTCGATCACATCGTGCAGATAGCCGGCCGCCACGGTTTCTTCATCCATACCGGCGTCCTGCAACATCCAGGCGACTTCGGCGAGATGGATGAAGTACGGCGGACGATCCTCTCCCTCCGGCGCTTTCCGTAGATGCGGCCCGTCGGGCCGCTTGCGGTGCGCCGCTTCCGCGAGACGCATGGCGCGAAGAACGAGATCATCTGTCATCACAAGGCCCTCCGCGGTTGCCCTGTGCAGGCCTTCGGTGTCCGCTGGGAACGTTGAGTGCACCTGCCGCCCACCCTCGAAGTAGGGAAATCCTAACACGCCGGTTCCGACGAACAGCACGCCTCGGTCCGGACCGGCCGGTGTCCCAATGGCCCTAGAACTTCTCCCAACGGGACGGCGTGCGACACAGTCTCGGGTAAGGAACGGACAGCGGCTGTCGTTGCACGGCGGTACAGTGAAACCGAAACGCCGCGGTCCGCGGCGCGATATCGACGGTGCTCGCGAGGATGCACACGATCTTGAAAGGCGACCGGGTTCGCACCCATACCGCAGCCGCGGTGCTGCGGCGCATCGACGACGAGACGCACTCGCGCCTGCAGCGCTACGCGGACGCGGACGCGGAGACGATCGCCTACAGGCTCGACAAGCTCGACCGCGAATGGGACACCGATCGCGTGATCGAGCTCGAGGCGGCGGCGACCGGGCTGGCGGGTCTCGCGCTCGGCGTGCTCGTACGTCCGGCCTTCCTCGCGCTGCCGGCGCTCGTCGGCGGCTCGCTCCTCGCGTACGCGCTCACCGGCTGGTATCCGCTGCTCCCCGTGCTTCGCCGTCTCGGTGTGCGGACGCCGCGCGAGATCGCGCGCGAGCGCTATGCACTCAAGGCGCTGCGCGGCGACTTCGCGCAGCTCGACGAAGCGACCGGCACCCACGCCGCTCCGCCGGAGCCGGCTTCGGAGTCGATGGTCGGCTCCTCGGAGAGACGCCGATGATCAGTCTGCGTTTGCCTGCGACAGCGACGCGCGTGCAGCGCAATACGGATCCGGAAGTGAGCCGGCTGCTGCGTGGACGCACGGACGCGCGCGTCGCGCGCCTCGAGGGAGGCCGCCGGGTCGAGTTCGAGGCGCGCCTTGCCGAGCTCGACCGCGAGTGGGACATCGAGCGCACGCTGCAGGCGAACGCCGCTACGCTCGTGGTTCTCGGCACGCTGCTCGGCCATCGCGTCGATCGACGCTTCCTTCTGCTGCCGGCGGCCGCGCTCGCGTTCCTCGGGCAGCACGCGCTCCAGGGCTGGTGCCCGCCGCTCCCGCTCTTTCGCCGCCGCGGCGTGCGCACGACCGGCGAGATCGAGCGCGAGCGCTACGCCATGAAAGCGCTGCGCGGCGATTTCGACTCGATTCCGGCGCCGAGCACGGCGAGCGCCGAGCGCCGCGTGCGCGCCGTGCTCGCAGCGGTCGACGCGTAGCGCTCGACCGGCCGCTCGAATCGAATCAGGTTCGCGCTGGCGCGCCCGCCTGCGCGGCGAGCTGGTCGTACGCGCGCAGCGCTTCGGCGCCGTAGATGCTGGCGGGCCCGCCGCCCATGTAAACGGCGACCGACACCGTCTCCGCGATCTCCAGGCGCGTCGCGCCGAGCTGCACGGCGACGCGGGTGTGATGCGCGATGCAGCCGTCGCAGCGCCCGGCGATTCCCAGCGCCAGCGCGATCAGCTCCTTCGTCTTCGTGTCGAGCGCGCCGGCCGCCGTGGCCGCCTGCGCGAGCGCCGCGAACGCCTTCATCACCTCCGGCGCCGCCTCGCGCAGCTCTCGGCTGCCGCCTCTCACATCCTGTGCGACCTGTACGAAGTTCTTGCTCATGGCGTGTCTCCTGGTGGACCAGCGCATGCTAACCGCGGGCGACGGAACAATGTTTTGACACGGATCAATCCGTGCCGACTGCCGCGAGCCGGTCGGGGACACGCCCGAATCCGTGGAGGTTTTCGCGTCCGGCGGCGCCTTGCGCGCGCCCGTACCTCAGGGAAGCGACGCCAGGTAGGCGGCGATGACGCTGATGTCTTCGTCCGAGAGCGAGCGCGCGATCCCCGTCATCACGCTCCCCTCGCGGTCGGTGCGCGACTGGAACTGATACAGGCGGCGGCGCAGATACTCCGGATGCTGGCTCGCGAGGCGCGCGTACTGCTCGCCGCCGCGCGCGTCGCTGCCGTGGCACGCGACGCAGATCTGGCGATACCGCGCCTCGCCGCGCTGCTTGAGCGTCGCCTCGATCGCGTGCGGCCGCGGGCGCTGGCTCGCGTAGTAGAACGCGAGCAACGCCCTGTCGTCCGGCGCGAGCTGGCGCGCGAGCGGCGTCATGATGTGGTCGGAACGCGCGCCGCTCGCGAACCGCTCGATCTGCTCGAGGAGGTAATACGCATTCTGGCCCGCGAGATTCGGCACCAGGGGCATGCTGCTCATGCCGTCCTCGCCGTGGCAGCGGACGCAGAAATGGCCGCGGTCGCGTGCGGCGCGCACGAGCTCGTCGGTGAGCTGCCCGCCGTTGGCGGTGAGATAGGTCCGCAGCCGCGCTCGCGCTTCGTCCGGCGCGCTATCGGCGGCTTCGAGCGGCGCGACGGCAAGGAGGAACACGAACGAGAGCGCGAGCGGGCCTGGCCGGGACATCGGGGGTCTCGAAGAAACGTCGGTTTTCAGGACTTCGGGAAGAACGAAGATGGACAGCAGAAAGCGCGGATATGAGCTTCTACTCTCGAAGAAAAATATTAGCAGCGCTTCGGAGCGGCGCCAGGCGACGGGTGCGCGCCGACAAGGGTCAATCCGCGACGGCGAGGAACCCCGTGAGCGCGGCCTTGCCGTGGCCGATCCAGGGCTCGCCGTGCGCGAAGAGCAGATGATCGAAGTCGAGCGCGAGGTGGCGGGTGAAAGCGAAGCGGATGCCGTGCTTGACGGCCCTGGGATCCTCTCCCATGAGCTCGTTCGGCACGAAAGCGAGCGCATCGCCGTCCCGCACGATGGCATCGCCGATGAACAGCGCACCGCCGTTCGCGGGCCAGTAGAACGCCGTTTCCTCGGGGCAGAGCGCCCCGACCGGGAGCGCCCGGATGCCGCCGGGAAGCGTTTCGCCGTGCCTGAAGCCGCGAACGGGCCGATCCTCCCCGAAATGGTGAAGCCCCGCTTCGTGGCACCAGACGGTCGCATGAAACGGTTTGGCGAAACGGTCGCTGTGGCGATAGTGGAGCCGGTTCGTCAGATAGATGTGCTCCGGCACCGGATGGTCCATGAACCAGGCGAACCCTTCCTCGGGCACCCGCGGATCGATCAGAACGGCCGGCCGCGTGCCCGCGATGTAATAGGAATGCACATCCTCGTCGATCCCCTCGTGGTACGTGGTCCAGTGGAACAGGCCCGGAAGGATTTCGCGGATCGAGGACGAAGTCATGGCCAGTACTCCTGTTCGCTGTCGAGGCCTCGGCCGCCGAAGCCGCGGACGTCGACGCCCTAGCGTAGCGGCCGCCTTCGGGCCGCTCCCATCCGGTAAACGCCTGTTGCGGCGCGCGCCGGAACATCGCAGCCCTGCGCGAGTCTGAATTTGCAGAACGAGAAGCGCTCAGCGCGCGGAGGCATCGATGGCAAGACTGGTGGTAGCGATCTACGAATCCCGGGCGTATGCGGAAGCCGCATGCCGGCGGCTCCTGGAGAACGGCTTCGGTCGCGAGCAGATACGCATCGAAGGCGGCGACGGCGCCCCGCCGCCGCATGCGGAGCTGACCGGCATCGCGGGCGTCGTGCAGCGCATGTTCAGCGGCTGGCTCATCGACGATGACACGGAGCACTATGCGCGCGCCGTGCGTGGCGGAAAAGCGGTGCTCGCGCTGCACGCCCGCGACGACGCCGCGGCACAGAAAGCGGCCGAGATCATGAGCGCGGGCCGCGGCGAGATCGGCAAGCCGATCGTCTCGGACGAAGTCCCCGAACAGCCACCGGCCGCCGCCGTCGATCGGGCCGCGGATCTGGATGCCGCGCGAAGCGTGTACGGTCCGCGCATCTATGCCCTGCCGAACGCGCCTACCGGCTGGGGTGAAGCGTGGCGCGGCGAAGCGAGCGCCCTCGGCGGCTTCGCGCCGGCGCCGCCGCGGTCTGCGGAAGAGACGCCGGCGCCCGCCGACAAGGTGCGCGAACGCGGACCCGCAGCGAAAGAGAAGTAACCTCCGCGGCCCCGCCGACGACGGCGCGACGCGCCGCAATTCTCAGTCGGACTTGCCGTCCGCCGGCGGGCGGCGCAGGTGCATCAGGGCGAGGATTTCGATGCGCGGCTCCTCGAACTCGGCTTCGCGGACGCGATAGAGGATGCCGTAGGGAAAATGCGGCACGCGGCACTTGTGCACGTTCGCCTCGACACGCGGATAGGCGCGCGGCCGCCGCTGCAGCCGGCGCAGCGCTTCTTCGAGATTCTGCAGCAGATGCTCGACGAGCCCGGGGCGCTTGCTCCGGTAGAAGGCGGCCGCCGCGGCGGCTTCCGCCCGCGCGGCGCGGTGCCAGCGAACGTCGATCAAGCGTATTTCGCGCGCAGCTCGTTCAGCACGGCTGCGTCGTCGAACATGCCGGTGCGCCCGTTATCGATCTCGAGGCAGCGGCGGCGCACCTGCTCCCGCCATTCTTCCGGCACCGGAAAATCGTGCTCGAGCTCGAGACTTTCGAGCAGCGTCTCGGCAATGAACGCGCGCGCGGTCGGGTCGAGCTGCAGGGCTTCGTCCAGCACTTTCTGCGAATCGGGCTTCGTGGACATGAACCTCTCCCTTCGGGTGCGGTGCCGGCGCGGCGGCCGTACAGCGCCTTGTTGTTGTTCAGGGACACTATAGCCCCGGCCGGAGCGGCGGGTCCGGGATTTCCCTGCCCCTACCGATTAACGCTCGGCCCCGGCCGACGGTTTGTCAAGGCAGCGGATGCCCGAACCGGCGGCGGGCGACCCGGAGCCGGGTTCGAGCGACAGTGCCCCGCCGGCGCGCTCAAACCTGCGCCACGATCAGCGGCACGTACATCTCCTCCGGGCTCGTGCTGCCGTGCACGCCGATGTGCTCGAACTGCGGCTCGCCGGAGAGCCATGCCTTGATCACGGCGTTCTGCTTCATGATCAGCACGTAGTCGCCGACCCGCTCGTGGAGCCGCGGGTGCGGCGCACCGAGGCCGAAGACGCCCGCCGCGACGAGCGCCTCCGCTTCGTGCAGCTCCACCCGGTCGGCGAAGCGCGCGACGTAATCGGCGAACGCGCGCTCCTGCCGCGCCCGGACGTAGCAGTACGCCGCGCGCTGCTCGCCGCACGGCGGCAGGAGCAGCGTGCGGGCGAGCGCCGGATGCGCCGCGAGCTCGATCGCCTCCTCGGGCGCCGCGTCGACGAAACCGTGGTCGGCGGTCACGACGACGGTCGTGTCGCTGCCGGCGATGCGCCCGAGGAACGCATCGAACGCCGTATCGATCGCGTCCAGATGCTCGCCGACCTCGCGGCTTCCGACGCCGCACTCGTGCGCGAGCCGGTCGAGCTCCGGCCAGTAGGCGTACACATACGTCCGCCCGCTCGCCACGCGCACGATGCGCTCGATCGCCTGGAACATCTCGTCGAGCGTCCTGAACGCCTCGAGCGCCGCCCGGCCGCGGTGCGCGAGATTGAAGTCGGACTGTGCGATGCGCGCGGGCGCGACCATGTGCGCGCGCGCATCGAGCCGATCGAACACCGGCACGTGCTCCAGGAGCGTCCCGACCGGGAGGCGCGGAGCGGAGCCGCCGTGCCGCGGACGGTACGGCAATATGGCCATGACGCCGCCGAGCTCCGCGAAGTACATGAACCACCCGGTAAGACCGTGTTGCTGCGGCGCCGTCCCCGTGAGAAAAGTCGTGACCGCGCTCGCCGTCGTCGAGGGAAACACCGACGTGATGCGCGCACGCAGGCGCCGCGCGAGCGCGCCCTCGGGTTTGCGCGACTGCAGGTACTCGTAGCCGAGACCGTCCACGACCAGCAGCACCACGTTGCGGCTCGCGAGCTCGGCGGGCGGGAGCGCAGCGAGCGGCGCGTAGAGCGGTTCTTCGCCGCCGAGCGCGTGCACGATCGAGGACATGAGATTGACGATGCTGCCGCCGCGATAGTCGGGCATCACCTGCATGGGCCGCCCTCCCTGCCGTTATGCCGTCGCACCGTCAGGATCGTGCAGCGCCCGCACCGCGGCGTCAACCGCGCGCTCGCCCGCGCGCGGCGGCCTCGAGGTGCAAACCGGTGCGCCGGATCAGACTAGCAGCACGGCTACGTTCGTGCGTCCGAGCAGCTCACCGAGGGATTCGACGGAGAGAGAGGGGCTCGTGCGCGACAGCACCAGCGTCCCGACGCGCTCGGCCCGCAGCGCGCGGCCGAGCGTGTCGACGTCGGCGGCGTCGACGGCGCGGTAACGGGCCTCCGTCCCGGCGAGGACGGCTTCCGCGGCGTCCCGCAGCGCCTGCGCCTGCTTCGGACCGGCCGCGATCAGCAATACGACGAGCTCCGACGAAGGAAAGTATCCGCCGAGGTGCGCGCCGAACGCGAGCGCGTCGCCCGCGCCGCTCGCGGCGTCGACGACCACCGCGATCGGCGGCCGCAGCGCCGCGCCGTGCGGCAGGATCAGGACCGGCCGCTCGGTTTCGGCGATCACCGCACGGGCGATCGAACCGAGCCCGCCGCGCGCCGCCGAAACGCTCCCGATCGCCCCCAGAGCGACGAGGTCGGCCTCGAGCGCCGCCTGCAGCAGCGCCGGCACGATCCTCCCCCGCGTCACGCGAAAGCTGCAGCTCGCGCGCAGGTGTGCGGTCGCCTGGACGAACGCCTGCTGCGCCCGCAGACCCTGCGCACGCAGCAGCCGCTCCATGCCTTCGCGCTGCAGCGGCCGCGCCCGTCCGGAGATCGGATCGACCTCGCTCGCGAACGGCAGCGCCGCGAGATGCAGCAGGTTCACGTCTTCCACGTACAGCGCCGCGAGCTCCGCCGACGCCGCGGCCGCGACCGCCGCCGCGGCGCGCAGCGCTCCCACGCTTCCGGTGGAAGCGTCGAGCGCCACCAGGATGCGGCGGATCGCCGGTTGCGCGCGCCCGCTCACGACCGCGCCCGCTCCTCGCCGCGCGCGAATTCGTGCGCCTGCTCCGCGAGCCGCCGGAGCTTCTCCTCGACGCGGCCGTTCACGCTGTCCGCGGGGAACTGGCCGTCGTCGCCGCGCGTCCCGGCCGGCAGACCGGTCAGGAGCTCGAAGGCCTCGTCGACGTTCGTCACCGGATAGACCGCAAAGCGGCCCTCGCTGCAGGCGGCGACCACGTCCTCGCGCAACATGAGGTGCTTCACGTTGGCCGCGGGAATGATGACTCCCTGTTCGCCCGTCAGCCCGCGCGCGTTGCAGGTGTCGAAGAAGCCCTCGATCTTCTCGTTCACGCCGCCGATCGCCTGCACCTCGCCGTACTGGTTCACCGAACCGGTGATCGCGAGATCCTGGCGCAGGGGAACGTCGGCGAGCGCCGACACCAGGGCGCACAGCTCGGCGCAGGAGGCCGAATCGCCGTCGACGGGACCGTAGGTCT
Organism: Burkholderiales bacterium; assembly: GCA_036563785.1. Classification (GTDB taxonomy): domain Bacteria; phylum Pseudomonadota; class Gammaproteobacteria; order Acidiferrobacterales; family Sulfurifustaceae; genus JACQFZ01. Next base: position 46,174 of record DATCLR010000120.1, on the reverse strand, counting down.
GCTCGAACACGAGCGTGGCCGCGAGCGCGAGCGGCCGGTCGGGCAGATAGCGCGCACCGAAGAATCCGGCGAGGATCAGGACCCCTTTCGAGTGAATCGGTCCGCCGAGGTCCACCTCGCGCTGGATGTCGATGACCTCGCCCTTGCCGAGGCGCACGCGCGCGCTGATGCGCGTCGGGTAGCCGAACTCGGCGTCCCCCAGCCGCACCACGGACAAGCCGTTCACCTGGCCGAGCCGGCGCCCCGCGGTGTCGATGAGCAGCGTGCCGCGCCGGATCTCTTCCTGTATCCGCGTGCGCACGCGGTCGCTGCGGCGCAGGCGCGCCGCGATCGCCCGCTGCACGTGCCCGCGCGCCACGGTGTCGCAGCCCTCCTCGCGCGCCCAGTAGTCCGCCTCGCGCAGCAGGTCGGCGATTTCCTGGGTGCGGATCGAAAGCTTCTCGGCGTCGCCCGCGAGCCGCGCGCCGTGCTCGAGCACGCGCGCCACGGCGTCGCGATCGAACGGCCGCAGTCGATGGCGCCGCACCAGCGTCGCGACGAGCCGCGCGTAGAGCCGCTGCGTCTCGGGGCTGCGGTCCATGTCCTCTTCGAAATCCGCAGCCACCTTGAACAGCTCGCGGAAGTCGGGATCGAGGTTGTAGAGCAGGTAATAGAGGAGGCGCTCCCCGACGAGGACCACCTTGACGTCGAGCGGTATGGGCTCGGGCTCGAGCGACACGGTGCTGATGAGCGACAGCATCTGCCCGAGCGACTCGACGCGGATCTCGTTCGAGGCGAGGCAGCGCTTGAGCCCTTCCCACGCGTACGGCTGCATCAGCACGCGCCGCGCATCGATCACCAGATAGCCGCCGTTGGCGCGATGCAGCGCGCCCGGCTTGATCAGCATGAAGTCGGTGACCAGCGCACCCATCTGCGCCAGGTGCTCGATGCGGCCGATCAGCTCGGGATACGTCGGATTGTCTGCGTAAACGATGGGCGCACCCTCGGTGCTCCCGTTGTCGATCAGCACGTTTACGCCGTAGCGCCGCCGCAGCGCTTCGCGCGCCGACGCCACGAAGCCGAATGGCCGCCACTCGGCGCCGTCCTCCACGCGGAAGTCGTCGGCGTGCTCGATCACGGAAGCTTCGACCGCGTCGAGGTACTCGAGCACCGCGGGCAGCGCGCTGTACTTCTGCTTGATCGCGGCGATCTGGTGCCGGACCGCCGCGTGCACCACCTCGCGGTCGAGCGCACGGATCCGCTGCTGCGCTTCGCGCTGCCACTGCGGAATCTGCTCCAGGATGCGCCGCAGCTCCTCCTGCAGCCCTCCGATCGCGTCGGTGATGCGCTGCTGCTCCTCCGCCGGAAGTTTCTCGAACTCGCCCGGCGTCATGACCTCGCCGTCGCGCGTCGGCGCGAACGCCATGCCGGTCGGCGTGCGCATGAGGATGATGCTCTGCTCCGCGGCGCGGCGCCCGAGCTCCCCGAACGCCTGCTCGTGGCGCTCCTTCATGCTCTGCTCGAGCTCGTGCCGGCGGGCGCGGTACTCGTCGCTCTCGAACGCCGCCCGAATCGCGCCCTCGAGGTCCGTGATGAGCTCCCGCATGTCGTCGCGCAGCTTCGTCCCCAGACCGGCAGGCAGACGCAGCACGCGCGGGCGGTGCGGGTGCTCGAAGTTGTTGACGTAGCACCAGTCGCTCGGCACCGGCTCGTGCCGCGCGCGCTCCTGCAGCAGCTCGCGCACGACGGCGTGGCCGCCGGTGCCCGGCGGCGACAGCACGTACAGGTTGTAGCCGTCGCCGTCCATGCCGACGCCGAAGCGAATCGCTTCGGTGGCGCGCGCCTGGCCGATCACTTCGGCCAGGTCCTCGAGATCGTCGGTGGTTCGAAACGCCCAAGCGGCGGTCTCGACACGCCGGTACAGCGCTTCGGGCGGCAGAGCGCTCGGTGTCTGCGGCGTTCCGTCCATGCGCGATCCGCCCTAGCCCGCGCGGGCCGCGCGCCCGCGCGCAGCCGCCGCGATGATGCCGACAGTAGCCCTCATAACGCGTGTCTCTCCCCGGGATGTCCCACCGGCGCAACGCTAGAGCAACCGCATTGCGCCGTCTTGATGCAAGTCAAACGACGGTGCCCGGCGGGCATGAGGTACAGCGCCGCTCGATCGCGCGGCAGCCGCGCCGTCCCGTGCACCGCCTCGTCGTCGAATGCGCCGACGACGAGAGTATCGAGCCCGGGCGCCGTCGCCTGCAAGAAGACGTACGGGCGGCGTGCCCAGTCTCCGTGCGCACGCAGCGCCGCCGCGCGCGAGCAGCGCCGGCGTCTCCTGGCCGAAGGCGGCCGCGCCGAGAGTGACCGCGCTCCATTCCGTTCGCCGCGGATGCGAAGACGGCGAGCACCCAGAGGAACACCATCGCCGCCGGCCTCGCCGTCGGGCCGTGCGCTTACTCCTCTTCCTCTTCTTCCTCTTCGGGCGTTCCGCCTTCCTCGGGTTCCAGCCAGGCCGGGCCCACTTCCTCCCCCTCTTCTTCCTCCTCGCCTCCTTCGTAAGGGTGCTCCGCTTCCTCGACGAGCGACTCGCCCCAGCTCTCGGGCCTCATGTCCACCTCTCCGTAGCCGAGTTCTTCGCGTTCGGTCTCGTCCATCGGCTCGGGCCAATCCTCAGGCGGCTCGGTGGGCTCGATGTCGAGATCGGGCCACTGGTCGAGATCGAGCTCGTCGGTGTCGCCGCCGAAATGCCGGATCTCGACGGCGCCCGCCTTCTCATCGACAGCGGTTACCTGGAAGCGGTAGCCCTTGTCGAGGTGCCGGTACCACTGATTCACGATCGGCCGCTCTTCGATCGCCATGGCCTCTGCGCTCCTTTGCGTCGTGTGCTTCAATCTTTGATCGGCCGCGCCGTCGAACGTTTAGGCGAACGCCGCGTTCGCCCACCGAGCACGGAGGTGACGATGCCGTCCGAGACGCGATCCGATCCGGAGCTGACGCTGTTCCTTTGCGGCGACGTGATGACCGGCCGCGGCGTCGACCAGATCCTGCGCCATCCGAGCGCGCCGCACCTCTACGAGCCCGCGGCGCGCGATGCGCGCGAATACGTTCACCTCGCCGAGGCCGCGGTCGGCCAGCTGCCGCGCCGCGTCGACGACCGCTACGTCTGGGGAGAGGCGCTCGACGCGCTCGGGCGGCTGCGCCCGCATGCGCGCGTGGTCAACCTCGAAACCGCCGTCACGGTGTCGGAAGCCGCGTGGCCGAGCAAGGGCATCCACTATCGCATGCACCCCGACAACGTCGGCTGCCTGGTCGTCGGCGGCATCGACTGCTGTGCGCTCGCGAACAATCACGTGCTCGACTGGGGCCACGAAGGCCTGTGCGACACCCTCTCCGTTCTGCACGCCGCCGGCATCCGTACGGCCGGCGCCGGCCGCGATGCGGCCGAAGCCGCGGCTCCCGCCGTGCTGCCGGCCGGATCCTGGCGCGTCCTCGTCTTCGCCTTCGCTCACGCAAGCAGCGGCGTGCCCGCCGCGTGGGCCGCCGGGCGCAACCGCGCCGGCATCCGCCTCCTGCACGACCTCTCCGCGCGAAGCGTTCAGACCATCGCGGAAGCGGTGCAACGCCATAAGCGCCGCGGGGACGTCGCAATCGCGTCAGTGCACTGGGGTGCCAACTGGGGCTACGGGATCACTCCCGACGAGCGCGCGTTCGCTCATGGCCTCATCGACACCGCAAGAATCGATCTCATCCACGGGCACTCGTCGCACCACGTCAAGGGGATCGAGGTATATCGCGATCGGCTGATTCTCTACGGCTGCGGCGATTTCCTCACCGACTACGAAGGCATTCGCGGATACGAGGCATATCGCGGCGATCTCTCGTTCATGTACTTCCCGACGCTCGACGCCGCGAGCGGACGGCTGCTGCGCCTGCGGCTCGCGCCGATACAGGTGCGGCGTCTGCGCGTAAACCGTGCACGTTCACGCGACGCCGAATGGCTGCGCGCCGTGCTCGTGCACGAAGGCCGTGCACTGGGCACTTCGGCGCGCTTCGCCGCCGATGGGCTGGTCGAGCTCGACTGGCGCTAGGACGGGCCGGCGTGCAACACCGCGCCCTCGCGTCGAGCGCAGGCCCTTGCCCCGAGTGCCGTTTCCCGAATCACGGCAATCCGGTGCCGCGGCGCGCTTCCATCCGCGCCGGGGATAGTTTGATTTCGATCAACGCTCCCGGCCCTCCATGCAGTAGGCTGTACGTCGTGGCGACGCCTTCCGACACGACTTCCCACAGCGGCGCCGCGGGATTCTGCGCGGGAGCCGCGAACCCCTTGCGGCGGCGACCGGGCACCCGATATGCGGAGCCGGCATGACGCACACCGGAGCAATCGTCGAACAGGAGACATTGATTGCAGCGCTGCAGGATCCGCGCCGCTATCCGCATCCGGTGGAGCGCGTCGAACGCCTCGAAACGCACATCTCCTACGTCCTCCTTGCCGGCGACTACGCGTACAAGATCAAGAAAGCCGTCGACCTCGGCTTCCTCGATTTCCGCACGCTCTCGGCACGCAAGCACTACTGCGAGGAGGAGCTGCGGCTGAACCGGCGCCTCGCCCGCGATCTCTATCTCGACGTGGTGCCCGTTACCGGCTCGCCCGACCGGCCGGTGCTGGGCGGCGCCGGTCCCGTCATGGAGTACGCCGTCAAGATGCGCCGCTTCCCGCAGGAGCAGCTCCTCAGCCGACTGATCGCCGAGGGGCGGCTGACCGGCGCGCACATCGACGCGCTCGCCGATGAGGTCGCCGAATTCCACGCGCGCGCGGCCGTCGCGAGCCCGGCCGACGGGTACGGCACCCCGGCCGCCATTGCGACCCCGGCGCGGGACAACTTCGCGCAGATCCGCGCCGCAGGAGCGGCGCCCGACATGTCGGCGCTCGCCGCCCTCGAGCGCTGGACTACGGCGCAGCTCGACGCGCTCGACCCGGAGTTCCGCCGTCGCAAGCGCGCGGGCTGCGTGCGCGAATGCCACGGCGATCTGCATCTCGGCAACGTCGCGCTGATCGACGATCGCGTGACGATCTTCGACGCGCTCGAGTTCAGCGCCGACCTTCGCTGGATCGACGTCATCAACGAGATCGCCTTCACGGTCATGGACCTGCAAGATCGGAGGCGGCCGGATTTCGCCCGGCGCTTCCTCAACCGCTACCTCGAGCACACGGGCGATTATCCGGGTCTCGCGCTCCTGCCCTTCTATGTCGTTTACCGTGCGCTCGTGCGGGCCAAGGTTCACTGGCTGCGCGCGCACCAGCCCGGCGTGGACGACGCCGCCCGCGCACGCCTCGTTGCGCAGTACCGCGCTTACCTCGCTCTCGCCCGGCGCGAAACCGAGCCGCGCCGGCCGGCGCTCGTCGTGACGCACGGATTCTCCGGCAGCGGCAAGACGACCCACACGCAGGCGCTGATCGAAGCCATCGACGCGGTGCGGCTGCGCTCCGACGTCGAACGCAAGCGGCTGCACGGGCTGCCCGCGCTGGCGCGCACGGGCTCCGGAATCTCCGAAGGCGTTTACGCCGCCGACGCGACGGCACGCACCTATGCCCGCCTGCTCGAGCTCGCCGGGCACGTGCTCGCCGCCGGCTACAGCGCCGTCGTCGACGCGACTTTCCTGCAGCGTGCGCCGCGCGACGCGTTCCGCCGCCTGGCCGCGGCGCGCGGCGTTCCGTTCGTCATCGTCGATTTCGCCGTCGACGAAGCGACGCTGCGCGCGCGGCTCGCCGCACGTGCGCGCAGCGCCCGCGATGCTTCCGAAGCCGACGTTGCCGTGCTCGAGCACCAGCTCGCGACGCACGAGCCGCTCGCCCCGGACGAGCTCGATCGGGTGGAGCGCTTCAACGCGGCGCTGCCGCCGGACAGCGCGGCGGCCCATACCGAATGGCGCCGCGTGTGCGCGCGCCTCGCAACCCATGCGGCATAGCCGCGCTCGCGCCGAATGCACTCATCGTGCGGCCGTGCGCGTTCATCCGCACCGGTTTGCCTGCACGACGAAATCGCCGAAGAATACTCGCCGCATCCTTGTCGCGCGGCGCGACCGTGCCGACGCCGCGCACGCACCACCACCACAGGAGCCCATCGTGTCGAAACAGAAGGCCAAGACCCGCAGCAGCAGGCAGCCGACCCCGGCGCCTGTCGTCACCGCCGAGGAACGTCACCGCATGATCGCCGAGGCCGCGTACTTCCGCGCGCTGAGCCGCGGCTTTCAAGGCGGCAGCCCCGAGGAGGACTGGTTCGCGGCCGAGCGCGAAATCGCCGCGACGCTCGTCGACAATCATCCGGTGCTCACGGCAGAGCCGACAGCGAGCGCTCGCGCGACGCGACGCACGACCACTCGCAAGTCGACGCCGCACTGATTTCCTCGCGAGCCGGGCCCATCGTCCGGCTCGCGCGGCGCACGTTTTGCGCCGCGCACGCCCCGTTCTCGTTCCCTCCCGAGCTTCTTCGAGCGCCGATCGCCGCGCCTTTGACCTGTATCAAATGGCGCCGGGCGGCGTGCCGATAGACTGCGAGCATATCCAGTCGAACCCGGCAGGAAGGACACGCCTGGCACGCGCCGCGCACGAAACGCAGCGATTCGGGGCGCCTACCGACGGTGGCCATCCGGAAGCGGCTGAGCCGGCGCGCCATTCGGCCCCGCGCCGGCGAGTTGAAAAAATGCGCGGACGACACCAGATATGTTCCGCTTTGATGCCGCCCGCGAGGAGATATGCAACAACACCGGAGGTAAAACAATGGAACACCGCTGGAGTGTGCGAAAGCCCTGTCAGCGTCCTGTCCTCCTGCGTTCTCCCCAGCACGGCGTCTTCGCCACGCGAGCGCGCGATCTCAGTCTGAGCGGCATCTGCGTCGAGCCGGTGGGTTCCCGCATTCCGGTGAACACGCTGGTGAGGCTGGAGCTCTCGCTGAGCCCCGCCGAAACGCTCACCCTGCCCGCTCTCGTCGTGCGCAGCACGCCGGACGCCGTCGGGATGATGTTCTGCAACGTGCCCGAGGCGACCACGGAGCGCCTTCGCAGCTATCTGTACGGCGAGGAGCGCCCGGAGGCCGCCGCGCCGGTCGGCGCGTCCGCCGCGAACGGTCGCGCCGCGGCGCTCGCCCGCCGCATCTTCCCGTAGCGATCGGCGCGGCCGCCCGCGGCCCTTCGACTGAAGCGCCGCGGCCCGCGCCGCCGCAACCCGCGCTACCGTCGCATCATCCCCGGACCGGGCATCGGTCCCGGCCCGTAACGGCCGTAAGCGCCGGGTCCGAATCCGCCGCGCCGCCACTGCTCGAGCCGCTCGCGCTGCTCGGCGGTGAGCACATCGTGCAGGCGGTTGCGTGCGCTCAACTGCGCTTCGAGGCTCTGCTGCTGCAGCTTCGCGATGCGGGCGTAGATCTCTCCGGCTCTTTTCGGATCCGGCTTCTCTTCGGCGTAGACTTCCTCGAGCTGTGCGTGCTCATCGAGCATCTTGCCGGCGAGCTCCCACTGCAGACGGCGCAGCTCCCTGCGAATTTCGCGGATTGTCCGCCGCTGCTCCTCGTTGAGGTCGAGCGCGGCGAGCGGCCCGAAGTCGCCCATCATCCCGAGGCCGTGCCCGAAGCCCATGAGCCCCGGCCCGTACCCCATCGTGCCGTGAGCCCCCATCATCCCGGCGTAAGCCATCCCTCCCGTCATTCCGGGGCCCATGCCGTAGCCGAACGGGCCCGCCGCCATGCCGTAGCCCGGCCCGTGGCCGTAACCCCATCCGCCGGGCGGATCGGCGGCGGCGTTGAGCGCTACCGCGGCCAAGGCCGCGGCGGCGAATAGCGTGAAGATCGAGAGTCTGCGCGCACTACCCGGTTCCATGGCATCTCCTCTGCGTGCTGGGGTTCGACCACAGTGTCGCGCGCCGCACCGGACGCGCCTTGATGCGCGTCAATCGCCCGCTAGAGCTCCCGGCTCACGTCGTATACGCCCGGGTTCCCCGGCGAGCGCCGTACGCGGAAACCGAAGCGACGCACGAGCGAGAGCATCGCGGTGTTCTCCGCCAGCACCTGGCCTTCCATCACCCGAATGCCGCGCGCCCGCGCCGCATCCATGAGCACCGAGAGCATCCGCGAGCCGATTCCCTTGCGCTGCCAGGCGTCCGCCACCACGAGCGCGAACTCGCAGCTCTCGCCGTCGGGATTCATGCTGTAGCGCGTCACGGCCACTTCCACCTCCCGTCCGTCCTGCTCCGTGATCGCCACCAGCGCGAGCTCGCGGTCGTAGTCGATCTGCGTGAAGCGCACCAGCATCTCGGGCGTCAGCTCCTGCAGCGTCTGCATGAAGCGCATGTACTTCGACTGCGGCGAGAGGTTGTGCACGAACGCCGCTTCGAGCTCGGCGTCTTCCGGCCGGATGGGGCGCAGCAGAATGTCGGTGCCGTCGGCGAGCTGCATGTGCGACACGAGATGGCTCGGATAGGGATGAATCGCCATGTGCGCATACCGCTTGGCTCCGGGACCCGGCTCCCCGATCTCGAAGCGCGCGTCGAGCGCGGTGACCCCGTCCGCGTCCGCCATCAGCGGATTGATGTCGAGCGAAATGATCTCGGGCAGCTCGCACACCATCTCCGAGACTGCGAGCAGCACCTGCTCGACGGCGGCGATGCGCGCGGGCGGGAGATGGCGAAACGCGCCGAGCAGCTGACCCGCGCGCGTGCGCCTGATCAGGTTCTGCGCGATCAGCGTGTTCAGGGGCGGCAGCGCGATGGCGCGGTCGCGCAGCACCTCGATCGCCGTGCCGCCGAGCCCGAAGCTCACCACCGGGCCGAACACCTGGTCCCGCGCGACGCCGACGTGCAGCTCCCGCCCGTCGCGCCGCCGGTACATGCGCTCGACCGTGACGCCCTCGATGCGCGCTTCGGGGCGCTGGCGCTTCACCGATTCGATCAGCTCGTTGTAGACGCTGCGCACCGCCTGCGCGCTGCCGACGTTCAACCGCACACCGTTGACGTCGGACTTGTGCACGATGTCCGGCGAGAGAATCTTGAGCGCGACGGGAAAGCCGAGCGTTTGCGCGGCGACGAGCGCTTCCGAGGCGCTGCGCGCCGGCACCACGCTCACGTGCGGAATGCGGAACGCGCTGAGCAGCGCGTAGGCCTCGATCCCCGTGAGCACGCGCCGACCCTCGGCGAGCGCGGTCTCGACGATCAGCCGTGCGCCCTCGATGTCGGCTTCGCGCCGGGGATCGAGCGGGCCCGGCACCTGCCGCAGCAGCTCCTGGTTGCGCTGATAGGTCGCGAGGTAGGCGAACGCCTCGACCGCGCGCTCGGGGCTCGGGAACGAAGGAATCCCCGCCGCCGCGAAGCGGTCGCGCGCCGCCTGCACCCTCGACCCGCCCATCCACGACGTGAGGACGAGCTTGCCGGCGGGCTTCGGCTGCCGGATCACGGCCTCGGCGACCGCCATCGGATCGGTCATGGCCTGCGGCGTCAGCATCACGAGCACGCCGTCGACGTTGGGATCCTTGAGGCAGGCATCGAGCGCGAGCGTGTAGCGCTCGGGGCCCGCATCGCCGAGCACGTCGACGGGATTGCCGTGCGACCAGTGCGCCGGCAGCGCGGCGTCGAGCGCCGCCATCGTCGCCGGCGCGAGCGCCGGCAGGGCCACACCGAGATCCGCCGCCCGGTCGGTCGCGAGCACCGCGGGGCCGCCCGCGTTCGTCACCATCGCGAGCCGGTTGCCGCGCACCCGATGCTGCGCGGCGAGGAGCTGCGCGGCGGCGAAGAGCTGATCGACCGAGGTGGCGCGCACGGCACCCGCACGCATGAGGGCCGCGTCGAACACGTCGTCGCTGCCGACGAGAGCCCCGGTGTGCGACAGCGCCACGCGCGAGCCTTCCGCGTGGCGCCCCGCCTTGATGACGACTACCGGCTTGAAGCGCGCCGCGATGCGCAGCCCGCTCATGAACGCGCGCGCGTCGCGTATGCCCTCGATATACAGCAGGATGCTGCGCGTCTGCTCGTCGAGCGCGAAATAGTCGAGCAGATCGCCGAAGTCGATGTCGGCGGCCTCGCCGAGCGAAACCACGGCGGAGAAACCAACCCCGCGCGTCTCCGCCCAGTCGAGGATCGCGGTGCACAGCGCGCCGGACTGGGAGATCAGCGCCAGCGGCCCCGCCCGCGCGGCGCTCTTGCTGAACGTGGCGTTGAAGCGCGCGCTCGGGCGCATCAGGCCGAGGCAGTTCGGTCCGAGGACGCGGATGCGGAAACGCTGCGCGAGCGACAGCACTTCGCGCTCGAGCTCGCGGCCGTGCGCGCCGGCCTCCGCGAAGCCGGCCGAATGGATCACGGCGGCGCGCACGCGGTGCTCGCCGCACTGCTGCAAGATGCCCGGCACGGTCGCCGCCGGGGTCGCGATCACCGCGACGTCGACGGGCGCGCCGACGCGCCCGAGATCCGGATAGCAGCGCCGTCCGCGGAGCGTTTCGTACTTCGGATTGATCGGATAGATCTCGCCTTCGAAGCCGCCGGCGAGCAGATTTTCGAACACCCGGCCGCCGACCGAATTCTCGCGCTCGGAGGCCCCGAAAACCGCGACCGACTTCGGCGCGAACAGCCGTTCGAGGAAATGTGGACCCATGTTGTTGCCTTGTTTCCTTGCCGGACGCCGGAGGCCGGGCGCCGGTAATGTCGGATGATACGACGCCCCCCGGGCGGTGCAATGACGAGCATCAAATCGCAAGGAACGCCGCCTCGACCCACGAGGCGCGGTGTTCCATGCGATGGGCTACGGGCATTCTCGGGAGCCGACGGCCGCTTTTCCGGCGGCGCTTGCGCCGTACCCTGTCCCGCTCATCGGCGGCTCGAAACGCATCAGACGCGCTCGCGTCGGCGACGTTACCGCCGACAGGTGCTGCGCCGCGTACGACAATCACGTTGCGGGCCGCGGCGGCGCTCAGCCGCCGGCGAGCCACTGCTCGATCAGGTGGCGCGCCATCACGCCGCGCGGCGGCAGCGCGATGGGCGCCTGCGCGTCGTCGAATACCCAGCGCGCGATGTCGGCGCGCTCGAACCAGCGCGCGTCCTCGAGCTCTCCGTCGTGCAGCGCCACCCGCTCGTCCGCGGCTTCGGCGATAAATCCGAGCATGAGCGACGTCGGAAACGGCCAGGGCTGCGACGCCCGATACGACACCCGCTGCAGGCGCACTCCGACCTCTTCGTACACCTCGCGCCGCACCGCCGCCTCGAGCGTTTCCCCCGGCTGAACGAAGCCCGCCACGGCCGAGTAGCGCCGCGGCGGAAAGCGCGGCTGCCGCCCGAGGAGGCACCGTTCGCCGCGCGTCACCAGCACGATCACCACCGCGTCGGTGCGCGGGAACTCCTCGTGTCCGTTCGCGCACACGCGCTTTCGGCCGCCGTCCGCGCCGCGCATCGCCGACGCACAGACGCCGCAGTAGCGCGTGCGGTTGATCCAGTTCGCGTAGTGGACCGCGCGCGCCGCGAGCAGCGCGTCGCGCGGCGGCATGGCGGTGGCGGCTTCATACAGCCCGGCATACCCGTCCGGGTCGCGTCCGCGCGAGCGGTCGAACCGGTCGTTCGCGGTGAGCGGCGGTTCGCGCGGTACCGCCGCGAAAAACGCCCGGCTGTCGGCGCTGCCGAGGAACACGGTGTCGGCGGCGTCCAGCCCGCGGGCGGCGAGATCGCGCGCGCCGCGCCAGTCGATCTCGAGCGCGTCGCTGCGCACCAGCACGCGGCCGCGGCGCACCAGCGCGAACCGCGCCGCGTCGCTCGCGCGCAGGCGTTCGATCGCGGCCGCATCGAGCGGCGCCTCGTCGATATCCTCCCCGAAGAACAGTGAGCTCACCATGCTGCCCGGTCCGGCGCCCGGCGGCGCCGCGGGCAGCTTGGTCGATGCCGCGCCGCCGGTCAAGCCGGCGGCGGCGAGCGCGGAACGCCGCGACGTTCGCGCGGGCGCTCAGCTCGCCTCCCCGAGCACGCACTGCTCGTGCCACTGGCGCACGTGCACCAGGTGCTCGTTCTCGTTCTCCAGCGCCTTGCGGAATTCCTGCGCCATCTTGTCCTGGCCCATCTCTTCCGCGAGCTTGATCAGCAGCTCCCAGCTGCCGTTGTCGGCGAGCTCGAGGACCAGCAGCGCGTGCAGCGTCTGCTGCAGATTCGCGCGCGGGTCCTCGATCACCTTCATGAGGCCCATCGATTCGACGCCGGTGATGTCCGCGCCCGGCGTCTGCGCCGTCGGATCGGCGCCGAGGCTCTGCAGGCACTCCGCGAGCAGCTTGTAGTGCTGCGCCTCCTCGTCGCGGAAGTGCGCGAGCTGCTCCGCCGACATGCCGGGAAGCTTCTCCGGCGTCGCCTGGTACTTGGTCAATACCGCATCGTAGAGACGCACGCTGCTGCGCTCGAACGCGAGCCGCGCACCGAGCGCGTCGATCAGCACCTCGGGCCGTCGGCCCGTCAGCTTCTTCGCCGCCGTCTTCGCCGCGCCTTTCACCGTTCCCGGCATCGGTATGGTTCCGACCGCCTCGGCTTCGGTGATATAGCTCGTGCGCACCGCCGCGATGCCTGCGCCGTCGGATGCCGCGCTCTTCGTGCTCTCCCGGATGTCGCTCAGCATCCGCTCGATGTCGATCGGCGAGGTCTGAACGCCGGTCTTGTTCATTCCCATCCTCGTTCCCGTTTCCATCCTTGCTCTCCTCGTTCCCTGCCGTGTCCGCTTCTCAGAGATTCGCCACCCGACGCGCGAGCTCGCCGCCCGGCACCCACTGATACCCGGCCGCGACGGTTTCGGTCGGCGAGCCTTCGGAATTCATGTGATTCCGATACTGCTGACTCTCCCGGCTGTCCTCGGAAAGCGGCACGAACTCCGTTCCCTTGGCGCGCAGATCCACCTCGCTCTTGAGCGCCTGGCGCACGAAGTCGCGGTTGCTCTCGTAGGGGAACGGATCGGGCAGCTTCGCCGGTATCACTTCCTCCGGGTCGCGCCGCTCGACGTTCTTGAAGATCTCGGCCGCGAAACGGAACTGCCCGATCTCGTAGTCGAGCATCCTCTCCCAGATCGCCTTGATGCGCGGATTCGTCTCCTGCTGCACGCAGCCGTAATAGTTCCAGGCCTCGTTCGCCTCGTGCAGCAGCCACTTCTCGAGCCACGTCTCGTCCGGGTCGATCAGCGACTCGTAGTGCGTCACGTGCTGCTCCTCGATGGAAGCGATTTCCGCGTAGACCTGCCGCGCGACCGGGTCCGCGAAGGTGGGCCCGAAATGCATGTAGTAATCCCGCGTCTGATACTCGCCCGAGACCAGCGTCAGGGCGTTAAGCTTCGTGACCGGATGCGCCTTGCTGCGCTCGTAGGGTCTGCGCACGTCGTCCTCCGGTGCGCGATGCTCGACCGCGGTCGGCCGCCCGGACATGATGTCCGTGTACGTCTGCAGGATGTTGTTCGGATCCATGCCTTCGATCCGGTCCATCAGCGCCCCGTAGCGGTACAGGTGATCGAAGTCCTCGAGCAGCGCGAAGCGCAGCGCCTGCGCCACGTAAGGATCCGGCTCCTGCCGCGCCAGCGCCGCCGTCACCTCGATCGCCACCTGCTCGTAGGCCACCGTGGTCTCGAGCGGCGAGTGGTCCGAGCCGAGCAGCCAGTTCACCATCGTCGCCTGATGGTGATCGACGCGGCGCGCGCGTGCGAGCGGCACCTGGAGATCGCGGTTCATGCGCGCACAGAGATGACTGAAGCGCACCGCTTCCGTCTCGATGCCGTTCATGAGAATGATGCGCACCCGCGTGAAGGCGTCGTCGTCCAGCTTGCTGATCGGCTTCTGCACCAGCTCCTTCCAGGTGAAGCGCTGCTGCTCGAGCGGCGTTCCCTTCGAATCCAATAACGACAAAGCCATGGTCGGTCTCCTTTCCGAACGGTATGGGCCGGGCGTCCGGGAGCTTTCTGCGAGGAAGGCTCCCCGGCCGAAGCCGGCAAGTTGGACCAGCGCCTCCGTTTGCGCAACCAGAGTTTCCCGTAGCGCGCGTGCCGCGATCTCCGGCGTCGCATCTCATTGCCGGATCGGCCGAGCGCGCATGAACAGCGCCGCCTCGGTCATCCCGGAGGGCCCTGCACGACATCGGCGCAGGCGGCGGCCCAATTGCGGCCGCCGCGCGGGAGAATCGCGTACAATGGAGCGACGCGCATGAACGCAGACCCGCGACCCGATCTCGATACGCTCCTTGCGGCGGAGTTTCCGCTCGAGCCGGGGCTGGTGTACCTCAACCACGCCGCGGTCGCGCCCTGGCCGCGCCGCACCGCCGACGCGGTGCGGGCGTTCGCGGAGGAGAACGCGCGTCTCGGCGCGGCGCGCTACGCCGCGTGGCTCGAGGTCGAGCGCCGCGTCCGGGCGCGCTGCGCCGCGCTCGTCAACGCGGCCGCGGACGACATCGCGCTCCTCAAGAACACGTCGGAAGCGCTGTCGGTGGTAGCGCACGGCTTCCCGTGGCGATCCGGCGACAATGTCGTGATCGCCGACGAAGAATTCCCCTCGAACCGCATCGTGTGGGAGTCGCTCCGGCCGCGCGGCGTCGAGGTCCGCGAGATCGCGCTCGGCGACCATCCCGAGCGGGCGCTGCTCGCTGCGGCAGACGGACGCACGCGGCTCATCTCCGTGAGCTCGGTGCAGTACGCGAGCGGCCGGCGCACCGACCTCGCCGCTCTTGGCGCCGAGTGCCGTCGCCGCGGCATCGCCTTCTGCGTCGACGCCATCCAGGGGCTAGGCGCGCTGCCCCACGACGTCGATGCCATGCGTATCGATTTCCTCATGGCCGATGCGCACAAGTGGCTGCTCGGCCCGGAAGGCATCGCGGTTTTCTACTGCCGTCCGGAGTGGCGCGAGCGCCTCACGCTCCACCAGTACGGCTGGCACATGATCGAGCGCGCGGGCGACTACGACCGAAGGGATTGGGAGCCGGCGAAGAGTGCGCGGCGCTTCGAATGCGGCAGTCCGAACATGCTCGGCATTCACGCGCTCGACGCGAGCCTCTCGCTGCTCCTCGAGGTGGGCATCGAGCACATCGAGCGCCGCATTCTGGCGCGCGCGGAGCGCCTGTTCGAGCTCATCCGGGCGCAGCCCGAGCTCGAGCTCATCACCTCTTCCGCGCCCGGCCGTTACGGCGGCATCGTCACCTTCCGGCACCGCCGTCGGCCCGCCGCCGAGCTCCACGCCCGGCTGCGCGAGCGCAATATCGTCTGCGCCGCGCGGGGCGGCGGGGTCCGCTTCTCCCCGCACTTCTATACGCCATTGGCCTGCCTCGAGCAGGCAGTCGCCTGCGCCGCCGGCGAGTAGGCGTTTGACAACCGCGCGGCGGCTGGAGAACGATGTGGCGTCAGCTCGAAACGGGGCCGGAGCCGTCCGGCCCGAGGAGGCGCCATGATTGCGTCGACCATGCAGCAGGTGCCGCTATCGCTCAATTATCTCCTCGAGCGCGCCGGCAAGCTCTATCCGGAATCCGAGATCGTCTCCCGTCTGCCCGGCAAATCCCTCGTACGCCACCGATTCCGGGACTTCTACCGCAGAGCACGCGCGCTGGCCGCGGCGCTGCGCGCCACGGGCCTGCAAGAAGGCGACCGTGTCGCCACGCTCTGCTGGAACCACTACGCGCATTTCGAGTGCTACTTCGGCATACCCGCCGCAGGCGGCGTGATGCATACGCTCAATCTCCGGCTCGCGCCCGAGGAGATCGCGTGGATCGCGAACCACGCGCGCGACCGTTTTCTCGTCGTCGACGACATCCTGCTGCCGCTGCTCGAGAAGTTTCGCGCGCATGCGCCGTTCGAGCGCATCATCGTCGTGCCGCTCACGGGGCAGCCGGTGCCCGCCGGACTCACCGACTACGAGCACTTCATCGCGGCGGGCGACGACGGGTTCACTTATGCCCCGCACGAGGAAACCGATCCCGTGGCGATGTGCTACACCTCGGGCACGACCGGCCGCCCGAAGGGCGTCGTCTACTCGCACCGCTCCACGGTGCTGCACACGCTCGCGGCGAATCAGCCCGACTACTGGGGGTTGTCGGCGAAGGACAGCGTCTGTCCCGTGACGCCGATGTTCCATGCGAACTGCTGGGGCGTGCCGTACGCCTGTGCGATGCTGGGTATCAAGATCGTCTTTCCCGGCCCGCACCTGCACCCCGCCGATCTTCTCGAGCTGTTTGCCGCCGAACGCCCCACGTACGTGCTCGGCGTGCCGACCATCTGGCTGTCGATGCTGCAGCTCCTCGACGCCGAGCCCGAGCGCTATCGGCTCCCGCCCGGTATGCGCATGCTGGTGGGCGGTGCGCCGGTCCCCGAATCGATGATCCGCGCCTATGCGCGCCACGGGGCGACGGTCGTGCACGGCTGGGGCATGACGGAAACGAGTCCCCTCGGGACGGCCTCCTATCTCAAACCGGAGCTGCAGCAGGCGAGCGAGGACGAGCGCTTCGCGCGCTTCGCCATGGCCGGGGTTCCGGCGCCCCTCGTCGACCTCCGCGTGGTCGCCGAGGACGAGCGCGAGCAGCCGTGGGACGGCAAGCGCGTCGGCGAGATCCAGGTGCGCGGGCCGTTCATCACCGGCTGCTATCACGAGGTTCCGCCGGAGCCGGAGAAGTTCACCGCCGACGGCTGGCTGCGCACCGGCGACGTCGCGGCGATCGATGCGCACGGCTACGTGCGCATCGTCGATCGCACCAAGGACCTGATCAAGTCCGGCGGCGAATGGATCAGCTCGGTGGACATGGAGAACCACCTGATGACGCACCCGGCGGTCGCGGAAGCGGCCGTGATCGCGGTGCCCGACCCCAAGTGGGGCGAGCGGCCGCTCGCTTGCGTCGTCCTCAAGGCCGACGCACGGGCGAGCGCCGAGGAGCTGCGCGCGCATCTCGCGGCGCGTTTCGCGAAATGGCAGCTGCCCGATCGCTTCGAGTTCCTCGACGCCATCCCGCGCACGTCGACCGGCAAGTTCTGGAAAGTGAAGCTGCGGGAGCGCTACGCCGCTCCGGCTACACGCAACTGAGCGCGGCGGTCGAGCGCTTCAACAGAGGAAGCCGCTAGAGCGGATTCGTTCGTCCGAGGCGGGCGATCTGCCGCGCGCCGCCGGCACCTTCCCGCCGGCGCCCGGTTCGCGTCAGTCCGCCGACTGCACGCGAAAGAGCGCAAAGAAGTTGCGCGCGGTGTGCTCGGCGACCGTGTCGAGACTCTCGCCGCGCACCGCCGCGAGACATTCCGCCACGTGCCGCACGAACGCGGGCTCGTTCGGCTTGCCCCGGTGCGGAACCGGCGCGAGATACGGCGAGTCGGTCTCGATCAGCATCCGGTCCGCGGGGACCCGGCGGCCCACCTCGCGCAGCGCCTCGGCGTTGCGGAACGTCACGATCCCCGAAAACGAGATATAGAAGTTCAAATCCATGGCGGCGCGCGCCACGTCCCAGCTCTCGGTGAAGCAGTGCATGACGCCGCCGACCTCATCGGCACCCTCCTCCCGCAGGATGCGCAGCGTGTCCGCCGCCGCCTCGCGCGTATGGATGATGAGCGGCTTGCGCGCCGCCCGCGCCGCGCGAATGTGATTGCGGAAGCGTTCCTGCTGCCAGTCGGTCGAGCCTTCGGTGCGGTAGTAATCGAGGCCGGTTTCGCCGATCGCGACGATGCGCGCATCCCGCGCCAGCGCGACGAGCTCGTCGGCCGTGGGCTCGCGCCCGGCGCGCTCGTTCGGGTGCACGCCGACCGAGGCGTAGACGTTGGGGTACGTGTACGCGATCTCGCGGACTCTCGGGAACGCCTCGAGCGTGACCGACACGCAGAGGCAGTGCCCGACGCCCTGCTCGCGCGCCCGGGCGAGCACCGCGGAGACGTCGGAACCCAGGGGATCGAAATCGAGGTGGCAGTGCGAATCGACGAGCGGCGACACACCTACATTGTGTGCGTCGGCCGGTCTGAGTTCAACGCGCCGCCGAGCGCGGCCTCGATCTTGTTGCGCGCGAGCCCCGAATCCTTCTCGCTGAACTGAACGCCGATGCCCGCGGTGCGTCCGCCCTGCGCGCCCTTCGGCGTGATCCACACCACGTGCCCGGCGACCGGAATCTTCTCCTTGTTATCCATGAGCTGGAGGAGGATGAACACTTCTTCGCCGAGCTTGTAAGGCCGCGTGCTCGGAATGAAGATGCCGCCGCCCTTCAGGAACGGCATGTACGCCGCATAGAGGGCGTTCTTATCCTTGATGGTCAGCGACAGCACGCCCGGTCGGGGCGAGGAAGGTACGGCGCGAATCGGGGGCCGGGAGGCGTCGATCGGTTGCTTCGGTGCTTCGCTCATGACGCCCCTAGTTTAGATCATGCACCCGGAACAGCCGGGTCCACCGGATCAGCAGATCCTCGAGGAGCAGTGTTTGGTCGAGCGGGCCCGAAGCCAGCATACGTGCTTCAGAAACTGCGTCCAAAAACTGGAATAAGCCTTTCAGATGCCTCGAATTTTCCGCCTTTAGCCGGATCTCGCTCCCGCCGCTCATCCATTCCCTGATCCGGTCGCTCACACACCGCTGGAACCACTCGAGGCACTGCTCGGTGCCGTAGTCCTTCCAGCGCGCGGCGCAACGCAGGGGATCCTCCACCCCCTCGGCCAGGCGGGCGATGTCCTCCAGCACCTGTGCGCGCCTTTCCATTTCGCCCGACCGCGCGAGCTCCAGCGCCCGCAGCGGCGCGCCTCCTGCCGCCTCGAGCGGCGCCTTCGGATCCTCGATGCCCTGGCGGCGGAGCCACGCCGCGGCCTCCGTCGATCCCGGCACACGGAGCGCGATCTGGGCGCAGCGGCTGCGTATCGTCGCCGGCAACCGGGCCGGCCGCGGCGTCACCAGTATCAGCACCGTGCTCCCGGGCGGCTCCTCGAGGACCTTGAGCAGCGCGTTCGCGGCGTTCAGATTCATCGCCTCGGCCGGCTCGAGGATCGCCAATTTTCTCGAGGCGCTATGAGGCTTTAGCGCAGCGAATTCACGCAGCTCGCGCACCTGGTCGATCGTGATGACGTTGCTGTCCGCGAGCGGATGAACGTGCAGGAGATCGGGATGCGTCCCTGCCTGCAGCAGCGCGCAGCTCGTGCACGCTCCGCATGCCGCGGCATCAGGGCCCGGCTGCGCGCAAAGCAGGGTCTCCGCGAGCCGCCACGCCAGCGCGCGCTTCCCGAGCCCTTCGGGTCCGTGCAGCAGCAAGGCATGGGGAAGCCGAGCGATGTCGCGCGTGAGCGCCGTCCACGCCGGCGCGTGCCACGGCAACGCGGCTGCCAGCCGAACCGGTGCGGTGCTTTCCTCCACGCCGTCAGCCATCGACTGTCTGCTCCAGCACGGCGATGATCGCCCGTGTCACCTCCTCCTCCGGCCGCGAGGCGTCGATGACGCGCACCCGCCCGGGTTCCGCCGCCGCGCGGCGGAGATAGGTCGCCCGCACGCGCTCGAGGAAATCGATCTGCTCGCGCTCGAACCGATCGAACAGTCCCCGGCCGCGGACCCGCGCGAGGCCCGTCTCGACCGGCAGGTCGAGCAGCAGCGTGAGATCCGGACGCAGCCCGCCTTGAACCCACTGCTCGAGCACCGCCAGGCGCTCGGCGGGAATGCCGCGGCCGCCGCCCTGGTAGGCGTAGGTCGCGTCCGTGAACCGGTCACACAGCACGCTGCGGCCGGCCGCGAGCGCGGGCCGGATGACCCGCGCCAGGTGCTCCGCGCGCGCCGCGAACATGAGGAGCGCCTCGGCGTCCGGGCTCATGTCGCCCTGCCCGTGCAGCAGCACCTCGCGCAGCCGCTCGCCGAGCGGGGTGCCGCCCGGCTCGCGCGTCACCACCACGTCGCGCCCGCGCCGCCTCAGCCAGTCGGCGATCGCCCGGAGCTGCGTGCTCTTGCCCGCACCCTCGCCGCCCTCAAGCGTGATGAAGAGCGCGCGCCGCATCTAGCGCCCCTGCGCCGCGGCCTCGGCCGCCGGCGCGCCTGACGGGTCCGCGCGCCGGCGCAGCTGATACTGCATCACGGCCGCGTTGTGCTCCGCGAGCGTGGACGAGAACACGTGGCTGCCGTCGCCGCGGGAAACGAAATAGAGCGCGGTCGTCGGCGTCGGGTGCAGCGCCGCGATCAGGGAGTCGCGGCCGGGCATGGCGATCGGTGTCGGCGGCAGTCCGCTGCGCGTGTAGGTGTTGTACTCGGTGTCGGCGAGCAGGTCGCGGCGCCGGATATTGCCGTCGAACGCTTCCCCGAGCCCGTAGATCACCGTCGGATCCGACTGCAGGCGCATGCCTCTGCGCAGCCGGTTCGCGAACACGCCCGCGATCACGCCGCGTTCGTCTGGCCTTCCGGTTTCCTTCTCGATGATCGAAGCGAGCACGAGCGCCTCGTCCGGGGTGCGAACCGGCGCGTCGGGGCTGCGCCTTTCCCACTCCTCGCGCAGCACCGCCTCCATGCGCTCGAAGGCGCGCACGAGAATCTGCGCGTCGGTGTGGCCGCTCGAGTAATAATAAGTGTCCGGGAAGAACCGACCTTCCGGATGCACGCCCGGCCGCCCGATGCGCGCCATGATCTCCTCGTGCGTGAGCCCCGTGAGCGTCTGCTGGAGCTTCGGCGCCGCGCGCAGCGCCTGCAGCACCTGACGGAAGTTCCAGCCTTCGACCAGCACCAGCGGATACTCGATCACGCGCCCGGCGACGACCTGGGCAACAATATCGCTCGCGCTGCTGCCGGGAGGGAAGCGGTACTCGCCCGCCTTGAGCTGGCGGCTCTTCCCGGTCAGGCGGCCGAGCCAGACGAACGTCCGCGCGCTCGAGATCACGCCCCGCTGGTGCAGCTCTCGCGCGAGAACGGCCAGGCCGGCGCCCGGCCGGAGCACGTAGGGTTCGTTACCGGGGTCGAGCGGGCGGTGCCAGAACCAGTAGAGGTACCCCCCGAGAAAGAACGCGCCGCCGAAGAACCCCACGAGGAGCGCGCGCAGGAGGCGTGAACCGAGAATACGCGCGAAAGTGGGCTTCGAAACGTCCAGCATGGCGACACTTGTCTGACCCGGCCATCGCGATACTACCAGCCTCCGGGCGGGAGCGCCGGGTGCGATCGGCGCACCGGCGGCCGGGCGCCGCCTAGGTCAGGCGCCGGAAGACCAGCGTCCCGTTCGTACCGCCGAAGCCGAAGGAGTTCGAGATCGCCGCGTCGATCCGCATCTCGCGGGCGCTGCCCGGCACGTAGTCGAGGTCGCACTGCGGGTCGGGCTTGGTCAGATTGATCGTCGGCGGCGCAATCTGGTGATACACCGCGAGCGCGGTATAAACCGCCTCCACCGCCCCCGCGGCGCCGAGCAGGTGACCGGTCATCGATTTCGTCGAGCTGACCGCCAGCCGCCGCGCGTGCTCGCCGAACGTGGTCTTGATGGCGATCGTCTCGGCGATGTCGCCGACCTCCGTCGAGGTGCCGTGCGCGTTCACGTATTGCACGTCGCCCGGATCGAGGCGCGCGTTGCGCAGCGCCGCGCGCATGCAGCGCACCGCGCCCTCACCGCCTTCCGGCGGGCTGGTGATGTGGAAGGCGTCGCCGCTCATGCCGAAGCCGGCCAGCTCGGCGTAGATGCGCGCGCCGCGCCGCTTAGCGTGCTCGTACTCCTCGAGCACCAGCGCGCCGGCGCCCTCGCTCAGCACGAATCCGTCCCGCTCCACGTCCCACGGCCGGCTCGCCCCCTCGGGGTCGTGGTTGCGCGTGGACAGCGCCTTGGCGCTGCAGAAGCCGGCGATGCTCCCCGGCGTCACCGTGGCTTCGGCGCCGCCCGCTATCATCACGTCCGCGTCGCCGTACTCGATCAACCGGCCGGCATCGCCGATCGCGTGCGTCGACGTGGCGCACGCCGTAACCATCGCGAGGTTGGGCCCCTTGAGCCCGTACATGATCGAGAGGTTGCCGGAGATCATGTTGATGATCGAGCTCGGCACGTAGAACGGCGAAACCCGCCGCGGCCCCTTCTGGTGAACGAGGAGCGTCGTCTGCTCGACGGTCGCGATGCCGCCGAACCCGGAACCCATGTGTACGCCGATGCGATCGGCGTTGGCTTCCGTCACTTCGAGTCCCGAGTCCTTGAGCGCTTCCGTGCCGGCCGCGATTCCGAGATGAATGAAGCGGTCGGTACGGCGCACTTCTTTCTCGCTCAGGTACGCCGTCGGGTCGAAGTTCTTGACCTCGCCCGCGATCTGGCAGGGATAGCCCGAAGCGTCGAACTGCGTGATGCGGCCGATGCCGCTGCGGCCCGCGAGGACCGCTTCCCAGTTTTGCTTCAGACCGAGGCCGAGCGGCGAAACGATGCCGAGCCCGGTAATGACGACGCGCCGTCCAGCCAAGCGATTCAGCCCTCGCGTGCGTTGCGGTTCGATGTGTTTGCGTTGCTCCGGGAACTCGCAGCCATCCGGCGACGACTACGGAGTCCGCGGATCTGACGAAGAGGGATCAGCGGAGGTGTGAATTGATGTAGTCAATCGCCTGCTGCACCGTCGTGATCTTCTCGGCCTCCTCGTCGGGGATCTCGCAGTCGAACTCCTCCTCGAGAGCCATCACCAGCTCGACGGTGTCGAGCGAATCCGCGCCCAAATCGTCCACGAACGAGGCATCCGGGGTGACCTCGCTTTCGTTGACCCCCAGCTGCTCGACCACGATCTTCTTGACGCGCTCCTCTACACTGCTCATGGCAAACTTTTCCTCCGATGTATGACTCGTTCCGGCGCGCCGCACGGGATGCGAGTGGGCGGCCGGTGCTCCGCAATTATTCAGCGCCGCTTTTTACCTCAACCGCCCCGCGGCCTTACGCGGCGCATACTTAGCACGTTTGTGTAAACCCGTCCAGCGACGGACTTTCCTCAATTCATGTACATGCCGCCGTTCACGTGCAGCGTCGTGCCCGTGATGTACGCGGCCTGCGGCGACGCGAGAAACGCGACCGCGTACGCGACCTCCTCCGCGGTGCCGAGACGTCCGAGCGGAATCTGCCCGAGCAGCCCCTCGCGTACGTTCTCCGGCAGCGCGCGCGTCATGTCGGTGTCGATGAAGCCCGGCGCCACCGCATTCACGGTGATGCCGCGGCTTCCGACCTCGCGCGCGAGCGCGCGCGTGAAACCGATGATGCCGGCCTTCGCGGCGGCGTAGTTGGTCTGTCCCGGATTGCCGGTCGCCGCGACCACCGACGTGATGTTGATGATGCGGCCTTTCCGTGCCTTCATCATCGCGCGCAGGCACGCCTTGCTCAGACGGTAGACGGACTTGAGATTCGTCTCCATGATCGCATCCCAGTCCGCCTCCGACATCCGCGCGAGCAGCCCGTCCCGCGTGATGCCCGCATTGTTCACGAGGATGGTAGGGGATCCGACGGACTTTTCCAGATCGGCGATCAGGGCCTCCACGCTCTCGGGAACCGTGACGTCGAGCAGCCGGCCTTCCCCGTTAATTCCTTTTTCCTTCAATGCATTCGAGATACTTTCCGCACCTTCGCTCGAAGTCGCCGTGCCGATGACGCGCGCGCCCTGCCGCCCGAGCTCGAGCGCGATCGCGCGCCCGATCCCCCGGCTCGCCCCCGTCACCAGCGCAATTTCGTTCGCCAAAGACATGCTTGCCTCCTATGCCGCACCCGCCCCCAGGCGGGCGCGCGCCTCCGCGAGCGTTCCCGGATCCTGAATCGCCAGGCACTCAACATCACGCGCGATGCGCTTGTTCAGGCCGGTCAGCACCTTGCCGGGCCCGCACTCCACCAGCGCGCGTGCGCCGGCTTCCACGAGCCGCTCCACCGTCTGCACCCACCGCACCGGCGACGCGACCTGACGCACGAGCGCCTCGCGCATCGCTTCGACGTCGGCGGCCGTCGCGAGTGTCGCGTTCTGCAGCACCGGGATGCGCGGCATGTGCAGCGCCACACCCTGCAAGCGCTCGCCGAGCCGCGCCGCGGCCGGTGCCATGAGCGAGCTGTGCGCCGGGACGCTCATCGGCAGCAGCACCGCGCGCTTCGCGCCAGCGGCCTTCGCCTGCTCGATCCCGCGATCGACCGCGGCGCGGCTGCCGGCGATCACGACCTGCGCCGGCGAGTTGAAATTGACCGGCTCGAGCACCTCGCCCTGCGCGGCCTGCGCGCAAACCGCCGCGACCGCATCGTCGCTCAGGCCCAGGATCGCCGCCATCGCGCCGTGTCCCGCCGGCACTGCTTCCTGCATGAAGCGCGCGCGATCCGCCACGAGGCGCACCGCTTCCGGAAACTCGAGTGCGCCCGCGCACACGAGTGCGCTGTACTCGCCGAGGCTGTGCCCCGCCATGACGGCGGGCTCCGGGCCGCCGGTGGCGCACCACACACGCCAGACGGCGACGCCCGCGGCGAGCATCGCCGGCTGCGTCACCTCGGTCTGCGCGAGACGCTCTTCCGGCCCCTCGCAAACCGTCCGCCACAGATCGTAGCCGAGCGCGGACGACGCTTCCGCGAACGTGCGCTCGACCTCAGGGTGCTCCGCCGCGAGCTCGCGCAGCATGCCGACCGACTGCGAACCTTGTCCGGGAAAAACGAATGCGAATTTCATGTTGCGTTCGAACCGCGGTTGAGCGCCGCTGCCTGCGAACGGAACGGGTGCATGCTCGTACCTCCGTCCGCATCGTCCGCCGGCATCGCGGCTTCGGGAACGTTCAATACTTCAACAGGACCGAACCCCAGGTAAAGCCGCCGCCGACCCCTTCGAGCAGCACGGTGTCGCCCCGCTTGATACGCCCGTCGCGCACCGCCTCGTCGAGCGCGAGCGGGATCGAGGCGGCCGAAGTGTTGCCGTGTCGGTCGACGGTTACGACGACGCGCTCCATCGGCAGCCCGAGCTTCTTCGCGGTGGCCCCGATGATGCGGATGTTCGCCTGGTGCGGCACGAGCCAGTCGATGTCGCTGCGCTGCATGCCGTTCGCTTCGAGCGCCTCGTCGACGACCTTGCCGAGCACGTTGACCGCGACGCGAAACACCTCCGAGCCCACCATGTGCACGTAGGCTTCGCCGGCGCGCATCTTGTCGTAGCCCCTGGATACGCCCGACGGCACGCACAGCATATCGCTGTAGGCGCCGTCCGCGTGCAGGTGCGACGACAGGATGCCGGGCTCGTCGGACGCCACGAGCACGACCGCGCCGGCGCCGTCGCCGAACAGCACGCAGGTGCTGCGGTCCTGCCAGTTGAGGATGCGGGTGAACGTCTCGGTCCCGATAACGAGCGCGCGCCGCGTCGAGCCAGAGCGGATGAACTTGTCGGCCACGGCCAGGGCGTACACGAAGCCGCAGCAGACGGCCTGAACGTCGAACGCCGGGCACCCGTGTACGCCGAGGGCCCGCTGCACGAGACAGGCGGTCGCGGGAAACACCAGATCGGGCGTCGTCGTCGCGACGATGATGAGGTCGAGATCCTTCGGGTCGATCCCGGCCATGGCGAGCGCGCGCCGCGACGCCTCGAGCCCCATGGTCGAGCTCGTCTCGTGCTCGGCCGCGACGTGGCGCTGGCGGATGCCCGTGCGCTCGACGATCCATTGGTCGGACGTGTCGACCATGCGTTCGAGATCGGCGTTCGTGAGCACCTTGGCCGGCAGATAGCTGCCGACCCCGGCGATGCGGGAATATGTCATGCTACCTGACCCGTGCCGAGGAGGCCGACCAGCTCGCGCCCGATCCGCTCCGGCACCTCGTGGTGGACTTCGGAGAGCGCTTCACGGATCGCGTACTCGAAGGCCAGCGCGTCCGCGCTGCCGTGGCTCTTGATCACGGTTCCGTTCAGGCCGATGAAGGTCGCGCCGTTGTACCGCCGCGGATCGAGCCGGCGGTTGAGCGCGCGCAGCGCCGGCGCGACGGCGAACGCGGCGAGCTTGCGCCCCCAGTGCTTCGTGAACTCCTCGCGCATGAACTGCTTGATCATCTGCGCGAGGCCCTCGCTCGTCTTGAGCGCGATGTTGCCGACGAAGCCGTCGCACACGACCACGTCGAAGTCGCCCATGTAGATGTCGTTGCCCTCGACATAGCCGACGTAGTTGACGTTGCTCGCACGCAGCAGCTCCGCCGCCTTCTTCACCGTCTCGTTGCCCTTGATGTCTTCCTGGCCGACGTTGAGCAGCCCGACGCGCGGCCGTGGCTTACCCTCCATCGCCGTAACCAGAATAGACCCCATGATCGCGAACTGCACGAGCTGCTCGGCGGAACAGTCGACGTTCGCACCGAGATCGAGGACGTGCGTGTGGCCGCGCAGCGACGGCAGCGTGCGGATGATGGCGGGACGATCGATGCCCGGGAGCGTCTTGAGGACGAAGCGCGCGGTCGCCATCAGTGCGCCGGTGTTGCCGGCCGACACCGCCGCGCGCGCCTCCCCCTGCTTCACGAGCTCGATCGCGACGCGCATGGAGGAGGCCTTCTTCGTGCGCAACGCCTGCGCCGGCTGCTCGTCCATGGCGACGACCTCCGGCGCGTGCTGCACGCGCAGGCGCTCGCTCTCCCTCGCGCCGTGGCGCGCGAGCTCCTCGAGCACCTGCTCACGCCGGCCGACGAGAATCAGCGCCGCGTTCGGGTCACTCGCGAGGACCGACAGCGCAGCCGGCACGACGACCGAGGGACCGTAATCGCCCCCCATCGCGTCGAGCGCAACGGCGATCAAGCATCAGCTCCTTCGGCGGAAACAGCGCTTACTCGGCCGACTCTTCGCTGGTCTCGATGACCTTGCGGCCGCGGTAGTACCCGTCACGGGTGATGTGGTGGCGCCGGTGAAGCTCGCCGCTGGTCTTGTCGACGGAGAGCGTCGGCTTGGCGAGCTTGTCGTGCGAACGACGCATGCCCCGCCGCGATGGCGTTACTCGGCTCTTCTGTACTGCCATGGTGGCTCCTCGGGTGTTGCTGTTCTCGCCGGATCTATCGATCCGCGCGCTTTAACTTTTGTAGCACGGAAAAGGGGTTCGGTCGCGTGCCCGCCGGCGCCGCGGGATGCGGGCCCTGCGGTGCCGCCGGACACTCCTCCGGCGGATGCATCGGAACCATCGGCATCTCCAGCAGCAGTTCGTCCTCGACCAGAGCGCCTACCGTGACGGGCCGCTCAATCACGACCGCGTCGCCCTCGGCGAGCAGATCCTCCCGCTCGCCGGGACGCAGCAGCACCACCTGCGGCCGCGCATGCAGCTCGGCCGTCATGCGGCCCATGCAGCGTTGACAGGTGAGATGAACCCGGGCGTCGAGCGTCCCGCGCATGACGCGCAGGCCGTCCGGGGAGCCGCGAGCGAACTGCAGGTCGACGCGGATGGTCCCCTCGTCGTCCAGGCACATCTCGACCAGCCGCGACATCCCCTTGATGGGAAGCTCGCCCGCCAGGCGAGCACCCTGATCGGCCAGCTGGATCGGGTCGATGGTCGCTGACCAGCTGCCAAGCATTCGGCGCGCATCATATAGTCGCCGCAAACACGTGTCAAAACAGATCTTTTCGTCCGCCGCTCGCCGCGGCACGCGGCGCGCGAGTCGGCGATAATCTCCCGAGTCGAACCCCGAGCCTTCGTCGCATGTCCATTCGCCTCATTCTCGCCTCGAGCTCGCCCTATCGCCGCGATCTGCTCGCCCGCCTGGGCCTGCCGTTCGAAGTCGCCTCGCCCGACGTCGACGAGCGCCCGCTCCCGGGCGAAAGCCCGCAGGCGCTCGTCGAACGCCTGGCGGTCGCCAAGGCGCGAGCCGTCGGCCGCCATGCGCGCGATGCGCTCGTGGTCGGCTCCGACCAGGCGGCGGTGTACGCGGGCGCGATCGTCGGCAAACCCGGGAACCACGAAACCGCGGTGCAGCAGCTGCGCGCGGCCTCCGGGCGCAAGGTCGTGCTCTATACCGGCCTCGCACTGCTCAACACGGCGACGGGACGCGTGCAGAGCGAAGTGGTTCCGTTCGGCATTCAGTTCCGCCGGCTCACCGACCAGCAGATCGAGAACTACCTCCGCAAGGAACAGCCGTACAACTGCGCCGGCGCCGTGCGCTCCGAAGGGCTCGGCATCGCGCTCCTCGAGCGTTTCGAAGGCGACGATCCGACCGCGCTCATCGGGCTGCCGCTGATACGGCTCGTGCGCATGCTGGAGAACGAAGGGGTTGCGGTGATTTGAGCCGCGGCGAGCGGCGGTTCATACGCGAATCGCGCGGTCGTTCGCCGCGCGCCTCGCGCTCTGCCGCCGGCCGGCGTCCACCGGCGCCTTACTGCATCGCCGGCAGACGCCCGAAGAGCTGCGCGCCGAGCACCTCGCCGGCGCCGGCGCCGATGCGGCGCGCGAACTGATTGAGCACGCTCTCGCGCTGCGTGAAATCGACGAGGTCTTCCGCTCCGATCACTTCGCGCGCGACGTAGCTCACGCTTCCGAGCTCGTCCACGAGACCGAGCTTGAGGGCGTCCTCGCCGGTCCAGAACAATCCCGAGAAGATTTCCTTCGACTCCTTCAGCGTCTGGCCGCGCCCTTCGCGCACGCGCTCGATGAACTGCTGATGCACGCGATCGAGCAGCTGCTGCGCGTGCCGGCGGTCCTGCGCCGTCATCGGCAGGAACGGATCGAGGAACCCTTTGTGCTCGCCCGCGGTGAGCAGCCGGCGCTCGACGCCGATCTTCTTGAGCGCTTCGACGAAGCCGAAGCCGTTCATGAGCACGCCGATCGAGCCCACGATGCTCGCGCGATCGGCGTAGATCTTGTCGGCTGCGGCAAGCGCGTAGTAGCAACCCGACGCGCACACGTCGGTAACCACCGCGTAGAGCGGCTTCTTGGGATACTTCGCGCGCAGCCGCCTGATCTCTTCGTAGATGTACGCCGCCTGGACGGGGCTTCCGCCGGGGCTGTTGGCGCGCACGATGACGCCGGCCGTGCGCTCGTCCTCGAACGCGCGGCGCAGGCTCGCGATCACGTTCTCGGCGCTCGCGAGCGTGTCGCTAGCGATCGTGCCTTCGAGGTCGACGACGCCCGTATAGCGCGCCGCGAGCGGGCGCCCCTCGAAGAGGGGACCGAGCAGGAGGAACGGCAGCACCAGCAGGTACACCGCGAAGAAGAGCTTGAAGAAGATGCCCCAGCGGCGCGCGCGGCGCTGCTCGGCGAGCGTCGCGAATGCGAGGCGTTCGAGCACCTCGCGCTCCCAGCCCGGCTGGCGCCCGCCGCCGGATGCCGTCATGGTCTCGCTCTTGCCGTTGTCGTCCACCGTCACCGCTCCGTTGTGTCCTCGGACACCAGAAAAACAGCGTTATTCTTTTCGAGCACCTCGAGCTTGACCAGCCCGCGCCCCGCGCACGGGCCGGCGACGCAGCGCCCGCTCGACGGTTCGTAGAGCGCGCCGTGCGTCGCGCAGATCAGGAACCGGCGCTCGCGATCGAAAAAGCGGCCGGGCTCCCAGTCGAGCTCCACGCGGCGGTGCGCACAGCGATTGAGGTACGCGTGCACACGCCCCTGGTACCGGATCGCGAAGGCGGGCGCCTCCTCCCCGCCGTGCGTCACCGTGAAGCGTACGCCGTCGCCGCCCTCCGTGAGTGCCTCCGCCGCGCAGATCAGGCGCTCTCCAGCCACGCGCACACCTGCGGAAAGGAGTCGAGGCACGCGAGCGGGTTGCACGCGAGCAGCCGCTCGCGCTCGTGCACGCCGTAGCTCACCGCCAGCCCCCCGACCGCCGCCGCGGCCGCCATCTGCAGGTCGTACGTCGTGTCCCCGACCATGAGCGCGCGCTCGGGCGGCGTGCCGGTGCACGCGAGGATGTCGTGCAGCATCTGCGGATGCGGCTTCGAAAAGGCCTCGTCCGCACAGCGGCTGGCGCAGAAGTAGTGTCCGATCGCCGTCTCGCGGAGCGCCCGCTCGAGGCCGCGGCGGGCCTTCCCCGTGGCAATGGCGAGCCGGAAGCCGGCTTCGCGCAGCCGCGCGAGCCCCTCGAGCACCCCCGGGAAGAGCCGGGCTTCGGTCGTGTCGAGCTCGAGGAAGTGGTGGCGGTAGCGTTCGGCCAGGGCGCAGCGCGTGGCGTCGTCCGTTCCCGGGAGGAGCGTATCGAGCGCGTCCTTCAGGCCGAGGCCGATGATGTTGCGCACCGCGGCGTCTTCCGGGGCCGGCACGCCGACGTCGCGCGCCGCCGCCTGAAAGCAGCGCACGATCTTGGCGGCGGAATCCATGAGGGTCCCGTCCCAGTCGAAGACGATCAGGTCATACGGCCGGCTGCTCACGCAGTCGCTCCAGAATCGCGTTCAGTTCCCGGGGAAGCGGGGCCTCGAGCCTGATTCTAGCCCCGGACGTCGGATGCGCGAACTGAACGCGCGCGGCGTGCAGGAACAGCCGCCGCAGCCCGAGGCGGCGCAGCTCGCGATTGAAGTCGCGGCTGCCGTACTTGTCGTCGCCGGCGATCGGATGGCCGGCGTGCGCGGCGTGCACGCGGGCCTGGTGGGTGCGGCCCGTATAAAGGAGGATCTCCATGAGTGTCGCGGGCCCGTAATGACCCCTCGGCGTGAATGCGGTCTCCGCCGCCCGCCCGGCCTCGTCCACCTCGACGCGCCACTCGCCGCCGCGCCGCTCGGCCCCCAGGAGTGCGCTGATTCGCCGGGTGCCGCCGCGCCAGCGCCCCTGCACGAGCGCCAGATATCGCTTCTCGACCCGACCTTCCCGCAGCGCCGCGTGCAACGCGCGCAGCGCCGGCCGGCGTTTGGCGAGCAGCAGGCAGCCGGAGGTGTCGCGATCGAGCCGGTGGACCAGCTCGAGGCCCGGCGCGTCCGGGCGGAGACTGCGCAGCGCCTCGATCAGCCCTACCGCGACGCCGCTGCCGCCGTGCACGGCGAGTCCGGCGGGCTTGTCGAGCGCCAGCAGATCGTCGTCCTCGTAGATGATGCGGTCGCGCAGCCATTCGAACGCGTCGGGACGCACCGCCGGGGGCGCGGCGCGCATCCGCACCGGCGGGATGCGCACCCGGTCGCCGGCCTGAAGGCGGTAATCCGGCCCGGCGCGGCGGCGGTTGACCCGCACCTCGCCTCGCCGCAGCACCCGGTAGACGTGACTTCGGGGAACGCCCTTCAGCTGCCCGAGCAGGAAGTTGTCGAGCCGCTGCCCGGCGCGCGCGTCGTCGATGTCGACGTAGCGCACACCCTGTTCGTCGCGATCCGTGCTCACCGTGGTAACCGGCCGCTGCTCATTGCCGCTCCGGGCCTTCATTGATATAGTGCGGTTGTATTTTCGCTACGGTATGGCGGGTCAGCGAACGGCTCCCGAATGCCGTCAGTCAGAACGTTTTCGTATCGGGCAAGGTTGTCCGGTACCGCCCGGTGAGCCACGCCGCAGCGCCATGACTCCCGCTCTCGCGCAAGCCTCCCGGGTACACAGGGTTTCGCGTCCCTCACCCCTGTCCAGTAGGGGCGCACAGCGATAAGACGCTGAAGGATTACCGCCGGTAGGTTGAGCGCCCGTCTGTTTTGGACGCCGTGCCGCTTACTTCCGCGTGGTGCGCGGAGCACCACCGCTCTCATGCCCGGCCGATTCCCGAGGCGTCGGGGATTTTACAATGAAAAGAATACTTTTTAACGCGACTCATCCCGAAGAGTTGCGGCTCGCGATCGTGGACGGCCAAAAGCTCCTCGATCTCGATATCGAATCTTCCAATTACCAGCTCAAGAAAGGAAACATCTATAAAGCGCGCGTAACCCGCGTCGAGCCGAGCCTCGAGGCGGCGTTCGTCGACTACGGCACCGAACGTCAGGGCTTCCTGCCCCTCAAGGAGATCTCGCGCACCTATTTCACGGGGTACGACGAGAAGACCCCGGTGAGCCAAGTCCGGATCAAGGATGTCATTAAGGAGGGCCAGGAGCTGGTCGTCCAGGTGGACAAGGAGGAGCGCGGCACCAAGGGTGCGGCGCTCACGACCTTTATCAGCCTCCCGGGACGCTACCTGGTCCTCATGCCGAACAACCCCAAGGGCGGCGGGATTTCGCGCCGCATCGAGGGCGAGGACCGGGCGGAGCTGCGCGAGGCGATGGCCCAGCTCAAGGTGCCCGAGGACTATTCGCTCATCGCCCGTACGGCCGGCATCGGCCGCTCGGTCGAGGAGCTGCAGTGGGACCTCGACTACCTGGTGAACCTCTGGGACGCGATCACCAAGGCCGCCGCCGAGCGCCCGGCTCCGTTCCTGATCTACCAGGAAAGCAACCTGGTGGTGCGCGCCACCCGCGACTACCTGCGCCAGGACATCGGCGAGGTGCTGGTCGACAACCCCGAGATCTACGAGCGCATGCGCAAGTTCATGGAGCAGGTGGCGCCGCAGTGGCTCGACCGCCTGAAGCTCTATAAGGACGAGATCCCCCTTTTCTCGCGCTTTCAGATCGAGCACCAGATCGAGACGGCGTTTTCTCGCGAGGTCCGGCTTGAGTCCGGCGGCTCGCTCGTGTTCGACAAGACCGAGGCGCTGGTCACGATCGACATCAATTCGGCGCGCGCGACCAAGGGCGCCGACATCGAGGAAACCGCGCTCAACACGAACCTCGAGGCGGCCGAGGAGATCGCCCGCCAGCTCCGGCTGCGCGACCTCGGAGGGCTCATCGTCATCGACTTCATCGACATGACGCCGATGCACCATCAGCGTCAGGTCGAGAACCGCCTCATCGAGGCGCTCAAGCACGACCGCGCGCGCGTGCAGGTCGGCCGCATCTCCCGCTTCGGGCTGCTCGAGATGTCGCGCCAGCGCCTGCGGCCCTCGCTCAACGAGTCCTCGAGCCTCGTGTGCCCGCGCTGCAACGGCACGGGCCATATCCGGTCGGTGCAGTCCTCCGCCCTCTCGGTGCTGCGCATGATCCAGGAGGAGGCGATGAAGGAGAACACCGCGGCGGTGCACGTGCACCTGCCGTTGCCGACTGCGACGTATCTCCTCAACGAGAAGCGCGTCGAGCTGAACGCGATCGAGTCGCGCATCGGGACACCGATCATGGTGATCCCCGACGAGACGCTCGAGACGCCGCACTATCGCATCCGCCGACTGCGCATGGACGAGTACGAGGCCGAGGCGGACAAGCCGAGCTACGAGATCCGCCGCGTCGACTTCGAGGAAAAGAAGGAGGAAGCGCCGAGCCGCCCGACGCCGGCGGCCGAGACACCCGTCATCGGACCGCTGCTCCATCCCGTGGCGCCGCCCCCGCCGCCCAAGAAGCCCGAGGGCTTCTTCACTCGCCTGTTTCGCCGTCTCTTCGGCGAGCGGCGCGAATCGCGCCCCGAAGTCCCCGCGGCCAAGCCGTCGCGAGCGGCCGCGCGGCCGCAGCCGCAACAGGCGTCACGAAGCGAGCAGCGCACGCGCCAGGGACGTCCGCAGCAGCAGCGACAGGGGCAGGCGAATTCGGGCTCGGAGGCGCAGAAGCGGCCGGCTGCCCAGCAGGCGCGGCCGGCGGCGCAGTCCGCCGGCACGGAAGCGACGAGCACGCCGCCGCGCGAAGGCGGCGGCCGCCGTCGCGGTCGGCGCGGTCGCCGCGGTCGCGGCAACGCGCAAGCGCAAGCCCAGACCCAGGCACAGGCCCAGGCTCAACAAGCCCAAGGGAACGGCAGCCGCGCCGAGACGGCGTCCCATCCCGCATCGCGCGAAGGCGCGGCGAATGCGCCTGCGCCCGGCAAGGGAAACGGCGAGGCACACCATGAGCCCACAGGGCACGGTCCTGCGGCGCCGCCTGCCGCCGCGTCCGATACGCCGCGTCCGGCAGAGGCACCGCAAAGCGCCGCCGCCTTCTCCGGGCCGACCGCTGTGTCGGCGCCGGAGCCGGTCGCCGCGCCGCGTGAGGAATCGGCCGTGCCTCTGGTGCAGGTCGAAACGCGTCGCGACGCCGACGAGTCGCAGCGGCCGAAACCCGAATAGGGCTCAGCTTCCGCGAGGGATCAGGAGAGCCGCTCGCGGACTTCCGCGAGCAGACCGGCCGCGGCGTCTTCGATCAGATCGAGCACGCGGTCGAACCCGCTCTCGCCGCCGTAGTACGGGTCCGGCACGACGCGCGTGGTCGCACGCGTAGCGTACTCCAGGAACAGACGCGTCTTGTGCGCGTGCGCGGGCGGACAGCGCGCCTGCAGATGCGCGTAGTTGTCCTCGTCCATCGCGAGGATGTAGTCGAAGCGCGCGAAGTCCTCCCGCTGCACCTGGCGTCCCCGCAGCCGACTGATGTCGATGCCGCGCCGCGCGGCGGCCGCCTGGGCGCGCGGGTCGGGCGGCTCGTTCACGTGATAGGCGTGCGTACCGGCGGAATCGATCTCGACGCGATCCGCGAGTCCGGCCTCCTCCACCAATTTGCGGAACACCCCCTCCGCCATCGGCGAGCGGCAGATATTTCCGAGGCAAACGAAGAGCACTCTGACCATACGCTTTTCCCCGATGCCGTTGAAGGGGCGCCAAGCGGGCGCCGACGCGGCGCGCCGCCTCACCCCCCCTCGAAATACCTCCGTACCCGCTCCAGATCCTCGGGCGTATCGACCCCCGCCTCCGGAGCCTCGTCGGCGATACAGACCGCGATCCGGCCGCCGTGCCACAGCACGCGCAGCTGCTCGAGCTGCTCGATTTCCTCGAGCGGGGAGCCCGCCCACCCGCAATAGCGCGCGACGAAGCCGGCGCGGTAGGCGTAGATGCCGATGTGACGCAGCGCCTGCACCGGCGCGCCGCCCGACTGCGCGCGCGGCCAGGGGATGGGCGCGCGGCTGAAATAGAGCGCATAGCCCGAAGCATCGGTAACGACCTTGACGACATTGGGGTTCTCGAACGACTCGCGGTCGTGGATCGGGTGGCACGCCGTCGCCATGACCGCCTCGCGACGTGCGACGAGCGTGTCGGCGACCCGGCGAATAAGCGCCGGCGGCATCAGCGGCTCGTCGCCCTGCAGGTTGACGACGACCTCTTCGGGCCCGATCCCGAGCCGCCCGATGACCTCGCCCAGACGCTCGGTGCCGGAGCGGTGCTCCGCGCTCGTCAGGCACACGTCCGCGCCGAACGCCTCCGCCGCGCGGCGGATCCGGTCGTCGTCGGTGGCGATGGTGATGCGCTGCGCGCCGCTCGCGAGAGCCCGTTCGTAGACGCGCTCGAGCAGCGTCTTTCCGCCGACATCGGCGAGAGGTTTCCCGGGCAGCCGCGTCGAGGCGTAGCGCGCTGGGATGATGATGTGCACGGCGGACGGATCGGAGCCGGCTACGGCCTAGGGCTCGCCGCGCTCACGATCGCGGCAGCTCCTCTTCCGGCACGCGGCGCGCCTCCTCCTCCAGCATCACCGGGATGTCGTCGCGAACGGGATAGGCGAGCCGGTCGGCGCGGCATACGAGCTCGGACCTGGCCTTGTCGTAGTGCAGCCGCCCCTTGCAGACCGGACACACGAGAATATCGAGCAGTTTGCGGTCCATTCACGCGCTCCTCAGCCGCCGCTGCAGCCATTCGCCGAACCCCGGGTCGACCTCCGCTTCCGCCGCCAGGTACCACGCACGCTCCCCGGCGAATCGCCGGCATTTTACCGCATCCTTCTCGGTCATTATCACGTCGGCGTCATCGCCGAACTCGAGGTCCTGCGGACGGAAGCGATGATGATCCCGGAAGGGATGCTCGACGACGTCCGCGCCCAGTGCGCGCAGTTGCGCGAAGAAGCGCGCCGGATTGCCGATGCCGGCGACGCCGTGAACCCGCCGCCCGCGAAACGCATCGAGCGGCCGCTCCTCCTCGGGATTCGCGACGCGGCGAAAACCGGTCGGCACGAGGCGCATCGACCACTCGCCCGCGCGTGCCGCGCCCTGGGTCACGACGGCATCGACCGTCTCGAGCCGCGTCGGCCGCTCGCGCAGCGGTCCCGCCGGCAGGCAGCGGCCGTTGCCGAAGCGGCGTTCGCCGTCGATCACGGCGATCTCGAGATCCCGATACAGCCGATAGTGCTGCAGCCCGTCGTCGCTCACGATCACGTTGCACTCGTGCGCGAGCAGCCACTGGATGCCGCGCGGCCGCTGCGGATCGGCGACCACGGGGTACCCCGAGCGCCGCGCGAGCAGCACGGGCTCGTCGCCCACGAGCTCCGGATCCGAATGTGCGGTGACCAGTTGCGGCCAGCTGCGCGCCCGCCCGCGGTAGCCGCGCGCGATGATCCCCGGCCTGTAGCCGAGAGCGGCGAGATAGCGTGCGAGCCAGAGCACCAGCGGCGTCTTTCCGGTCCCGCCGACCGTGATGTTCCCGACGACGATGACGGGAACCGGTGCGCGCACCGCGGTGCGCCAGCCGCGCCGGAACATTTCCCGGCGGAGCGCCGCCGCCGTGCAATAGACGACGCTCAGCGGCAGCAGCAGGCGGCTCACGAACGTATCGCCCTGCCAGTGGCGCTCGATCGGGGCCATGGCCGGTCAGCGGCGCGTCGAGCGGTCGGAGTGCCGCAGCCGCGGGCAAAGACCGGAAAGTACCGGTACGGACGCTCCTGGGGCAGTCATCTGCGCGTTGCTTGTTATTGTGGCGCGCGGCACTTCGCTCAGCCGGCCGCGGCTTCCGCGAACTGCTGGCGGTAGAGCGCCGCGTACGCGCCGTTGCGCGCGAGCAGCTCCGCGTGGGTGCCCATTTCCACCACCCGCCCGCGCGACAGCACGACGATGCAGTCGGCATGCTCCACCGTCGAGAGCCGGTGCGCGATCACGAGCGTCGTGCGGTTCTCGCGCAGCTTCTGCATCGCGTCCTGCACGTAGCGCTCCGACTCGACGTCGAGCGCCGACGTCGCCTCGTCGAGGATCAGGATCGGCGCATCCTTATATAACGCGCGCGCGATCGCCACCCGCTGCCGCTGTCCGCCCGAAAGCGCCAGCCCCCGCTCGCCGACCCGGGTGTCGAGACCCTCGGGAAGGCGCTGCGCGAACTCGAGCACGTGCGCGGCGCGGGCCGCCGCCTCGACGCGCGCATCGTCGATCGGACCGGTCGCGCCATAGGCGATGTTGTTGCGGATGGTGTCGTCGAAAAGGGTCGTTTCCTGACTGACCAGCGCGATGTGCGAACGCAGGTTCGCGAGCGCGAAGTCGTTGATGTTGATACCGTCGATGAGGATCTCGCCGTCCGTCGCGCGGTAGAACCGGGGCAGCAGGCTGGCCGCCGTGGTCTTCCCGCTGCCGGAGGCGCCGACGAGCGCGACCGTCTGCCCGGGCTCGATGGTGAAGGACACGTCGATCAGCGCCGGTCCGTCGCTCCCGGGGTAGCGGAAGCCGACGTGGCGGTACTCGACGCGCCCCTTCACGCGCTCGAGCCGCACCGAGCCGGTGTCGGCTTCCTGCGTCTCGTCGAGCAGCGCGAAGGCGCTCTGCGCCGCGGCGAGACCGGTCTGCACCACTTCGTTCACGCTCGCGAGCCCCTTGGCCGGCGCCATCATGAGCGTCATGGCGGTGACGAACGACATGAAGCTTCCGGCCGTGACGTCGCCGATCAGAAAAGCGGCGTAGATCACGAGCGCGAGCGCGCTCGCGGCTACGAGCTGCAGCAGGCTGACGCCGATCGCGGAGATCGCGCTCTTGCGCGTCGTCTCCTTGCGGTTGCGCTCGTTCGCGCGGCGGAACGTGTCGGTCTCCGCGGCCTGCGCCCCGAACGCCTTGACGATGCGTTGCCCGCCGATCGCCTCCTGCGCCACCTGCGAGATCTCGCCCATGCTCGACTGTATCAGCGTGCTCGTGAGGCGGAAGCGCCGGCTCATGATCGAGAGCAGCCAGGCCGCGACCGGCGTGGCGACGGCGAACAGCAGCGTCAGCTTCCAGTTGAGATAGAGCATCCACAGCGTGAGCGCGACGACCGTGAGGCCGTCGCGCACGAGCGTCAGCACCGCCTCGGTCACGGCCTTCGCGACCTGCTCGACGTCGAAGATGAGCTTCGATACGAGCCCGCCCGAGGGGCTCGCGTCGTAGAACTCGCTCGGCAGCCGCATCAGGTGCGCGAACATCGCCTGGCGCAGATCGAACGTCACCCGCCGCCCGATCCAGGCGAGGCCGTACTGCGCGAGGAAATTGCCGACCGCGCGCACGAGGAACAGGCCGATGATGAAAAGCGGGATGAGCCTGATCGTTCGGGGGTCGCGCCCGACGAAGCCGTCGTCGACGAGCGGCTTGATCATGGCGGCGAACGCCGTCGACGTGAGCGAGAGGATCGCCATGCCGATCACGGCGACCAGGAACACCCACTTGTACGGCCACGCGTACGACAGCAGCCGGCGGTACAACCGGCTGCTTTCGGCGAAGTGCCCGCGGGCCGAGGTACCGGCCGCGCTCACGAACCCGACCCTTCCGGGGCGGGCTGCTGCGTGGCGAAGGTGAGGCGCGTCAGCCCGAGTCTGCGCGCGACGTCCATCACGCGTACTACCGATTCGTGCGGCGCCTTGGCATCCGCCTGGATCACGACGAGCCGCTCCTTGTCGTCCCCCGCAGCCTGCGCCATGGCGTGATAGAGCAGCTCGACGTTGTCGTTCAGCAGCTGCCGGTTGTCGATGTAGTACTGTCCGCGCGCGTCGACCGTGATGCGCAGCGCGTCGGGAGCCGGACTCGGGTCCGCCGACGCTTCGGGAAGCTGTACCTGCAGCTGCGCATGGTCCGAAAAGCTGGTGGTGACGATGAGGAAGATCAACGTCATCAACAGCACGTCGATGAGCGGGATCAGGTTGATCTCCGGCTCTTCGTCTTCTCCGGGGCGGAAGTCCACGGCGTCAGTTCCGTTCGCGCTGGCGCTGCAGAATCTCCATGAAGCGCAGCGCCTCCTGCTCCATGTCGAACACCAGCTCGCTCACCCGACCGCGAAAGTATCGATAGAAGATGACGGCGGGGATCGCCACGGCGAGACCGGTGGCCGTGGCGATGAGCGCCTGCGAGATGCCGCCCGCGATGATCGACGGGTCGCCGATACCGCGCGTGCTGATGCCGGCGAACATGTCGATCATGCCGAGCACGGTACCGAGCAGTCCGAGAAACGGTGCGATGGTCGCGATGGTGCCGAGCGTACGCAGATAGCGTTCGAGCTCGGGCACCGTGTGCCGGCCCGCGTTCTCCACCGCCTCCTTGATGATCTCGCGGTCGCGGTGCCGGTTGACGAGTCCGGCGGCCACCACGCGCCCGAGCGGCGAGCTTTGCCGCACCAGCTCGATGCGCGCGTCGTCGAGCTCGTTGCGCTCGAGCCACTGCTGCACCTGCGGAATGAGATTCGGCGGGCACACGTACTTGCGCTGCAGCGACCAGAAGCGTTCCCCGATGATGGCCAGGGCGGCCACGGAGAACAGCATCAGCGGCCACATGGCGATGCCACCGGCCTGGATCAGCTCGAACATGCGCGATCGGGGGTGAAAAGTGGGGCTAATTTAACAGACGCATCGAAAACCTCAAGGCGCGGAGAGCGGCGCCGGCTGCGCGAACCAGTAGCGCCGCGCACGATCGCGGTAGGACTGAACCTCGATGCCGCTCGCGCCCAGCCGCAGCTCGAGCGCGCCCGCGGAAGGCGAATCGTACAACCTTGCGCCGAGCGCGCGGTAGCGCTCGACGACCGCAGGATGCGGGTGGCGGTACGGATTGCGAAAGCCGACGGCGAAGAGCACGTGCCGTGCGCCGACGTACTCGAGGAACTCCGGACTGGACGACGAGCGGCTGCCGTGGTGCGGCGCGACGAGCACCGTCGACGCGAGGAGGTCCGCGGCGCGTTCGATCAGCGCGCGTTCGCCGCTGCGCTCGATGTCGCCCGGCAGCAGGATCGACCCGTGCGCGGTATCGACGCGCAGCACGCACGACGCGTCGTTGCTCCGCCCGGTCTCCGCGCCGCGTCCGAGCAGCGTGAACCGCACGCCGCTCCACTGCCACTGCTCGCCGCCGCGGCACGGTTCGCCCTCGATGCCGGGCGCACCGCCGATGATGCGCGCGACCTCGAGCTCGGCGAGCACCGACGCGGTGCCGCCCACGTGGTCGGTGTCGCCGTGACTCAGCACGAGCGCGTCGATGCGCGCCACGCCCTGCGAACGCAGATACGGCACGACGACCGTACGCCCGGCGTCGGAGCGCGCGCTCCAGCGCGGCCCGGTGTCGTAGACCACCACGTGCTCGGCGGTACGCACGACGGCGGCGAGCCCCTGCCCGACGTCGAGCAGCGTGAACCAGGCTTCACCGGGCGCGGGCGCCGGCGGGCGCACGAGAAACATGGGCAGCATCCATATCGCGCCGACGGCGCGCGCCGGAAAGCCGCGCGGCGCGAGCAAGAGCGCCGCGCCCACGAGCGCGCACGCGAAGGCCCAGACGGGCGGACGATGCTGCAGCCATTCGCCGTACTCGAGATCCGCCAGGAACGCGAGCGCGTGCCACAGCCAGCCGAGCAGCGCGGCGCCCGCCGCGAACAGCCAGGCGGCGACCGAATCGATCCCGAGCCCGACGGCGAGCGCTCCGAGCAGCGTGAGCGGGACGACCAGCAGATCGAACACGGGCACCGCGAGCAGATTCGCCGCCGGCGCGCTCAACGACACGCGCTGGAACAGCCACAGCATGAGCGGCAGCATGCCGACGGCGATGGCGAGCTGCAGGTAGCCCCACTTGCGCCACAGCCGCGTCCCTGCCCGCTCGCCGTACATCACGTAAACGATGACGGCCACGGCGGCGAACGAGAGCCAGAACCCGGAGGCCATCACGGCCAACGGGTCGTAGACGAGCACGGCGAGCAGCGCCGCGGCGAGCAGCTTGCTCG
The DNA here is from genome assembly GCA_036563785.1 of Burkholderiales bacterium. Lineage (GTDB taxonomy): Bacteria > Pseudomonadota > Gammaproteobacteria > Acidiferrobacterales > Sulfurifustaceae > JACQFZ01. Next base: position 5,520 of record DATCLR010000120.1, on the reverse strand, counting down.
GCGGTGCGCGCCGACGCAAGAGCACGGCGCCCATCGCCACGGCGAGCATCACCAGCGCGCGCTGCGTGGGGATCACGAACCCCGCGAGCGCGGCGTACAGCGTCGCGGCGAGCATGCCGCCGACGGCGCCGGCGAGCGGCGCGGGCAGCCGGAGCACCGTCGCCGCCGGAAGCGCCCAGAGCCGCCGCACCAGCCAGTAGACCGCACCCGCGATCAGGCTGATGTGCAGGCCCGAGATGGCGACGAGGTGCAGCGTGCCGGTGCGCCGCAGCGTCCCCCACTGCTCGTCGCCGAGACCGCCGGTATCGCCGTTCGCGAGCGCGACCAGCAGGCCCGCGAATCGCTCTTCCGGCATGAGCGCACGCATCCGTTCGCCGAGCCGCGCTCGCCAGCGGTCGATGCCGTAGCGCAGCCCCGTCGCGGCGCCGAGATACACCGGAGCAGGCATGGCGCGTACGTAGCCGGTCGCGCGCACGCGCTGGCGAAAAAGAAACGCCTCGTAGTCGAACCCGCCCGGATTCTGCAGGCCGTGCGGGCGCTTCAGACGGACGGCGAAGCGCCAGCGATCGCCGGCTCGAACCGGCACGTTCGCTTCCGCGCTCAAGCGCACGCGCCGCGGTATGCTGAGCGGCACGCCGTTCGCTTCTGCGCGTTCGACGTCGAAAGCGAATCGCGTGCCGTACTCGACCGGCTGCGGCAGCTCCGCCACGGCTCCTTCGACGACGAGGTCGCGTCCCTCGAGCGCTTCGGGCAGCTGCTGCTGTAGAATCAGCTCGGCGCGCCACCAGGCCCACAGGAAACCGCCCACCAGGAAGGTCGCGAGCAGCCAGCGCGGGTGCAGGATCGGAAGTACCAGCGCCGGTACCAGCACGAGCGCCCACCACGGAGAAGGCAAGGCGGCGAGCTGCTGCACCGCCAGCACTCCGACGAGAAAAGCGATCGCCGCCGCGCGCACGAGTCCGGAACGTTCTCGTTATTGTTCTGTTTTCGCCGGCACGACTATATACGCGATGCCCCGTCGCCTGATACGACGTTATCTGCCCGATACGGAACGGCTGCGCCGACACCGGAGCCTGCGCTTTCTCGGACGGCGACTGCAAGAGCCGAACTTGTGGCGCCTGAACCGCACCTCCGCCGCGCGGGCCGCGGCGATCGGGCTGTTCATGGCCTTCGTTCCCATGCCGTTCCAGATGGTCCCCGCCGCCCTGCTCGCCGTCTGCTTCGGCGCCAATCTCCCGGTCTCGGCGGCGTTCGTGTGGATCACCAATCCGCTCACGATGCCGCCGGTTTTCTATTTCTGTTATCGCATCGGCGCCCGGCTCACGGGTACACCGCCGCAACCGCTCGACTTCGAGCTCTCGCTCGCCTGGCTCGGCACGGAGCTCGCGCGGGTGTGGCAGCCGTTCCTGGTCGGCTGTCTGGTCGTCGCGACCGCCGCGGCGCTGCTCGGGTACTACGGAATGCGTGCGCTCTGGCGCTGGCAGGTGCTGCGGCAATGGACGCGCCGCACCGAGGAGCGCCGGCGCTCCCTGCGGCGTACGCTGCCGCCCGGCATCGATCGCGCGGACGCCGGGCCGACCTGATGTGCGCCGGCGCGCTTTCGACCCTTCGGTGGTCCGCGGCGCATGGCCCGCCGCTGCCCCACCGGTGTATCGTCGACGCTGGAGCGCGCGGAGAAGTCGGACGGAGGATGACGGAAGCCCTGCGCCGGTCCAGCCTGCGCCCTTCCCTGCCGCTAGTTGACGGCGCGCAGCGTCCCGTCGTCCAGCCGCAGCACGCGGTCCATGCGACTCGCAAGAGCAGGGTCGTGTGTCACGACGATGAAACTCGTCCGGAGCTCGCGGTTCAGCTCGAGCATCAGCTCGTACACGCTCTCGGCGGTTTCGCGGTCGAGATTGCCGGTCGGCTCGTCGGCGAGCACGATCAGCGGCCGCGTTACCATGGCCCGCGCCACGGCGACGCGCTGGCGCTCGCCGCCGGAAAGCTCGGCCGGCCGGTGCCGCAGGCGGTCCTCGAGCCCGACGCGCGCGAGCATCGCCGCAGCCTGCTCGAACGCCTGGCGCCTGGAGCCGCGCCGCACGAGCAGCGGCATCGCGACGTTCTCGAGCGCGGTGAACTCCGGGAGCAGATGGTGGAACTGGTACACGAACCCGAGCGTGCGGTTGCGCAGGCTGCAGCGCTCGGCCTCGCTCACCTTGTTGATGTCGACGCCGTCCACCTCGACCTGTCCGGCGGTCGGCCGGTCCAGCCCGCCGAGCAGATGCAGCAGCGTGCTCTTGCCCGATCCCGATGCGCCGACGATGGCGATCTGCTCGCCGCGCGTCACCCGCAGGTACACGCCCTTGAGCACGGTGACGTTGAACGCGCCCTCGTCGTAGGTCTTGACCACGCCGGTGGCGCGCAAGACGTAGTCCTTCGCGGTCGTGCTCATTCGTAGCGCAGCGCCACCGCGGGCTGCACCTTGGCGGCGCGCCACGCGGGATAGATCGTCGAGAGCAGCGCGAGCACGAGCGAGGCGCCCGCGATCATTCCGACATCTGACCAGTGGAGCTCGGAAGGAAGCTCGCTGATGAGATAGACGTCCGCGGCGAGGAACGTCGTATCGAACAGCCGCTCGAGCAGCTGCACCAGCGCCTCGACGTTGTAGGCAAGCGCGACGCCGCAGGCGGTGCCGATCAGCGTGCCGAGAATGCCGATGGTGGCGCCCTGCACCATGAAGATGCCCATGATGCTGCGCGGCTTGAGGCCGAGCGTGCGCAGGATCGCGATGTCCGCCTGCTTCTCGGTCACGATCACGACCAGCGTCGAGACCAGATTGAACATCGCCACTGCGACGATGAGCAGCAGGATGACGAACATCGCCGTCTTCTCGATCTGCAGGGCGCGGAAAAAGTTGGCGTGCTCGCGCGTCCAGTCGCGCGCGACGTACCCGGGCCCGAGCGCCTGCGCGAGCTCGCGCGCGACGCGCGGCGCCGCATCGAGCACGTCGAGCTTGAGGCGCAGGCCGCTGACGTTCGCAGGCGGCAGCTGATAGAGCGTCGCCGCATCGTCCAGATGCACGAGCACGAGGCCGGAATCGTACTCGTACATGTCCATGCGAAACACACCGACGACCGTGAAGCGCTTGAAACGCGGGAAGAAACCCGCGGGTGTCGCCTGTCCCTGCGGCACCACGAGGAACACGGACGAGCCCACCGTGAGGTCGAGCTTCCAGGCGAGCGCGGCGCCCACGACCACGCCGAACTCGCCCGGCTTGAGCGCCGCCATGCTGCCCTCGACCATGTGGTTGCCGATCTCCGACACCCGGGCCTCCTCCTCCGGCAGGATGCCGCGTACGAGCGCGCCGCTCACCGCTTTGCCGCGCGCGAGCATCGCCTGACCGAGCACGTAGGGCGCGGCCCCGACGACTTCCGGATGCTCACGCACGCGCCGCGCGACCGCCCGCCAGTCGTCGAGCCGTCCGCCGACCCCGGTAACCGTGGCGTGCGACGCGACACCGAGGATGCGGGTGCGCAGCTCCGTTCCGAAGCCGTTCATCACCGACAGCACCGTGATCAGCGCGGCGATGCCCAGCGTGATGCCGAGGATGGAGATGAACGAGATGAACGAAACGAAGTAATCGCGCCGTCGGGAGCGCACGTAGCGCAGCCCGACGAACAGCTCGAGCGGTCTAATCATGGCGCGCCATTAGACCACAGAACGCCGCGATCCGACACGGTTAGCGTCTGTCCCCGACGAGCCGCAGGACGGCGACGCCGTCGCGATTCTCGAGCGCCGTTCCGAGCGCGAGCGACAGGTCCTGCAGGGTGCGGACCGTCTCGTCCGCGTCGGCGCCGCGAAGCAGCTGCGGCCGAAACACGACGTCAACGTTCTTCACGTTGATCGGCCGCAGCCGCAGCTCGCGCACGCGCCCGCCTGCGATATCGAGGAACGCGATGACGCTGCGTACGGCGGTCCGGCTGTAGGAGCCGAAAACGAAGTTTCCGAGGCTGTACAGAATGACGCCGTCGCGGTAGCGCTCGACGCCCTGCAGCACGTGCGGATGGTGCCCGAGGACGGCGGCGGCCCCCGCCTCGATCGCCGCGTGTCCGAGCTTGCGCTGGTAGTCGCGCAGCTCCGTCGTCCCCTCGCCACCCCAGTGAAACGAAACCAGCACGACGTCCGCGCGGCGGCGCGCAGCCGCAACGTCCGCGCGCACGTGCTCCTCGTGACCGAACGCGGTGCCGGGAGCATCCGCCGTGGCCCAGAACTCCTCGGGAAACGTGAGCGAGTACGCGAGCACGGCCACGCGAACACCGCGCGCCTCGAGCAGCGCCGGGCGCCGCGCGGCGGCCAGATTCTCGCCCGCGCCGACGTATCGGATGCCGACGCGCTCGAGCGCCGCGATGGTATCGCGCAGCCCCTCGACGCCGTAGTCGAGCGAGTGGTTGTTCGCGAGCGCGACGACGTCGAAGCCCGCGCGCGCGAGCGCCGGCGCCACCCGATCCGGCGGTGATCGAAAGACGTACTGCTTCGGGTACGGCGTCCCGCGCTCCGTGAGCGGACCTTCGAGGTTGCCGAATGCGATGTCGGCGGCGCGCAGCAGCTCGCCGACCCGCTCGAACGGGTAGTCGTATCCGAAGCGCTCGAGCTCCGGTGTCGCGGTGCCTCCGAGCATGATGTCGCCGACCGCGGCGACGGTGAGAACCCCGACCCCCCGCTGCGCTTCGCCGTCCTCGGCGGCCTCGGCGGACGTCGCGACCAGCAGCAGGATCGCGCAGGCCCACTCCATCGCGCCGTGCGCGACGCGTTTCGGCACGGAGGTCGGCATCCGGTTCAGGGCTTCTCGGGCGCTGCTTCGCGCGCCGCGGCGAGCCGCTCGAGCGCCGCACGAAGCTTGGGATCCGCGATTCCCCGGGCCGCCTCACCGATGATGCGGGCCGCCCGGGGCGACAGTCGGCTCGATCCGCGCCGCGGCGGCGGCATCGGCGCCGGCGCCGCCTCGCGCGGAACCGCACGCACCTGCAGGTCGGACAGCCCCCGCAGCTCGTTCGTCCGGCGCAGCGCCGCGATCACGGCTGATCGCTCGTGCCGCAGGCGGCTCGCCCAGGCGGGCGTGTCGGCATGGACGAAAAGGAGCCCGGCGGCGTAGCGAACCGGGCGCGCGTGGGAGGCCAAGGGCTCTGGCACATGCGTCCGCCAGGCTTGCTGGAGTCTCGAGAACTCGTCCACGCGGGCGCTGATCGCGGCGGCCAGATGTGCCGGCAGGCAGGCCGATAGCGGCCTCAGCCCCCATCCCTTAGCGCTGCCCAGGCTCATTGCAATCCATGGTCTAGACTATGAAAAGCCTATGAACATTATCGTGGTTCCGGAAGGCGTCCGGAAGGGACGGCCCACGTCTCTCCCCCACCGCCACCTCCTCCTGATCCTCCTCGTCGGGGGGCTCGTCCTGCCCGTCTTTCTCGGGGTGCTCGCCTACCGGATCAACGCGATGATCGAGCGCCACGGGGCGACCCCTGAGCTCATCCGCCGCTATGGCGA